>CAZDBX010000363.1:0-2506 GCA_964503805.1 uncultured Lentimicrobium sp. | reverse complement strand
AGTTCCAGGATGAACTGGATGCCGAGAACATCTACAATATCTTTGAAGAGGAGATTATTCCGGCTTTCTATGATAGAAATAGCAAGGGAATTCCTGAAAAATGGGTTTCATACATAAAAAACACCATCGCCGGAATTTCACCTGAGTTTACCATGAAACGGATGCTCGATGATTATTATAATCAGTTCTACAATAAGCTGATTAAACGCTCATCCATGCTCTTTGCCAATGATTTTGAAAATGTAAGGATGATCTCATCCTGGAAACGCAGAATTCTCCGGGGATGGGAAAGTATTGAAGTGGTCAGCGTAAATGTACCCGACTCAACGCGCAAACCCCTGCGCCTCGGCGAAAATTTTGTTGCAGAAATAGTGGTGAATGTGAATGAACTCAGCGCCAATGATATAGGGCTCGAAGTGTTGTTTGGTCACAAAGTAAATGATGAAGTCAAAAAGATTTCATTCATTGAAGAAATGGCCATTGCCGGCGTTAACGGTAATATTGTGACCTTCTTTATTGAAATCCCGACATTGCAGGCCGGAGTCTTTGATTATGCCTTCAGGTTGTTCCCGCGGCATCCCATGCTGCCGCACCGTCAGGATTTTAACCTGGTGAGATGGATTTCCGCTTCAAACACCTGATGGTTGATTGTGCAGCGTAAATTGTCTGCTTTTTATTTCAGTTCATTGAATAATAAACGAAAAAACGGATTATGAAATTACTTGAAGGAAAAACCGCACTGGTTACCGGAGGTGCCCGTGGTATCGGAAAAGCCATTGCGCTCAGATTTGCAGCTGAAGGTGCCAATGTGGCATTCTCCGACCTGAATTACGATGAAAACGCCATTGCACTGGAAAAGGAACTTGCTGCCCTGGGTGTGAAAGCGAAAGGTTATGCCTCGGATGCGAGTTCATTCGAAGGGAGTGATAAACTGATCACTGACGTTGTAAATGATTTCGGCCGCATCGATGTGCTTGTGAACAATGCCGGAATTACCCGTGATAATCTGTTGATGCGCATGACCGAAGCCGATTGGGATCTGGTAATCAAGGTTAACCTGAAATCCATCTTTAATATGACCAAAGCGGTTCAGAAAGTGATGCTGAAAAAACGCAGCGGTTCTATTATCAATATGAGTTCTGTGGTAGGGCTTTCGGGCAATGCAGGGCAATCAAACTATTCAGCTTCAAAGGCCGGCCTCGTTGGATTTACCAAATCCATGGCCCAGGAACTCGGTTCGCGCAGCATCCGCTGCAATGCCATAGCCCCCGGGTTTATCGAGACTGATATGACCGCTAAACTGCCGGAAGATGTCCGCAAGGCATGGATAGAAGGTATTCCACTCAGGCGCGGCGGGAAACCGGAAGATGTTGCCGATGTAAGCCTGTTCCTTGCCTCTGACCTATCTTCTTATGTAACTGGTCAGGTGATCAGCGTCTGCGGTGGAATGCACATGTAATTCACCATTTGGACGAAAGCCGGAATTAAAGCCGATCACCTTGGTTTTTTGTATCCTGTGATGACCGGTTTCTTTACCGGATCCGTAATATTCTGATATTGACAATCGCCGCACGCATGCGGCTTTTGTTCTTTTATGCCTCCCGGTAGTTTAATCCCGCATTTTGCTTTTCCGCTTAAGTGCTTCCTAGCTCCCCTGTAAAAAATCAATCAGGTTATAATATGATAATCTTGATTTTTTATATTTTTGTGTATCTGTAAAAAATCAGTCACCTATGAAAAAGTTAATTCTCTTGCTGATTGGCTTATTTGCCGTTGCCAGCGCCATGCCGCAGAATTGTGAAGCATATTTTCCAATGAAAAGCGGCGCATTCCTTGAAACAAAGAGTTATAATGCCAAGGGTAAACTAACCGGTACCAGTCGTCAAACCATTCTTTCGGTGAATGAAACGGCTGATGGTACAGTAATCAGGGTGAAAAGCGAACAACTTGATGAGAAAGACAAGCCTGGTTTTGAACAGGAGCTTGAAATGAGATGCAAGGGCGATGTGTTCTATATGGATATGAAAAATTTCCTGGATCCTTCAACCATGGGCGGCATGAAAGAAATGGAGATGAAGGTTGACGGCCTGGACCTTGAATATCCGGGAGTGCTGCAACCCGGACAAACCCTGAACGATGGAAATATTCAGATCAGCTTTATGTCTTCGGGAATGACCATGATGACAATGTCGGTTAAGATTTATAACCGGAAAGTTGAGGGCATCGAATCTGTGACCTCTGCCGCCGGAACTTTTGAGTGCTACAAGCTCTCTTTTGATTCTGAAGTGAAAACGATCCTGAAAATGACCACTAAATCAGTGCAATGGATAGCCAAAAATGTTGGCGCAGTGAAAACTGAGACTTTCGATAAGAATGGTAAATCGTTAGGAACTACAGAACTGACGGATTTCAGGCAATAAAATATAATGATAATCAGGTCGGAAATGCACCCGCAAGCCTGGATGCAGCCCCGATTGTATAATGGATAAGCCGCAACTGTAAATGA
>CAZDBX010000362.1:0-2522 GCA_964503805.1 uncultured Lentimicrobium sp. | reverse complement strand
TCCATTCCGCCGCCCCATCCGAACTGGGCGTGTCCGTATTTTTCAGCGGCAAAAGGATACATCCCGAACAGATCACTGAATAGCTCCATAATCATGGTCGTTTGCGCCGTATACTGCATGGTCTGCGCCAGGGTCTCCGGGTAAACGTAATTCTGAATCAGCACAGGAATGCCTGCGGGATATGCGGTTTCGTCATAGAGCTCGTAATTGGTCACAGCTACGGCAATCAGGTAAGGCACAATGGGGTAACGGTGTTTCCAGTGGCAGGTGCGGATGTGGTTGTTCACCTCATCCCCCACCAGCAGTCCGTTTGAAGCTGTGCGGTATATATCCGGAGATCTCACGATGACATCAATGGAGTCGGCCTTGTCGGTCAGGTCATTTTTCCCCGGCCACCAGTCGCGGCAGCCATAAGGCTCCGACAAGGTCCAGAAAGCCGGAATCCCGGCGTGCTCACCCCGGCCCACCGATCCAAATCCTTCACCGGAAGGGGGAATGCCATGATAAAACACTTCCACTTCCAGCATTTCTCCCTTCCGGGTTTCGGCAGGCAGGCTGATCTGCAGGTTGTAATCCCCGTTGTGCAGAAACCCTGCAGCCACACCATTACAATGCACCGAATCAACCGTGAGTTCAGTACTCAGCTCCATCCTCAGCCCGTCCGCAGCCTCTCCGGTAAGGATCAGCCTGGTCAGCACCGCCCCTTTAATCGGCTCAAGCGCAGGATCAATATCGAGGATAAACCTGAGGTAGTCCACATCGTAATTCCAGGCTTGCTGCTCCCGGTTTTCAATAACCTGCCGTTTCAGCAGGGATGGTTTGCTGCAGCAGTGATCCACACCGGAGCCAATAAATACCTGAGTCTGCCCCATACCGGTACCCAAACACAGGAACATCGACAAAACAACTACAGGTATACGGTATTTCTTCATGGTGCAAAGCGGAACAGAATGTAAAATTAACCATTATCTGCCAATTCGTTCCACCCTGAACCGTAAATACCGGTTTCTGACAGTAAATCAGGCGGATAAAAAATGCGCGGCATCGATGAACAGCCGAAGCAAAGCGTAAATGATTGCCGGATAATCATTAGATTTGTACAGGTGAAAAAGGCCGGCAATCAACTGAATTTTAGCCATCTGAAACCTTTTCCGGAAAATTTTCAACTTACTGAAACCTTTTCACACCCTGAACACCCTTTAAATATAAGGCTTGTCCAAAACGGTATCATTTGAAATTTTCAAACACAGGAACAACCTGCCCGGCGCCTGATGAAATCACGCTGGTTCGTGACTGCATCCGAAAAGATTACAAAGCACAGAAAAAGCTTTTTGATCTTTACAAGGATGCAATGTATACCGTTGCCCTGCGGATACTCAACGATCAGGATGAAGCCCATGATGCATTACAGGAGAGTTTTATACAAGTGTTCCACGATATTCAGGACTTCAGAGGGGAATCGACCCTGGGCGCCTGGATCAAAACAATTACCGTAAGGTCTGCCCTGAAAAGATTAAAGTCACTGCATCGCATCCAAACAGGAAAAGACACAGATATACCTGATTCCGAACCGGTTGTCTGGCCTGCATGGATCAACTCCAACGATCTTGAAAAAGCCATTTTATCACTGCCTGACGCCTACAGGGTGATATTCCTGCTGCTCGAAGTCGAGGGATATACCCATAAAGAAACGGCCCTGATGCTTGACATTCCGGTCGGGACTTCAAAAATCAGGCTTTTCAGGGCCAGGCAGCTACTGAGAAAACGATTGACAGACTACGGAAAAGACTATGAATGAAATAAATGCCGGCAGCCTTAAAAAGGCAGTGAGTGACCTGCCCATCCACAGTCCCGGAGACTTTGTGTGGGAGGAAATCCGTTGGCAGATGGACAAACCGCTGTCAGCCGAACTTCCTGTGCATCCAGCACCTGCCGGAGCCTGGTCGTCGGTATCTTCGGCCGCCGGAATAAGATCAGGCCGGCTGCTCACAACAACCCTGTTCACAGCGGCAACCGTTCTGTTCGTAATTTTTCTTGCAGTGAACTATCCCCCCTTCATGGAACAGCCTGTGCGGGAAACTGCAAAACAGCCTGCGCTGAAATTACACAAACAGACGAACCTTCGGGAAACGGGGACAGATAAACGTATTCCTGAAAAAGAATTCCTGACAGCCTTTCCGCCAGGTCACTCAGAAACCGTTACTGATAAACCCGTCGCAACAGCCGGAAATAAATTCAGCTTTTTTCAGGCATTCACTGATTCAGCCGCGAATGTTCAGGATCTGATCAATGACAAAGACCTTTCCTTCATGCCTTTTTACAGGGTTGCAGGCATTGCATTTTCAAATACCGGTAGCAAGATGAAATTAAGAAAGCGTGATGACGACTGCAGTCCGTTCAGCGGGACAACGCCTGAATGGCTGGTTCGTGCCGGCCTGGCAGCAGATTTCCCTTCCGGTTCGGGTCCCGACGAAATGATCCGGAGCACATTCCTCAGCCTCGACCTTCGCCTGAACCGGATG
>CAZDBX010000361.1:0-2548 GCA_964503805.1 uncultured Lentimicrobium sp. | reverse complement strand
GATAGGCTTGCAATTGCTGTGTCAAATAATTACTGGTATAATAACGGATGAGCAATTAATAATTTTACCAACCATGAAAAAACTAATTTTGATTACCGGATTATTTTTGCTTACTTTGAGTGGGTATAGCCAGTTTACAGTTGATGTTACAGTTACTGGTTCATGTGTATATCCACAAGAAAATACGTTTTATTGGGCTCATGTAAAAGTTTATCTTGGAACTGTGCTGATAGCTGAAGGACAAGGTACTTCCTCTACCGCATCAATTCCTGTGAATATAGACGAGTTTTGTGTTAATGACAATACCAAGCAATACACAATTGTAACGGATGCCATGAAAGCATATATTACACCTTTTTCAAGAATTTGTAAAGGAACAACGATCAGTTCTCTTCTTTATTCTTGTGAAGATTTTGTGACTGGAAACACGGATCAGGAAGTAGAAATGGAGTAAAAAACAAAGAATGCAAGTTACTTCTTTTTTCTTTATCAATTTGCACGCTGATTTTTAAATAAATTGAAGTAGCTTGTATTTTTAATAGTCTTCTAATTACTAAAAATAAAAGAACGTCTCTCTTGTTTGAAAATATAATGATATATATTCAAAAGTTATTAACTGCATTATTCTTTCTATTTCCTATCTTGGCAATAAGTCAAAACCAGGCAAATAACTGGTATTTTTCACCACGTGAAGGTTTAGATTTTAATTCAGGTTATCCTGTGATCATTGATAAAAGCATTGACTATATGCTTAATTCTACATGTCTATCCGACACGACCGGTAAGCTATTATTCTATACAGATGGGAATACAGTTTGGAATACTGATCTGGATACATTGCAGAATGGCTTTGGTTTATTTGCCGGAAATAATAATCAACCAGCTGTCATTGTTCCTAATCCCGGTAACTCAAATCAATACTATATATTTACTGTTGGGGGTGAGGATCTAGTTATCGGACTTAGATACAGCATTATAGATATTTCATTGGATAATGGCAAAGGAGCAGTTACCTCTAAGAACATTCTTGTTGATGAAGGAGTATGGGCACGTCATAGAGTTGCAGCTGTCAGACATTCAAATAACAGAGATTTTTGGATTATCACACGGACTAAAGACAATAATAACATTCAGAGTTGGGCAGTATTTCTTTTAACACCAACTGGTTTAGATCCAGTTCCAGTAATAAGTTATGCACCTAATATGACACTTTTTAATATAGCAATTGATGGTGAAATAAAAGTATCACAGGATAGAAAAAAAATGATCTCATTACATTCAAGTAACGCTAATCATCATGGAGCTCTGGATATTTCAAGTTTTAATGCTTCAACAGGGCAAATTATTCACCATTTTATGATAAGTGAGTATTATAGTTATGGTTCATCAAGGGGAATGTACGGGATGGAAATTTCACCTGATTCTAAATTGGTTTATTGTACGGTTTCATCTGATACAAACTATTCCTTGTTATATCAATATGATTTGACAAAAATTGATTCAGCTCAATTCGTTAATTCAGGAATAGTTATAGATACTTGCTATACAAAAAGATTACAACTTGCACCTGACGGAAAAATCTATGGGGACCATCTACAGGGTAATTCAGACAGATTCCTTGATATAATACATGACGTGTGGGCTCGAGACAGTGAATGCAGTTTAGTAAAAAATGCAATCTTTCTGGGCCCTGAAGTATTACAAAACCATCGGGTCATGCTTCCTACTTTTATGTCTGAATTACTCTATCGCTTCGTTTGGCAAGGCGGTCCATGTGCCAAAACTCCCTTCACCTTCCGCCACCGCTTTATCCCTGAACCTGATAGTATAGTTTGGAACTTTGGTGATGGTAGTACATCAACTGATTTTAACCCGACACATGTTTTCCAGTCGGGAGGCAATTATGAAGTGCATGCTCATGTTGTTTATCCTGATGGAAGGATTGAAGAAACATCGAGGGAGGTTGAGGTGCTTGCAGCACCTGAGCCCTGGCTTGGGAATGATACCATGATATGTGAGGCAACAACTCTTCAACTTGATGCAGGAGAAGGGTTTACACAGTATGTATGGAACCAGCAATT
Organism: uncultured Lentimicrobium sp.; assembly: GCA_964503805.1. GTDB lineage: Bacteria > Bacteroidota > Bacteroidia > Bacteroidales > Lentimicrobiaceae > Lentimicrobium. The sequence goes on along the minus strand of CAZDBX010000361.1, from coordinate 467 downwards.
CCCTCCTGGAAACCAATATCATACAGTTACTGATACAGGTTTTTATTCGGTAAGGGTACGTAATGACCTTAACTGTTATGGTTCGGATACTATTCATATTGGTTTGTATCCGCCTGTTTTTCTTGATATTTCAAATGTTCAGATATCCAACACCACTTGTGGAAACAGCACAGGTGCCATTAGAGGTATCCAGGTATCACCAACTGCAACTGTTGAATGGCGGGATGGCAATGGAAATCTGGTTGGAACAGAAATTGAACTTTCAGGATTACCGGTTGGGAATTACTTTCTCACAATAATTGACACTACCGGATGTGTTACACAAGTTCCAACTCCATTTAATGTAAATAACACAGATGCAAACCTGATAATCGAATCAGCTGATGGAAATAATGCCACCTGTGGACTATCAAACGGTAGTATTGAGGTTCAAACTTCAGTATTCAGCGACCTGCTCCTTTTTTCAT
>CAZDBX010000360.1:0-2555 GCA_964503805.1 uncultured Lentimicrobium sp. | reverse complement strand
TAAATGTAAATTCATTGTTAATTTTACGCAGGTATCCGGACAAATATGAGAAGAGGAGAAATAGTGGTAACTTTCGATGCATAAACAGCAGTTCCTGTGAAATCATTTTTCAGTTTCAGGTTTTCCTTAATTCTTCCGTTATTTTTCAGCGCCGTAATGCTGTATGCGCAGGAGTACCGGGTAAGTGGCCGGGTAAGTGATTCGGCAACCGCTGAGCCGCTGGCTTTTGTCAATATTGTGATCAACGAAGGCCGGCAGGGCGGCGTAACGGATATTGACGGCCGCTACAGCCTGGTAAGCCATGAGCCGGTCCGCACGCTGCGGTTCAGTTATGTAGGATACCGTCCGTTGCTGCTGTTGCCGGTGAAGCAACATGCACAGGTGAAGCTGGTAAGTCTGGGTTTTGAACTTTCAGAAGTACTTATTGCCGCCGGGGAGAACCCCGCGCACCGGATCATCCGCAATGCGGTGGCCAACCGTAAAAACAATGATCCGGAGAATATTCCTTACTACACGTATACCTCCTACGATAAGATGTACTTCACGGCAGATGCCGATTCTCTGCGCGGCGATGACGGACTCCCGGCCGATTCATCTGAACTCAGGCTGCTGAAATTTATTGAGCGTCAGCATCTCTTCCTGATGGAGTCGTTGGCCGAACACCAGTATATCGCGCCGGACCGGAGCAAGGACAGGGTCATCGCCACACGTATCTCCGGGTTAAAAGATCCTTTGTTCGTTTTTCTGATCTCCTCCATGCAGTCAAACTCATTTTACGGGGAATTAATAAATATTGCAGGGTCAAATTATATTAACCCCGTGAGCAGGGGTTCGGAACAGCGTTATTTCTTTTCGCTTCAGGATACGATTTACAGCGAAATACCCGGCGATACCACTTTTGTGATTGCTTATAAACCCCGCCCTGACAGGAATTTCGACGGGCTGAAAGGGTTGTTGTATATCAGCAACAATGGCTGGGCCATCAGGAATGTGATTGCCGAACCTGCCAGGCCGGATGAAAAGCTGGGCATCAGGATCAGGCAGATGTACGAATTTCTCAATGGTCGATACTGGTTCCCGGTCCAGCTCGAAACGGAGATCACCTTTAATAACCTGGCCATGAACAGGTCGAGACCTGTGGGAATCGGTAAAAGCTACCGTCGTGATATTGTATTCGATACCGTGCTGAGCCGGCGGGAAGTGGGAAACATTGCCGTTGAACTCACCCCGGACGCCGCAGGCCGCGACGAAACCTTCTGGTTTTATCACAGGGGGGATTCGCTGAGCCTGAAGGAGCGGAATACCTATCAAACCATTGACAGCATCGGGAGGGTTCACCGTCTTGACCAGAAGGCAAAGGGGTTCGCCGCGCTGGTTTCGGGGCGGCTGCCGCTGGGTTATGCAGAACTTGATCTCAACCGCCTGGTCCGCTACAGTAAATATGAAGGTTTGTATGCCGGCATCGGCCTGTATACCAGCAACCGCCTCTCACGGTTTGTGAAAGCGGGCGGCTACTGGGGTTACGGGTTCGGGGACCGGCAGGCCAAGTACGGGGGGGAACTTTCATTCAGGCTGCAGCGGCATGGCAACCTGGTGCTGAACCTCAGCTATGCAGATGATCTGGAAGAGTCGGCAGGAACGACTTTTTTCGATGACGACAACCAGCCATTGAACGCACTGAATTACAGGTGTTTCTATATTGACCGGATGGAATTGACCGAAAAATACCGCGCAATGCTCGGTTTCCGTATGCTCAGATACATCAGGATGGGCGCCGGCGTTGTGCGGGAATACAAGCGGCCCGGCTTCGGTTATGCCTTCGACAGGGGAAGTGATGATATCGGGGTGCTAACACGTGATCATATTTTCGGGAAGATCACTGCCGGGTTGCGTTTTGCCTGGGGGGAGAAGTTTATCCGTGACAAGGACAGCCAGCTATCGCTGGGTACCACATACCCCATCCTCTGGCTGCAATACACGGCCAGCCGCAAAGGATTCCTCGACGGACAATTTGATTACAACAGGCTTGACCTCCGCCTGAAGTGGACGTTTTATACCCGGTTTATCGGCAATACGGTTGTATGGCTGGCCGGAAGCTACATCGACAAAACCGTTCCGGGTTCCGAATTGGTCAATGGAAGGGGAAGTTCCGGTAACGGATTCTCGCTTTTTTCACCGGTCAGCTTCAGCACCATGAAGCCGGGGGAATTTCTGAATGACCGCTTCGGGGCGGTGTTTATAACCCATAATTTCGGTAAACTGCTCTTTCGCTCCGCTTATTTTGAACCGGAGCCGGCCCTGATTTTCAATGCAGGTGTCGGGAGCCTGAGACACCCTGAAAAACACAGATATATGCAGTTTCGTACTATGGAAATGGGGTATGTGGAAACAGGTCTCGCCCTTAATAATATCATAAAATCCTCATTATCAGGTGTTGGCATTGCAGTATTATATCGAGGCGGGGCATACAGCTACGACCGGCCCGGTAAAAACATCATGGGAAGGCTTACATTGAATTATTCCTTCTGAATGCATTGGCAACGGTTGAATTTATT
>CAZDBX010000359.1:0-2568 GCA_964503805.1 uncultured Lentimicrobium sp. | reverse complement strand
GATCCTAAATTTGCTGAAGCCTATTATATGCTGGGTCAGGTTGAATTGCACAAAGGTAATCCCCGGGGAGCGTACGCTAATTTCCTCAAGACGGCCGAGCTGAACCCAAAGCATATGAATGCCCATATTGAGATTGGAAAGTTGTTTCTCAGAGCCCGCCAGCCGGACAAAGCCCTGGAAAAAGCGGAGTATGTTCTGAATATAGAACCGGGCAATGAAGATGCATTGCTTCTCAAGGTGACGACCCTGCTCTTCAAACAGAGTGACAACGAGGCCATCAGTCTTTTACAGGGAATGGAACAGAAAGGAATGAAACGGCCGGAAATATATATTCTATTGGCTTCCGCATATCTGAAGGGAAACAACGCCGTCGAGGCGGAAAACGCCTTGAAGCGCGGAATTGCGGTTAATCCCAAATCAACCATGATTTACACCAGCATGACGGATGTTTATATGAGATCCAAGAGATTCGACGACGCCATAGCTATGGTGAACAAGATCATTGAATTGGAACCGGCTAAAGCGGGACATAAGCTGGCGCTGGCAAGTGTTTACTGGACTGCGGGCAAAAGTGAAAAGTCGGTGGAGATTCTGAAAGGCCTGACTACCGCGGAACCGAAGAGTGAAGAGCGCTGGCTGCAGGTGGCGGGCTTTTATGCGGCCAGAAAGCGTCTGCAGGATGCGGAAACCAATCTTAAACTGGGAATAACGGAAAACCCGAAAAGCTTCAAACTTCGCTTTGCGCTCAGTGATATCTATCTGAATCTGCGTGCGGTTGATCGCGCCCGGGATACCCTTAAAGAATGCCTGACGATTGATAAAAACGCCGCCAATCCGGATATTATCAAAACAAAGAACATGCTGGCCAAAATTTACCTTGGCCGCGGGCAAATCAACGAAGCCGATAAGCTAATAGACGAAGTGATCAAGGAAGACGCCAAGAATGTGGACGCCCGTTTTACCAAAGGCACCATCTATTTGAGCAAAAATGACGGGCTTAGAGCTGTTTCTGAGTTTCGCACCGTCGTTACGGAAAGACCCCAGTTCGTGACCGGTTACATAAGACTTGCTGAAGCGCATTTGTTGAATAAAGAGTATAATCTTGCCTCCGACACACTGCAGAAAGCATTAAAAAACGATCCTAAATCAAGGGATATAATGCGGGCAATGGCCAATCTGAGCATCAGGCAGGGGGATTATAAAGGAGCGGAAAATAATTTACGGAAGATACTGGAGAATAATCCCGGTGATATGGAGGTGTTAACAGATCTGGGAGACCTCTTTGTAATCCAGAAAGATTTTAAACGGGCTGCAGCAATTTATGGCGAGGTTAAGCAGAAGTCTCCCGGGATCCCGGCCGGCTATGTGAAATTGAGCGCTCTTTACATGGTGCAAAACAATCTGGATAAGGCGGCGGCGGAACTGAAACAGGCGCTGCAGGTTAATCCCCGGTCTTTACCGATTTCCACCATGCTGGTGCAGGTTTACGTAAAACAGAAAAAATATGCTCCCGCAATTGCTTTGTTGGAAACAAGAATTCAACAGAATCCGATGGATGCATTTGCGTATAACCAGTTAGGGCAGATATTTACCGCTCAGAAAAATTACCGCAGGGCAGAGGAAAATTACATCAAAGCAATCGATGTATATGAAAAAGTTCTGGCAAAGCAGCCGGAAATGTTATTGGCCGCAAATGATCTGGCCTTTCTGCTTTCTGAGTATGGCCGCAAGAGCGGCGATCTGGATAGGGCATTAGCCCTGGCCAATAAAGCGATGGCGCAAAGCCAGGAAAACCCGGCAGTATTAGATACGGTGGGCTGGATTTACTATAAAAAAGGCGATAATGCCAGAGCTCTGGATCTGCTCGGTAAGGCGAAAGCAAAAGCTCAGCGAAATGCGATCATTAATTATCATTACGGTATGGCGCTTTATAAAGCGGGAAAGCGTGATCAGGCAAAAGTTGTATTGGATGAAGCGGTAAAAAGCGGAGAAATATTCATCGGCAGGGATGAGGCGGAAAAAATTCTGGCAACCTTGTAAAACAGCCGGCTCAATGAAACATTATATCCAATGATATATGTAAATATGCTTCTTTATATATGGTATTTTTATAGTCGATAATATAGAAATACCGGCAAAATACGGTCTGACAAAGTATTGGTTTTTAAAGAGTTTACCGGGAGTGAATTAATAGGTGTCGACATTATGTTCTTTGTGTTCTCTGCGCTCTCAGCGTGGTTATTGCGTCGGCGGAGATTGCATGGGAGAAAGATCTCTCTTAAAGAAGAATATATTGACAGTATTCATCTTACGGCGACGAATCACCAACGCGACTGGATCAGCACCCTTTTTTGTAATTATAAGTCGTTAGCATAGTAATCCAAAACAGTAGAAAAATCTGATTTTGTCGGGGAGAAGCAACTTATGGAAGAAAATTCGTTGGAACTGAAAGACATTCTGGCAATACTTAAACACCGGAAATGGGATTTTATCATCACGGCTGTCTGCGTCTTCATTGTTGTGGCGATTATAGCTTTGGTGTGGCCTCCTACCTACAGGTCAACAGCT
>CAZDBX010000358.1:0-2571 GCA_964503805.1 uncultured Lentimicrobium sp. | reverse complement strand
GCGGCACTGAGCGGGCAAATGTATTTACACCAGAACTGCCTCACAAAGAAGGAACAGGGGATGGCAAGCAAAAGCGCCATCACCGCATAGCTCATCACCACATCGGAGCCAAAACCTGAGAAAACCGCGTAATACGGATCAAAAGTCTTGCAGAAAAGTTCGCTGCTGCTCACCGAATAGTAAAAAGTAACAAATAGCAGGGCATATTTCAGCAAACGAAGCAAACGGTCGGCTATTCCTGAGATCACAATATTCATTTTAAACCGCTTTCCCTGCTTGCTGAGCCATTCGGTAAAAGTTCCGATGGGGCAGATATAACTGCAAAAAAGCTTACTGAACAGGAATACGCCGGCAAGCAAGGCAAGTCCCATGGCAATCTGGGTGGTCGTCATGGAACAGGCCAGAGAATTATTAGCCAGAAATGACGACAATGCCTGCAATCCGCCGAACGGGCAATATGCTTCAAAATCTGCCACATACGACCTGTCAACAAATGGCCTCACAAGCATGTAAGCCAGCAAAGCAACAATTATCCACTGAAGGGTGAGCCGGTAATAATTCTTTTTCCTGGTGCGTGCCATTTCCCGTTAGCATTTGGTTTGCGGGTCAAAAATAATGAGTTAAGAAGATGATTTTGCACAATTGCCTTATTCATACTCAGTTTAAACAAGCGAAAGAACATGCTTCACGCAGTTGCACGAAAGAACTGAACTCAAAAATATTTAAGTTTGTAAGTGAAACAACCATGTCATGTTCAACCTGCAAAATCAATCAACCGGATATTTTATATCAATCGCATTCATTCTGTTGTTCCCGCTTTTTGCTTTATCCCAGGAAAAAGAACATAAACCTGAAGAATTCAGGATTATGTTCTACAATGTTGAGAACCTGTTTGACCCATTTGACGACTCCCTGAAAAATGACGATGAATTCCTCCCCGGTGGCATGCGCGCCTGGACGTGGAAGAAATTCGAAAAAAAGCTGCAGCACACCGCTAAAGTCATCATCAGTGCAGGTGGCTGGAGGCCGCCTGAAATCATTGGCTTCTGTGAAGTCGAAAACCGGTTTTCATTGATTCAGCTGCTTAAAAGAACACCGCTTGAGCGTTTTGGCTATCAGATAGTGCATGAAGAATCGCCCGACGCCAGGGGCATTGATGTGGCACTGATCTACCGTCCCGACAGGGTTAGGCATCTGTATCATAAAGCCATACCTGTTATTTTTGAAGGAGACAGCGCCGGGGCTACCCGCGACATCCTGTATATGAAAGGACTTGTGGGCGGAAAGGATACCTTGCACCTGTTTATCAACCACTGGCCGTCAAAATACGGCGGGGCAACGGCTACGATTACGCGCAGGCGTGATGCAGCGCTTACCCTCAGGGCGGCGGTGGACTCCCTTCAGCAAAAAGACAGCACCGCATTAATAGTAATTACCGGGGATTTCAACGATCAGCCTTCGGATGAAAGTGTTTTGGTGCATCTTGATGCAAAAGACCGGCAGCAGGACGGTCACGGATTTTATCTGCTCAACCTGATGCATCCGCTCATGGGCAAGTGGGATACCGGCACGCACAAATTCAGGGAAGAATGGAGCATCATAGATCAGTTTATTGTTTCCTCTCCCCTGCTTTTAAAAATAAAAGGCCTAAGGCTGGGTGAGAAAAGGGCCGAAATCCTGCGCCTTCCTTTCCTGCTTGAAGAAGACAGGGCCCACAACGGCACGAAACCTTACAGGACCTACAACGGGATGCGCTACCAGGGAGGATTCAGCGACCATCTTCCCATCATGCTCCATCTTGAATTCTGAAACACAAAAGCATAAAGCGATGCGCGTACTGATTATCAGGGCAAGGATAAAATCCATGCTCCTTTATCCTTAACGGGATGAAACTTCACCCCGGCTTTTTCAAAACCGTCTTTCCAATCCATTGTCCTGCGATAGGCATTTGATGCATCGGCAATAAACTCAGCCCCGGGGAAATAAGCAGTCAGGTCATCGGCATTGAGTTTCGCATTTGAAGTAAGGATCACATAATCCACATTTATTGCCCGGCCCCGGGGTGGTTTAATGAATCCGCCTGATATAACCGCAAACCGGGATCCGCTAAATCTTAAAAATCCATTTTTATAAAAATATACCTGATCTCCGGCAGGGGTTTCTGCATCAAATCCAACCAACACCGGAGGGCTGAGTCCGGATTTAATCCTGAAGCCTTCGAGGGGATAGTTTAGCATACCAGGTTCGCTGATAACGGCAGAATCAGCCAGTATGCTGTGTGTTCTTCCCATCACCAGGCTGATTGCAGAATGCCGGTTCAGGCTGTGCACAATCAACATTTGCTGCCTGGCCCGCAGCACGTTAACCCTCGCGTAATCGGCAGCCAGCAAAAGCACGGTGGCAAGTGCGATGCTGAACCATATCCTTTTGTTGCTCAGGTATAAAGCAAGCAGGGCAAGAATCAGCATGTACAGCAATAATGCTGAGAATCCTGAAAGAAACAGGTTCCGGCTGACCGCTCCCGGCAAATCTTCAATCATTGCAATCACCCAATTCAGGGACTTAACTTCG
>CAZDBX010000357.1:0-2600 GCA_964503805.1 uncultured Lentimicrobium sp. | reverse complement strand
GGCTGAAGCCCCCGCGTTTGTCAGCGCCTGATTACCCCCGGCTTGAGCCGGGGGTAATTAACCGGAATTAAGCATCTTCAGAAATTGCGGGATATAGATAACCTGTGCTTGCGTTGGTTGACCCGGAGTACGGATTGGGATGTCAGTTTTCTGATGAACAACAGGATAATGCAGTTTGCTTTACTCCGGGCTTCAGCCCGCGTAAAATGCAGCCGCCTGAACCAACCGGCTTTAGCCGAAAAGCCTGAAGAAGCCAGGCCAGGGGACTCAACCAGATGAACTGAATCCTGAAAAAAAAGTACCAGGATTATTACGTTGTTTTTTAAAAGGTAATACTTTTACATCTTCCTAAAATAGATATAAACTCAGGTGGGTCATGATTAGCTTTCTTTTATCTATTGCCGCTTTGATTGCAGGGTATTTTCTCTACGGGTGGTTGGTCGAAAAAATTTTCGGGGTTGATGCCGGGCGCACCACCCCTGCAATAAGTATGCAGGATGGCGTGGATTATGTGCCGATGAAATGGGGGAGGATATTTCTTATACAGTTTTTGAATATTGCCGGATTGGGGCCGATTTTTGGGGCGGTTGCCGGTGCCATGTGGGGCCCGGTTGCTTTTTTCTGGATTGTTTTCGGATGCATTTTTGCAGGCGCCGTGCATGATTATTTCTCCGGTATGCTTTCAATCAGGCATGGCGGAAAAAGCATCCCTGAAATAGTTGGACTTTATCTGGGCAACGGCTTCAGGCAGTTTATGCGGATATTCACCGTTTTGCTGATGCTGCTGGTGGGCGCTGTTTTTGTGGTGGGGCCTGCCGGTATACTTAATGGTATCGCATCGGCAGGGCTTCCTTTCTGGACAGCCCTGATATTTATTTATTATGTGCTGGCTACGCTGCTGCCTGTGGATAAGATCATAGGGAAGATTTATCCGGTATTCGGACTTTCGCTGCTGTTTATGGCGGTGGGCATTTTCGGAGGTTTACTGGCCGGAGGATTTACAATCCCCGAAGCAATTCCGTTTGGCTTTGTAAATATGCACAATGAGCCGGGGAAGTTCCCCGTTTTTCCGATGCTTTTTATCACCATTGCATGCGGGGCCATTTCCGGTTTTCATTCAACACAATCGCCGCTGATGGCCAGGTGCATTACCAATGAGAAACTCGGCCGCAGGGTATTCTATGGCGCCATGGTGGCCGAAGGCATTGTAGCGTTGATATGGGCGGCCGCCGGGATGGCCTTTTTTGGCGGACCGGAACAACTGAATGCCGTGATGGCAGCACATCAAGGCAATGCCGCCTGGGTGGTAAATGAAATTTCAAATTCATTGCTGGGAAAGGCCGGCGGTCTGCTGGCACTGCTCGGGGTGGTGGCCGCGCCAATCACCAGCGGCGATACGGCCTTCAGAAGCGCCAGGCTGATCATCGCGGACTTTCTGAAATATGCCCAGGGACCTGTCAAAAACAGACTGATGGTGACCATCCCACTGTTTGCTGCAGGCTTTATCATTACCCAGGTCGACTTTGCCATTATCTGGCGGTACATGGCCTGGTCGAATCAGACGCTGGCAACCATCGTATTATGGGCAATAACCATTTACCTGGTGAATGAGAGAAAAGCCTTTTTAGTTACACTGATCCCTGCTGTTTTTATGACGGCGGTAATTTCCACCTATATTCTTGTTGCTCCTGAAGGCCTGCAGTTACCGCTGAATACAGGGCTCATTACAGGATTTTTGTTTACTGCCCTGGTACTGGCCTGGTTTCTGGTGTATATCCGGAGGAATTCAGCGCCGGGCATGGCGGCAGCAGTGGAAATAGTCAGGCAGGGCATCCGCAAAGATCAATGATCTTCTGATTCTCCCAGCAGGCCGGGCCTTCTTTGCCTGGTGCGTTCCAGTGACTTCAGATAATTCCAGTGAACGATTTCTTTTTCATTTCCCGAAAGCAGCACTTCCGGGACCTTCCATCCTTTGTAATCGGCCGGACGGGTATATACGGGGGGGCTGAGCAATCCATCCTGGAATGAGTCGGAAAGGGCAGAGGTTTCATCGCTCAATACCCCGGGTATCAACCTGATGATGCTGTCGGCCAATACTGCTGCCGCCAGTTCTCCGCCCGATAACACGTAATCCCCGATCGAAATTTCAAGGGTGATGTAGTGCTCCCTGATCCGTTCGTCAATACCTTTATAATGCCCGCAGAGAAAAATCAGGTTTCCTTTCAGGCTCAGCCGGTTGGTTAGGCGTTGGTTCAGCAGTTCCCCGTCAGGTGTCAGAAAGATTACTTCATCATAAATCCTTTCTGACTTCAGCTTGTCAATGCAATCCGCGATGGGTTGCACCATCATGACCATACCGGCACTGCCTCCGTAGACATAGTCGTCAACATTGCGGTGTTTGTTGCTGGCATAATCGCGGATGTTGTGCAGGTGTATTTCTGCCAGCCCCTTCGAAACAGCCCGTTTGATGATGGATTCCGTGAACGGACCCTGAAACATTTCAGGGAATATGGTGAGGATATCGATGCGCATTGCTTTTTTTTGCAAAATTAAACTTTATCATGGTATCATAATCAAGAAGCCCGGAGGGTTATCCCTGC
>CAZDBX010000356.1:0-2607 GCA_964503805.1 uncultured Lentimicrobium sp. | reverse complement strand
TAATCCACCGATGACTGAATCAGCCTGATCAGGACATCCTGCCTGATGTCTGCCAGCTTATTAACATATATACAGGCTTTACCTATCTTATATTTCCCCAGCTCTTTCAGCATTTCATCCTGCGCCGGAATGCCTGCATACACATACAATGATATGGCTGCTTTCCGGGGCGAAAATCCTACCAACGGCCAGTCGCCCTCCTGCCGGCTTCTTTCCGATTTGTAATGATAACTGCCAAACCCAATGATGGAAGGCCCCCACATAACAGGTTTAAAACCGGTTGTTTCCTCCATCAGCTTCAGCAATGCAAAGCTGTCGGCAATTTTTTGTTCCGTATTCGCAAACCTGCGGATAAATTCATGTACATCCGTGTCTGTCGGTTTGGTTTTAATTTCTGCCATATCTGTTGTTTAATTGATTGTACTGAGTAAACTATTTTATTTCCGTAAAATTTTTTCCATAGGCCTGCCTTTGGCCAGTTCATCCACCAGCTTGTCCAGGTATCGGATCTGCTGCATCAGCTTGTCCCCGATTTCTTCCACCCGGATGCCGCAGACAACTCCGGTGATTTTGGATGCATCAGGATTAATCCGCGGCGCATCTGAAAAGAAGTGTTCAAAGTCAGTCTGATTGTCAAGCTGTTGCTGCAGGGTTTGGGCATCATATCCCGTCAGCCAGCAGATGACCTGGTCCACTTCGGCCCTGGTACGTCCTTTCTTTTCCGCTTTCGCGATGTAGTAAGGATATACCTGAGCAAAAGGCATTTTAAAGATTTTTGTATTTGCGCTCATACGATAGTTATAGGGTTCAGTGTTTCAGTTTCCAGATTTTTTCCGAGGCCGGCAGGTATTCGGGAAGCGCGGCGGAACCATACCAGCTGAATATCTCAACATCCAGCAATCCGTTTTTAATGGCCGGGTCGGTCAGCAGAAGCGCCCTGGCCTCCTCTTCCGAAGGGATGTTCTGCAGAATAAAGATACCGCGGTACTGACGCTCATTTTTCCCCAGTGGCCCGGCAACCACGAGTTTGTTTTCCTCCACCAGGCGGTTGATGTTTTCCATATGCCCCCTGAAACATTCGGTGATCAACGCCCTTTCTGCAGTGGTATTTGTTCCGGTCTTCAGGATAACCAGAAAGTAAGATTTCATACCATAGTCATCGCCGCCCAGTCTGCCGGCCAGTGCAGCATCGAAAGCGGGATTGGCGGAAGTGGTATCCGGCACATACTGCCTGTTCATTTTATAGGAAAACCCTTTCCCATCTCCGCCGGAAACTTCCACAAATACTTCATTGGCTGAAAGTTCCCGGTAAACGATCTTTTGGGGAAAATCATGACCAGGGTTGACAAAAGTCCATGTACCCTCAGCAGCGACAAGTCTGAAATCAACACCTTCCCCCTGATTCTGGTCAGCAAGTGTGGCGGTGTAAACCACATCCTGCTTTTTCAGGCCGATTTCCAGGTATTCGGTTACCCGGATTTTTCCGTCCTCCAGTTTATAGGCGAACCCTTTTAGCGATGATTCATTGAGTTTATCCCAATGTTCATAGGCGTCGCGGTTCTCCGTTTTCCAGGTTCCCTCAAGAAAGCCGGGGAAAGCCGGTTGTCCGTATGTGATTGATATGAAACATGCTGTGAAGATTGATAGTATAATTTTCATGGTTGTAGGTGGTTTGATTAATGGTAGCTTGAAAAGGTCCGGCGCGATAGGCAAGGAGGGAATAAGCTATTCCTGTTTCAGGTAAGGGTTGTATGCTATTTCCCATAGATTTCCATCAGGATCTTCGATGTAGCTGCTATACCCGCCCCAGAAGGCCTTCTGCGGTTCTTTCACCACGCGCACGCCCCTGCTTCTCAATGCAGCGATCAGGTCATCCACTTCCTGTATGCTACTGACGTTATATGAAATCGTAAACCCTCTGAAACCCTGTCCACCAGCATCAACACCGGCATCATGCGCCAGTGCGTCTTTGGGGTACAATGCCAGATAAAGTCCGCGAAGTTGAAAAACGATCAGGTCGTCGCTGCCCTGAGCGGAACGCTTCCACCCGAATTTGTTTTCGTAAAAGTCAATGGATGCATTTAAATCATTGACACCCAATGTAAAAAATGTAATACGCTGCTCCATCTCAATGTCGTTTTTGCTTTGTCCATGAACAAGTGTATCACAGAACAACAATCCGGTCAGCAAAATGATCAGTTTCATAGTCTGGTAATTTCCTTAAGATCTCCAGGGGACAAATGTCTTAAGCCATCATCAGTCCCACTGCAATCATTGCCTGACAAACATAGCGAATAAACAGGTATTTCAGAACTGAAATCCGAACCTCCGGTTTAGTTTCTTCTGTTCCGCACCGCCATCATCCGGATCTGCGGACTCTGATCAGCAGGCTTGTAACGGATAAGGCTGTTTTTCAATGATATAACAACACGCCGGTTAAAAACAAATTTTGACGATTTTTTTTCTTCAGCCGCTTGTATATTTCAAATTTAGCTTTAATTTTGCAGTCCCTTTTGAGGGAAAAACACTCCTCCTTAGCTCAGTTGGTTAGAGCATCTGACTGTTAATCAGAGGGTCGCTGGTTCAAGTCCAGCAGGGGGAGCAAGA
>CAZDBX010000355.1:0-2625 GCA_964503805.1 uncultured Lentimicrobium sp. | reverse complement strand
CAGGCTGAACAGTCAGAAGGAAGCAATCCCATTCAAAGTCAACGATTCCGTAATTCACAACATCAAAAATTTTCACGGGGCATCATTCGGAGGATGGTTATCGTATACTTTCTGTCAGGGCAAACGCTTAAGCGCTGAAGTGATTACCGGCGTGACAAAGGAAGACATCTCTACAGTAGTGGAAAAACCATATGGTAATGACACCCTGAATACTTCAGCTACAGGTCTTTCTATCGGATTAAACACCTGGATCAATACATTTTCGCGGCTGAACTTCGGTCTCAGGGCATATTACACATATACGGCAAACAAAAAGTCTGCGCATCCCGCAAGTTCAACGGGCGGCCATGCGATGACCTTTGCAGTTGTTTACAGATTCCCAAGGCGAAGTCAGGAATTCAAAAGATGGTATTGATCATGTTAAAGGTTCCGGACCAATCGGCGCCACCCCCTTAAACCCAACCGCGCACACCATGATAAAACAATATAAATCTATCAACCCAAAACTCCACCCCCACCTCATGAAAAAACTCACCCTTATCCTTACCCTGTTGACAGCAATCTCAACTGGCTCCTTCGGGCAGCATGCCACCGATACCATTTCGATGAAGAAAGTTCCGGGCGGTTATCAGTTTTATCAAGAAGGACAAAGACTTAACATGAATCAACTTGTTAACACGATGAAACCAAATAAACAAGCCTACAAGCAGATTAAATCAGCCCAATCAACTTATACAATGGCGATGATTTTAAGCTATGCAGGTGGTTTTATGGTTGGTTGGCCTATTGGAACTGCAATAGGTGGAGGAGAACCTAACTGGGCATTGGCTGGCCTGGGGGCAGGTCTGATTGTTATTGCCATTCCGGTCAGCCAGGGGTTCAACACCAAAGCCAGGCAGGCCGTTGATACGTACAACAGGGGGCTGCCGGCCAGTGCCCGCCGGAATAAAAGTGAATTAAATCTATCGGCAACCGGAATCGGCATCGGATTGGTACTGAAATTTTAACCGCTGCAACCCGGGATTCAAGGAACAATGCGGAACAGCCTTGATATTTTAATAGATCTGCAAACCATTGTTGTCCGGGGAAAATATTCTAATTTGACCGGAATGCCTTACAGGTGTTGGGTTCAGAAGAGTGTAACAGCTTACAACTTACTTAAATATATCGCCGCTATGCTATGCCCTGAGCCTGCCGAAGTGGCACAAATTCACCAAATTGCGCAAAACCTGTTCTTCCCATTTATTGATACTTAGTGTCTTTGTTTTTTTGTGGCAAATTCTTTCTTCATTTTATCCGGACATCGGTGATTTGCAAACCGGATAAGCGTAAACGAAAGCAGGCAATTTACCGCTCCATAAACAGCAAATACATTTCAGATTAATTCAAACCAGATCTTACAACCCAAAACTCCAACCCTCTATGAAAAATCTCTTTGCCGTTTTGTTTTCCACCCTGATCCTGGCTTCCTGTCATAAAGACCCGCCCGCACCACCTGATCCCGGGAATGAATTTTGCGGGGTAGCTTCCTTCAGCAGTAAATCCGGCAAGATGATACACAGCTTTGAGTATGGCGCGGATCAGCAACTCACCAAAGCCGTTACCTACGATACCGCCAACGGGCATATAGATTATTACGCGGAATACAGTTACGGCAGCCTGCAGATATTCAGAAACTACTTCGAAGGCGACGGCTCCCCGGCTTACACCGCCATTTACCACCTGAACGGGCAGGGACTGCCCGGCATGAAGACCACCGTGCTGCCCTTCCGGAACGACACCACCTGGTTTGAGTATGATTACGACGGTTACCTGACAAGATCGGTCCGCAAGATGTGGGACGGCAGTTACGACACCCTGTATTACAGCTACAGCGACGGAAAGCGGACGAGGGTCTTGAAGCCGAACATCTTCCCGGCCATGGATACCATTAAGTACGAATACTATGATTTTGAACTCCCACCAAATACCTACGCGCTGATGAACAGCGAATATGAAAGCTCATCAGATCCCGCCGAAAACGAACTTTTGCTGGGCAAGAACACCCGTCTGGCAGTAAAAAGCAAGATTTTCAGGTACATGAACGACCCGTATCATATTCTGCACTTTCAATACTTCTATGATTTCGATGCCGACAGCAACCTCACGAAGATCAGGGGGTCGGTCGGATACCTGAACTCCTATTCCCTGCATTCGTATGCGCTGAATGTGAAGGTGGAGTGTAATTAAGCGGGCGTTCTTCAACTGCTTGTTTTTCAGACGATAAAGGATCATCCCAACACATCAGGACGTTTTGGGTAAAACAGCAGGACGTTTATTGGAAAACGTAAGCATGTTTTCAGTAAAACGTAAGCACGTTTTCAGTAAAACGTAAGCACGTTTTTGGTAAAACGTAAGCACGTTTTTGGTAAGACGTAAGCACGTTTCCGGTGGATAATTTTTACCGGAGTACCAGCGGCTTAAAAGGGACGAGGGACGGGTGTGATGTGATGATTTGAGAATGAGAAAATTTGAGAATGTGAAGATGTGAAGATGTGAAAATATGTAAATGGTTAATTGCAGTCAATCTAATTACGGTATAATAACCGGGACAGGTTCCCGGCTAAGGTGGCAGAACAGATTATG
>CAZDBX010000354.1:1061-2663 GCA_964503805.1 uncultured Lentimicrobium sp. | reverse complement strand
AGGCGAATCCAATGTGCTGCCTTATGTGGAAACATTTGTTTCGGGAAACCGGCTCATGCTGGAATTCAAAAACGGTTACAACATACGCGAGCATTTTACAGTTGAAGTGCATATCACTACGCCCGCGCTGAATAGTATTCATCTCTCCGGTTCCGGGCGCCTGGAAAGCGGTACATTCGTCTGTGATCATGCAGATATTGAACTCTCCGGTTCAGGCAGCATTGAATCTGGTTTTATTGCCGAAAGCATAGAAGCAGCGGTGTCAGGCTCAGGCATTTTATCCTTAGGCGGGCAGGCCGGGAATGGTTATCTGCGTGTTTCCGGCTCGGGTGAAATCAGGGCGCAGGAATGCGATCTGTTAAACTGCGATGCAAATATCTCCGGAAGCGGTAATATCCTTGTTACGGTGGCAGATGAACTTGAAGCATGGATATCAGGCAGCGGTTGCGTTTACTACATTGGCAATCCGGGAGTAATCTCTCACATCAGCGGTTCAGGTAAGGTGATCAGGTATTGATCGCTGGCAATTCACCGGCTCAGGGTCGTGAGGAAACCATATAATTCCGGACATCAGCCTGGCTGATTAAACGAAGGATGTACTGCTCAGAAGAGGGAGATTATCCTCAAATGCTTTGTGCAGACATTATTGAAAATGAATAAGTAATGAATTTTAACATCAAATTATAAATCTTTAAAACAAGCTGACAATGAATAAACAATTCTTCATGATGCTGATCGCTGTTATTTTTTTCGCCCGGTTCACCAACGCACAGGATACTTTGCATTTGTTTGGTAAACGGAATGATAGATCATCTGAAGCGAAAATGCCTGATCAGCAAGGCAGGAACCACAATGAAATAAAGACACTGACAGGGCCGGGAAGTCATATCGGGTTTTATTTTGGTTTTACAACCGGTTATTCCCGGATCGATGGTTATGATGCTGTAAATGCAGGTGCTTCAGTTGCTTTGATAGCCAATCATAGCCTTGCAGTAGGATTTTCCGGGAAGGGCTTTGTTTCAGAGCCGTTTCGCGGCGAAGCAGGCACTACCGGAAAGTATAATTATGCCGGCGGATATGGAGGTTTGCTGATAGAGCCGATTCTTTTCCCGAAACGTCCTGTGCATTTGTCATTCCCTGTATTACTGGGAGCCGGGGGTGTTGCCCGCAACAGGGTTTCAGGTATTTATCATCCGTATGATTATGATGATTTTTTTATTGACGATGCCGAAGCTTTTCTTATTGCCGAACCCGGCGTTGAAATTGAAGTGAATGTGGCCCGCTGGCTGAGGATGGGTATGGGTGTAAGCTACCGTATTGTTTCATCCTTTGATTCAGGGGACTTCGTGTCCGGCGAGCTTGACGGTTTTAACGGCGGACTTTCATTGAAAGTGGGGTTGTTCTGATCTGAAACAAACGCAACATAATCTAATTCAGATGGCATATCAGCAATGAAATGTCAGAAAATTTTCAACCCGTTATCCAGAGACTGAAATTTCTCGGGATAACGGGTTGAATTATCGGATTCAGACAAAAGTCAGGGCCGGTTATTGAAAGGCAGCACTTTACCTGATTACAGCAAGTTTCCTTGTTTCGGATGTC
>CAZDBX010000354.1:0-1051 GCA_964503805.1 uncultured Lentimicrobium sp. | reverse complement strand
CGGAAGTCTTGTTTCCGGCAATGATCCTGTAAGTGTAAAGTCCGGCTGGCAGTCCGCTCAGGTCGATGCGGTTCAGCAGGGAGCTGCCGGTAGCCTGACTGATTACCCTGCTTCCATTCATGTTATATATTTCAATGATTCCGCCTTTTGCCGCTTCATTGGTTTTTATCCAGGTGTAATCATAAGCGGGATTGGGATAGTTCTGCTCATTCATCAGGGTTTGCATGGCCTGTGTGTATTCCACTCCAACCATTTCATCAGATAGCCATTGCCGGCTCAGGCTGATAATTTCGTTTCTTACATCCGCATTACTAACCATTTCAAGGCCAATGCCAAAATAGACCGAGCGGTAATTTAATGCCTCATATTTAATTGCTGCATGTTTGGCTGTGGTCGTGTAATTGAAAATAATATCAGCGCCAGGTCCGGCATTGATTTCATCAGGATACATATTGCCACCATAAACATCCACAATGTTGCTCTGGGCAACCCCGCCAAAAACCGGATCAGCGGTATTGGCATTCAGCTTGTTGTTTGTGCTTGATCCATCGGCTATATAAATGGCATTCAAATAGTTGGTGTAAAAGTTCTGCGTCACCGGAGTGCCGTTCGAACCGTCTTGCCCGCTCATGATGTCCCAGCCGATGTCCTGTCCCGCTATAAAAACATTGTGTCCGGCATCCATGAAATCCATTACGGCTTCAGCCTGGCTGTCAGTCAGGGCAGGGAAGGTCCAGGCGATATTAAGCCAGCAGGTGAAAACATCCTGGTAGGCATTTGCATTGATCATATCACGCATCGCATTGGCGTTTGTAACAGCATAACCTGTGATGCCTGCAGCAGTAAATCCGTCGAGGTAAACATCCTGATGCAGGCTGGTTTCAGGGCCACCGGTCCCATTTACCAATAAATCAGTAACACCGGCAATCAGCATCACCCTGTATTGTTTTTCCGGGGCAGAAGGGTTGTCAACCGATTTCATTTTCAATACGTATCCCGGGAATCCGGGTGTCTCTCCGGGGATAACCTTTATGGTTACCGGCTTTGGTGT
>CAZDBX010000353.1:0-2689 GCA_964503805.1 uncultured Lentimicrobium sp. | reverse complement strand
TGGAACAGGAGGAATCGGCGGATCTGCTGGCCAGGATGGATGCTAATATCTCCGGCCTGCGGCTGCCCGGATCGCTGATTGTGGAGATTCCGTTGGGGGATGATCTGCTGTCCTACGAAACATTAAGCAGAGTCAAAGAAATTGTAAACCTGGAATACCGGGTAAAAACTGAAGGAAAGTATGCTGTAATTGCCGGAAATGGAGGCGCCGGAGAAACTCTGTATAATTTACTGCCCGAACTCGGCAATCTCTTCAACGCATGTTTGCTTTTTGATGCTGAACTGCCCTCCGGCGCCTCCATGACCGGAACCGACCTGGCCTGTTACCTCGATATCACGGATCAGGGCAATAGCTATCGGCCTTATCACTCATTATATATGAGCCTGAGGCAGCAGCAGATTCCCCATGAATACAGGGTAAGGCAGGGTCTGCCCTCGCATGGCAGTTTCCTTGCAGGATTGAGTGAAGCATCGGTTTTTATAAAGGACAACCTGAAAAAATAGATCATGAAACGGATAAGCCATCTGTTGATTAGTTGCCTGCTGCTCCTGACTGGTTTTGGTGCCAGCGCCGGTGATAAACTGGTGATGGAGAGCATGACTATGCACAGCAGGATACTCGGTCAGCAGGTCCGTTTTTCGGTGATACTGCCTGAGGGATATTATACTGAAGATCGCAGCTATCCCGTGGTTTACCTGCTTCACGGGCTGGGCGACGATGAGACCTCCTGGCTGGAATACGGGCGCGTCGGGCAATACAGCCGCAAAGCCACAGCATCCGGTGATATTGCCCCGGTGATTTTTGTGATGCCCCAGGCATTCAGGACTTATTATGTGAATGATTTTGCCGGAGTTTTTCCATACCAGGATATGCTTGTGCAGGAATTTGTCCCTCACATCGATGGCCTTTTCAGAACGATTCCCGATGCCCGCAGCCGCGCGGTGATGGGTTATTCCATGGGCGGATTCGGGGCGATGGTGCTCCACCTGGCTCATCCCGCAGTGTTCGGCGTTTCCGTCCCCCTGAGTATGTCGGTAAGAACGGACGGGCAATATATGACCGAAGAAGCTTCCGGCTGGGATGAGCAATGGGGCCGGCTTTTCGGCGCTCCCGGGCTGACGGGTGCCGACCGCCTCACGGATTACTACAAGTTGCACAGCCCGTTTTATACCCTTCCCGGATTGAGTGAAGCGCAGCAAAAGAACCTGAAAATATACATGGTAAACGGTGACGAAGAGCAAACCCTTTGCCGCAGCAATGAGATGCTGCACATCCTGATGCACCGTTCTGACGTTCCGCATCAATACAGGGTTATTGATGGCGGCCACAGCTTCAGGGTCTGGCAGGCCGCCTTGCCCGATGCACTGCGCTTTATCAGCGATGCCTTTGAAAGTAAACCTTACCGGGGTGATCTTATGGATTCTCCTGCAGCCGGACAGCTTCCTCATGAGCAGATGATGGTGGTGAATACCGGCGGTGAGCAGGTATTTGCTTATGTGCCGGATGATTATCAGGTATCCGACAGAAAGTATCCCGTCATTTATTTTGCCGGGATCACAGGGCAGGAACAGATGGCTTCGATCAGCTCTCTGGTCGACCGCGGGATCCGCGCGGGCAAGACAACGCCCATGCTGATGGTGTTTCTTCTCGAAAAGGATGAGACCGGGATAATGACATTGATTGATCAGCTTGAAAAGCAGTTGCGCATTCGTCCCGGCTACCGGTTCAGGTCAGTTGCAGGATATGGAAAAAGTTCGGAAGCAGTACTGCGGTTGCTGAACGGAGAGATTCGATTCAGCAGTTGCCTGCTGACAGGCGCCGTTATGAGCGGTGCTGAAGCGGCAGAAATACTATCATCATTTGAAGTGGAAAAACTGAAAAGAACCAGTCTGTTCATTGATACGCCCGACCATGGCTGTTGCGCTGAGGGTAGCGGAGAACTGCACATGCTACTCCGCGATATGGAGGTAAACCATGAGTACAGGGTGAGGCAGGGTAACGGAGACGAAGGCTGGATATCAGGCGGATTAAGAGAAGCAATTAACATGATTTCAACCAGATTTCACAGATAACGGATTATTCACACACCAAAAACAAGCAGATATGTTTATCGTAAGTAGTTACACGCTGGCCGTCGCCCTTTGCTTCGTCACCATGCTATGCTGGGGCTCCTGGGGCAACACGCAGAAACTTGCCGCCAAAACCTGGCGCTATGAATTGTTTTACTGGGATTATGTTATCGGGGTTGTACTCCTCTCGCTGATCATGGGTTTTACGCTGGGAAGCACAGGGGAGCAGGGCCGCAGTTTCATTCCTGACCTTATGCAGGTGAGTGCGGCCAATTTTGGCAGCGCATTCCTGGGCGGGATCATTTTCAATGCATCCAACATCCTGCTGTCTGCATCCATTTCGCTGGCCGGTATGGCAGTTGCTTTTCCGGTTGGCGTCGGACTGGCCCTCGTGCTTGGGGTGTTTATCAATTATTTCGGTGCACCATACGGTGATGCCGTCCTGCTGTTCAGCGGGGTGGCCCTTATTGTTTTTGCACTGATATTCAATGGCGTGGCTTACGGAAAGATTACGAAAAACAAGGATAAGAATGTGGCGCGCAAAGGTCTTTACATTGCCATTGCTGCCGGTATCCTGATGTCGTTCTTCTACCGTTTTGTGGCTGCCGCCATGGACCTCA
>CAZDBX010000352.1:0-2703 GCA_964503805.1 uncultured Lentimicrobium sp. | reverse complement strand
TGACAGGCTGACATTTGACACGGAGAAATTCACCCGGCTGATGAACGATGACCTGTATGCGCACCATGACTGCAATGACTGTTTCGCCTGCTGGAACTGCGGGGGTGGTTGCCTGATGATACGCACCCGCCTGAATAAAGCCTCGCTGGAAGCCCATTGTAACTTCACCCGCGAATTTACCCGCAGGTTTCTGTATGATAATCTGGTTATGACAGTTTCCACAGGGAATAATGATCCCGTGAAGGAACCGGAAAGCAAAATGTATTAACCCATGTCTGCAACTACTTCCATATGGCCGGGACTTTCAAAGGCAGGCGTGTATCCGGTGCCGGCCGGCGACTGGTTTGGGTTGCCCGGACATGCAGTGTTTATGGTTTATTCGCCGCTGGCGCGCAGACTGGTTTTTGTTTCCCCCGAAGGGCTTGACAGCCTGGAAGCGGTTGCGCTTAACAGAACCCATTCTCCGGGGCCTGCCGGTGAGATTCTTATGCAATTGATCCGGGCAACCGAACCTCAGAAACCCGTATATGATCCCGGCAGGCTTACCAAGCTTTCCGTGATTCCGAACTACGATTGTAATTTCAGCTGCAGTTACTGTTATGCCGCCGGGAGCCATGCCGATCAGAGCAGGTTGCCGTTCAGCGCATTAAGGGACATGCTTGACTGGTTTATTGATCCGCGGAGGCTGGCTTCCCGCGATTTGTTCATCTCCTTTCTTGGTGGCGGCGAACCTGCCCTTGCCTGGGATGTGGTGAAGGCCGGTATAGAGTATGCCCGGAATCGCTCCAGGGCCAAGGGTTTCAGGTTGGGGATCGGTTTCACTACCAACGGATCGGTTCTCAATCAGGAAATGCTGGAAGTGCTGAAAGCCAATTATGTTACACCCGGGGTCTCTTTTGAGGTGCTTGAGGATGTGCAGAACATGCAGCGCGGAAACTACCGGCTGGTGAGGGAAAATATCTTCCGCATGCTGGATTGCGGGTTACATCCGCTGATAAAACCCAATATTACCGCTGCAAACGTAAATCGCCTGGTAGAAATTGTTGAGCACCTTTCGGGATACTTCCCGGGTGTTCGGCAGGTGAAACTGCAACCGGTGGATGATCCCCGTCAATTGGATACATCTGAGAAACTCAGGAAGTTTTACAGCGACTTTATTGATAATTATTTCAGGGCCAGGGAGCTGGGGCTGAAGGCGGGGATAGATGTTTATTGCATTAACGGCCTGTTTACCGATGATATTTCGGACCGTTTCTGCGAAGGCGAGTACTGCCTGGTCCCGGATGGCCGCATCACGGTCTGCCACAGGGTGTCGTGGCCCGGTGACCCTGATTTCGGCGGATTTTGTTTTGGACGCTTCAGCGCGAACGGCAAGCCCTCATTTGATGAAACGGCTTTCAGCCGCCTGATGCACTACGATGCTTATAACCGCGAAGATTGCCGGAATTGCTTTGCCAGATGGCATTGCGGGGGCGGTTGCCTGGCCCAGGCCGCCGTTTATAAACCTGAAATGCTGGACGAAGTCTGCCGCTTTACCCGTGAAATAACCCGGCAATCCCTGCTCAGGAAGGTAAATAGTACCGCGGACACTGATAAACTGCAATTCCTGGTTCAACAGCCCGGATTCAGGACGTCACGGGTCTTCAGCACAGCGACGCCTGCATACCAGACCAACCAGTAATCATTATGGAAAACGGCATCTATCCTTATTTCCTTTCCGATCCTCAACCAGGGGCTGTTATGCCGTTCAACAGGTTGGTTCAGTTCCGCTTTGAAGCGGATTGCCTTAACCGGCCTGAAAAACTGACCTATCTTTATAACCTGGAACGGTTCGGCGATTTTCTCTATATCACGGACTTTTTCCCTGCCATGTGGCGTGATGAGGCCGATTGTTTCAAAAGGCTCACCAGCCTGGAAGGGTATCAGGTAAATATCCGGAAAACGGTGAAAACCTGTTTCGCGATATTCAGGATGGAAATTTTTGCGAAGGAACCACAGGCCTGCATGGTGCTGAGCGGAAGTTACGCGTACAACGAAGCAATTCCCGCGAAGGGCGGAATGTCGCGCAAGCTACTGATATACCGGAGCCTGCTGTCGGACGTTGCGCGCGAACATGGTTTCAGGTATGTGGAAATATCTGAACTGAATGCAGTCATTATTGTCCACCGGCAAAGCGGGCCGACCGATCAGGCGGTCATCAGCGCATACCGGAGTTTTAAAACACCTGAAAGAAACTGAAGATGAAAAATATCCTGATAACCGGCGTTTCGCGCGGACTTGGACTCGAGATCACCCGGTCGCTGCTTGGGCAGGGCGGGTGGAATATTTACGGAATAAGCCGGAATACCACGCCTGAGTTTGATAAACTTTCGGGGCAGTATCCCGGCAGGCTGCGCTGGCTTTCGTACGACCTGCTCGACAATGGCGGGATTGAAACCCGGGTTTTCAATGCGTTTATCGGGACCGATACCCCTTTGCACGCGTTTATCAACAATGCGGCGGTTTCGTACAATGAACTGATCCCGAAGATGCAGGAAAAGCGGGTGGAGGCGCTGATCCGGCTGAACCTGACCACGCCCTTGTTACTAACTAAATATGTGATCCGGAATTTCATCAGGCATCAGACCAAAGGAAGTATCATTCATATCTCCTCGTTTTGTTCCGGAACCGGGGTAAACGGACTGGCCATGTATGCCGCCACCA
>CAZDBX010000351.1:0-2712 GCA_964503805.1 uncultured Lentimicrobium sp. | reverse complement strand
CAGAGCGTTGATTCCATGCCAGTAACAGTTGATCCGGCGGTGGCCGTGGATCAACCCCGAAATGATTTGCTATCTTTGCTATGCTGCGGCCATAATTCTGCAGGGCGCTTTTGCTGCCCTGCTCAAGCGTGGTCTGCTGCTCAAACTTCCGGTAAGTGTCTCCGAATCCGGGTACTGTGCGGATTGCTTTTGCCACAATGGTTTCGCCTTTTGTGCGGAAGGATCCGCCTGATTTTTGCTTTTTCATGATAGATGGGTTTTGGTGAGAGATTACCTATATATCAGAAAAAAGGCATTTTTGTATCTTTACGGGGATGCTACCGGAGGTTTAGTAAACACATAGTATAGTGCATGCGGGTTTCAGCGGTTTACGAGGGTTTGTGGCTCATAAAAAAAGTCGGTGTAACCTGATAGGAAATCGCTTCGTAATCCCGCACGACACCATACCATCAAACGTTACCGCCAAGTGTAAGAAGCAGACAACGACAAAGAAAAATTGAAAAGTAAACCATTGTGAAATTTTAAGTTGAAATGAATGAATATTACCAATGTTCTGTCAATGAAAAAAGCTTATCTAATATTCTTTTTTTGCTGCCTGATGATTAACATTGCAAATGCACAATGGCAACCTGTGAATTGCCCAACAGGCGGATATGTAAGGGATTTTATTTCCGACAGCAATTGCATTTATGCTGCAACGTCAGGTGGAGTGCTTGTCTCGGAGAATCATGGTGCTTCATGGACTTTTCGTAATAATGGATTAAAAAGCTGTGATACCAAATCGTTAGCGCAGGTAGGCGGATATGTTTTTGTATCCACAGATGAAAATGTTTTTCGCACAAACAACCAGGGCATTGACTGGGAGCCGGCAGTAACTGAGCTCAAAGGCAAATATGTTAAAACTATCGTAGAATGCAACAATGTGCTTTTTGCGGGAACCTATTTACGTGGTATATACCGCTCCACTGATGGCGGTGACACGTGGACTGCAGTAAACAACGGAATACCAGCAAAATACATATACTGGCTGGAAACTGACGGAGTAAATCTTTATGCAGGTACTTACCTGGACGGCTTATACAGGTCAACAGACATGGGTAACACATGGGAACCGGCAAATATTGGGTTCACACAGAACAGTGTTGGATCAATCATACATTTTAATGGTAAATTATTTGCTTCCTCCATTTATGCCGGAGTTTATGTTTCGGCTGACAGCGGAACCACCTGGTCGCAAATGACAACATATATTCAAGGGGTAAAGGGATTTACACAGATGAACGGAGTGTTGTATGCCGGTGCTTTTGGTGGCGGTGTATATAAATCTACTGACTCCGGCCAAACCTGGACAACTATAAATACCGGATTGAATGAAACAGACATATGGGCTATAGGTAATGACGGCTCTGTTCTTTATGCCGGAGTTAGCAACGGACATATTTATAAAAGCACCAACGAGGGAGTTAACTGGACTTTAAGCAACAATAGCACCGTTTTTAAAGCAAATGTTGGAAATCTTGTAAGCAGCGGCTCAACGCTCATTGCAGGAACGCACGGGGCAGGACTTTATACTTCGAACAACAACGGCGTAACCTGGACAAAGTCAACCACTATAGGAACTGTCGAGATACGTTCTGTAATTGCAAATGGCTCATTGGTATTTGCAGGTACGGATATGCTTGGGGTGTTTAAATCTGTTAATAACGGGATTACATTTCAGGCTTCCAACACAGGACTGACCAGCAGCTGGATTCAGTGTTTTACATTCTGCAACGGAAAAATATTTGCAGGTAGTGGCGAAGAGGGTATTTTTGTTTCAGCAAACAATGGAAGCAACTGGAATCCCGTCAACACAGGACTTGGTTGCATGAACATAACTGCCCTTGCTTCAGATGGAACTTATCTCTTTGCCGGAACTTCAGATTCAGGGATATATTGCAGCAGCAATTTCGGGTCCTCATGGTATCAGGTGAATAATGGGTTAGCTGACAACCGGATTACTGCTCTTCAATATTTTAATGGACATGTTCTTGCAGGCACCGGTTCAGAGGGTGTTTTTAAATCTTCAGACAACGGAAATACATGGATTTCTGCTTCTGACGGAATGCCAGCGCAAACTGAAATACGTGCACTTCATGCCTGCAATGACACTTTGCTGGCTGGAACAGATTTAGGAGAAATATATTTCAGTTCTGATTATGGGGAAAGTTGGTTGCCTATCAACGATGGACTTTACGGCTCACCAGTACTTTCTATTTGTAGTTACGATGAAAACTTCTATACAGGAATAAATGGAACAGGGCTGTGGAAACACCCCTGCCTTGAAATAACAGGTTTGGAAAACCAGGCTGCTCCATCGTATTTTTCGGTTTTCCCCAATCCTGCTACAAATAGCATTCGTATCGCATCACCTGTAATAATTTCAAAAGTGCATATTGTAAATACTAAAGGGCAAATAGTAAAAAAAATGATTGTGAATGATTATCATCTTGAAATGAATATTGAAAATTTGATTTCCGGACTCTATACATTGCAAATTTATTCATCGTCAGAATTACTCACACAGCGGATAATAATTTTAAATTAGTATTGCAATTACACCCCGATAGAAAAGAATGGAAGTAAAATGACACGAAAACTGAATAAAGACAACGGTGTACAAGACTGGAAGACAGAACACCAGGCGGTAACATGCGGTATATTTTATTGCCG
>CAZDBX010000350.1:0-2717 GCA_964503805.1 uncultured Lentimicrobium sp. | reverse complement strand
GTGTGAAATCAGAGTAAATATAAAGAAAATTTCAATAGTTACAGCAGCTCATGGTTAAAAAAACGCTATGGTAAAAGCCTTGCACGGCGAAAATCTTCACCTGAGTTAAAAACCAGCTGAATATCAGCGCTTTCCGCCCAGCAGCAAAACTGAAGCTTTTCCGTCAATCCAGGCGGCACCGGCCTCCCGTTGATCGCGGTAGCAATCTGGGGTGGAAATGATCAGGTCGTAAGCCGAGAAATCATCTGTAATATCATGAAGGGCCACCTCTCTTAAAACCTTGATTTCATGGCCCTTAACCGGAACAGCAGGAGGAAGTATACAGGCTGAATCAATCACGCTCAGTGGATTAAACTTTACTGCCAGTTCGTAGAGCCAAGCTTCGCTGCCTGACTCGGTGATGATGAGCACCTTTTCAGGTTTTACGAAGCCCTTGTCTATAAACAGGCCTACGTTACACCGGGCGTTCTCGAAGAAATAGCGTGCTTTACCGCCGGTTTCATCCTGGCTCAGCAATGGCCTTGAGCTTCCTACAATCAGCAAATCGAACTTACCGCGCCTTGCCGTTTTAACAATCTCCTGCGATACATTTTCTGCGGTGCGGTATATGGTTTTTACATCAATGCCGTTTTCGGCGGCCACTTCATTCACCTTCCTGAAAGCTTCTTCTTCAAAGAGTTTTGCATTCTTGAGAGAAATCTCCGTGTTCGGAGTCAGGTGCAGTGCAGTTATTTTCAGGTTGTTGAGCGCTCTGTTGAAAAGACTGCTCACCAGTGAGCTCAACCGGCCACCCGCTTCGGGCGGGCCAAAGGCAATCAGCACCCTGAGTACCGACTTTTCGGCTATATCTGTATCAGCAGACGGATAAAAATAATAAATCAGCGCCAGGGCCGGTCCTGTCATAAATGTAGTAAGCAGCGCCATCAGCACCAGAATGGTGAAAATTTCGGGTGAAAGCACCCCGATATCGTAGCCTATATTGAGGGCTATCAGTTCGATCAGTCCGCGGGTATTCATCAGTGCGCCCAGTAAAAGACTGTCTTTCCATGAGTAACCGGTCATCCGGGAGGCCAGCGCGGTACCGGCAAACTTACCGGTAACGCCTACGGCAACCACCAGCAAGGCAGTCAGCCAGAGACCCGGTTCGTTCAGCAGTCCGATTTCCGTCCGCAAACCGGTATAGACAAAGAACAGTGGCAGCAACAGCACAAGACTCACATCTTCAAGCTTCTCAGCCATGATCTGCTTGAACCGCACATTATCAGGAATGATTACCCCGGCCATAAATGCACCGAAGAGGGCATGGATTCCTATCACTTCCGTGATATAGGATGAAACCAGCATAATGCTGAGTACAATGGCAACCACCATTTTGCTGATGGTTTCACGCACGGTATATTTCATAGCTACTTTACTGAGCAGGGGCCTGACAACCAGGAGCATGATCAGCACATAGACGAGCGAGAGAAAAATTGTTAAAAGGGCCCCACTGATGGCGCTGGCATTGGCGATAGCCACCACCAGGGCCAGAATCCCCCAGGCCGTGATATCATTGACCGCAGCACAGGTAATGGCGGTCATCCCGAGAGAAGTTCGTGTCATCCCCCTTTCCTGAACGATGCGCGCCAGAACAGGGAAAGCAGTGATACTCATGGCGATACCCATAAACAGGGCGAATGGCACATACCTTCCACCTGTCGTGGAAAACCTTTCAAAAAGAAAGTAAGATAATCCCACCCCCATCACAAAAGGTAACACGATGCTGGCATTGCTGATAAATACCGCTGCTCCGGCCCTTTGCTTCAGCACACCGATATCAAGTTCCATCCCGATGATAAACATGAAAAGGATCAGACCAATCTGACTCAGAAACTGAAGGTTGCCCAGGGAGGCTTCAGGGAACAGAAACAGCGTGGCCTCCGGGAAATACAATCCCAGCAGGGACGGCCCAAGCATGATTCCGGCCAGGATCTCCCCGATTACCGTAGGTTGACCGATCAGGGACATGATCCAGCCAAGTATCCTGGAGGCCAGAATGATTACCAGTATCTGGAGAATCAGCACAGAGAGCGGATGATGCAGGTTAATGACATCAAACAGGTTGAACATTTCATTACTCCCGCTTAAAGCATTACCGCCCGGCAAATGATCAGGGATGGCTGACTCCAGCATCTTTCCTGCATCCAGGATAAACCAGAGCACGATGGCTACCACTGAAATCATGGCCAGATTGAAAAATGCACTGAATTTACCGGAGCTACCGCCAATTCCTTTCATTGTGTCAACGGATCATATTTTAAAAACAATCTTACTTTTATGAAAAGGCCCGATAACCAGAACCCAGGCTGTTACTCAGCATTTTCATCCTCAATACTTTTCAGAATTGAATTCACCTCCTTCTCGGTGGAGGTCAGTTTATTGCGGCAAAACCGGATCAATTCCGCTGCCCGTTTCACCTTTTCTGATAATTCATCTACCCCGATGGAAGCATTCTCAATTTCCGAAACGATTGTTTCCAGCTCTGCAATGGCCTGCGTGTATGTGATTGACTTGCTCATATTGATTTTGTTTCGCTTACAACACTGATAAATTTTCCCGAGGCAGATTCCGTTTCCAGTAAATCTCCGGCTTCAGGCATATTTCCCGGCGCTATGCCCCTGCCTTTTAACCGGGTGATGGTAAATCCCCTTTTCAGCACACCGACCGGATCAAGCAAC
>CAZDBX010000349.1:0-2724 GCA_964503805.1 uncultured Lentimicrobium sp. | reverse complement strand
ATCAGGCTCCGGCAGCCACATGGTTTACCGGCGAATACGGCAGCATTGAACCGGAATTTCAGATCGGGCAGATACAGGTAAACAATCCACCTGTACTGGCACAGCAGTTTCCGGTAAACGTATGTGAAGGTGAGCTGGCCTGGCTCACTGCTCCTGGCTCAGGAAATGAACCTTTAACTTATCAATGGACTTTACCGGATGGAAGCACCAGTCAGAACTCTTCATTGATGTTTTTTGATGCCTCAACAACCCATTCAGGACAATACCGGGTAAAGGTAAGCGATGCCCTTGGCTGCAGCGATTCCACCCTGCTCACCCTGCAGGTTACGCCCAACCCCGCTGACTGGTTTTTGCAGGATACCATTCTGTTTGAAAACCAATACCTGCTTTCCGGTCCTGCTGGTTATGCCTCCTACCTTTGGAGTACCGGCGACACCCTGCCCGAAATCACCGTAAACACCGAAGGCCTCTACACCCTTCAGCTCACCACACACAACCTGTGCGCGGGTACAGATTCAACCTACCTCAAAATGCTGGAAGCCGAATCGCCTTTTCTTGTCCCCAACGCTTTTACGCCCAACAGCGACGGCCGGAACGACACCTTCCGCCCGGTAGTTGATTACGAAAGGGTGCGTATGTTCAGCATGGTGATCTACAACCGCTGGGGCCAACAGATCTTTGAAACCACCAACCCCGCAGAGGGCTGGGATGGGAAGGATGCCCCGGCAGGGGTTTATAGCTGGGTGATCAGTTATTCGAATAACACCGGAATACTATATCAATTAAAAGGCATGGTTACTTTGATAAAATGATAAATCATGAGAATCAAATCTACGTTGCCTATCTTGATGCTGTTGTTATCTTTGGAATCTTTCTCCCAAAAAGAGGCCTACAACTGGTATTTCGGGAACCGGGCGGCCCTGAATTTTAGCACTGGCGAAGCAGTATCATTAGATAACAGCAATATGCTTGCATGGGATGGATGTGCTTCACTATCAGATTCATCAGGCAATTTGTTATTCTATTCAAACGGAGAAAAAATATGGAATAAAGAACACCAGGTGATGCCCAATGGCAATGGACTCTTCGGGTACAACGGTGCAACCCAGTCGGCTTTATTCATTCCTATACCTGAAGCTTCCGGCAAATATCTTCTATTCACTATGGGGAATACTTCCCTAACAGGCCAACAACCTGGGTGTTTCTATTCTATGATAGATATGAATCTTGACAATGGCAGGGGAGATATTATTTCTGATCAGAAAAACCTGTTTTTATCAGGTTCAGATTCTGCAAATGATGTTATGATGGCAGTTTCTCATGGTAACTCTAAAGATTACTGGTTAATTATCCGCAGTTTCTCAGAGTTCAATTGTTTTAAGTCATATAGAATAACTATGAATGGCATCGGCAATGACCCTGTCATTTCTGACTGTATTTATGATATTACTAGCACTGCAGCACAAGGGACATCTAAAGTTTCACCCGATGGCAAGTACTATATTTATGCCAGAACAGAATGGTCTCTGAGTAACCCCAGGGGAACAGAATTATATACAGTTAACAGCCTGACAGGTTACCTAACCCCGGTTTTTGCCTTCGCTGCTGATGATGATAGTTTTTGGGTAAATGGAGCCGAATTTTCCGCTAATTCTGAGTATTTATATCTATCTATCAATCAGATACTTTACCCACCCATTACCTATCATACAAAGGTTAAACAATTTGACATGAGTAAACTAAATAATGTTGACCTTTTTGAATCTTCAGGGGTAACATTGTATCACGAAGAAAGTGAAAATGGGTTTGAGCAGATGCAGATTGGCCCCGACGGGAAAATATATGCAGCACATAATTTGGGTGACAATAAACACATGGCAAGAATTAATTATCCGGCAAAGCATGGAATTGCCTGCGAATTTGAAAAAGAAGCCGTTGAATTGATTCGTGGAAATACATTGCATGGCCTTCCAACATTCATTCAATCCTACTTTGTAAGATTTTCCTGGCTTGGAAACTGCCTCGGTGATTCTACCCATTTCAGCTCCTGGTTTCTGCCTGAACCTGAAAGTATACAATGGGACTTCGGCGATCCCGGAAGTGGCTCAAACAATTTTAGCAACTTGCTGAATCCTGCCCATCAATTTTCCGGACAGGGCAATTTTACTGTATCGGCTATTGCATCTTATCCCAATGGACGGACAGAATCGTACGTGAGGGAGGTATGGATTAACCCATACCCCGTCTTTGAACTGGGCGAAGATCAATCCATATGTCAAGGTGATGAAGTTACGCTATCTTCCGGTGTTATGCTTGCCCAGTGCTTATGGAATACCGGCGCAACAACTCCATCTATTACAGTATCCGACCCCGGAGAATACTCGCTTAGGGTCGAGAATAATAATGGATGCATTTTCAGGGACACTGTCAGTGTTTACCTCTTTCCTGAACCATCACTCGATACCACCAACCTCATCATCTCACCCACCACCTGCGGAGGCAGCACTGGCGCCATACGCGGACTAACAGTCAGCGGCACCCAACCGATTGCCCTTGAATGGAAAAACAATGCCGGAACTATATTGTCAAGCGAAGAAGACATTTTTAACCTGCCCGTTGGCAATTACTACCTGTGGGCTAACGATGGCAACGAGTGCAGCAACCTGGTGTCGCAATACACCATCAGCGATGCCGGCGATGTGCTGATTGCCTCTGTTTCTCATT
>CAZDBX010000348.1:0-2738 GCA_964503805.1 uncultured Lentimicrobium sp. | reverse complement strand
AAATTGATGAGCTGTTTACCACCGAAACCGAGGTGGGCGGTCGCGATATGAAGGACATTTCCGGCCTGATCGGCCAGTATGCCCAGGGGAATGAACCCAGTCACCACATGGCTTACCTCTACAACTTCGTCGGACAGCCCTGGAAAACCCAGCTGCGGGTCCGCCAGATTATGGATGAATTTTACACGCCGCAGCCCGATGGACTGATCGGAAACGAGGATTGCGGACAAATGTCGGCATGGCTGATCATGAGCGCCATGGGATTTTATCCGGTTACCCCCGGGCTACCTGAATATATCATCGGGACTCCATGGTTTCCCGAAATGGAGATTACGCTTGAGAACGGCAATGTGTTAAAAATCATTGCTAAAAATGTTTCTAAGGAAAAGTTTTACATTCAGTCTGCGACCCTTAACGGGGAAAAGTACACCAGATCATTCATCAGTCATGACGATGTGATAAAAGGCGGCGAACTTGTTTTTACGATGGGAAACAAGCCAAACGAATCGTGGGGCACCGGTGAAGGCAATGAACCGGTGACCGCCATCACGGAAGAGCTGATTCTGCCTGTTCCTTTTCTGGTTGCTCCTGATTCCCGCTTCCGCGATGGTATGCAGGTAAGCGTGGGAACCATCGTTCCGGGGTGCGAAGTGTTTTACACCACTGATGGCAGCGCTCCCGACCGCAATTCGGCAAGATTTACTGATCCGGTAACCCTGAACGCCACCACAACTTTCAAAGCCATCGCATACAGGGAGGGGTTCGGATACAGTCTGCCCGTTGAAGGCAACTTTTATAAAATTGACCTGAACCGCAAGGTGGAGTTGCTTTCGGAATACCATCCCAATTACCATGGAGGCGGTCCCGAAGCGCTGATCGACGGGCTGCGTGGTGCCGGCAACTGGAGGCTGGGCGGCTGGCAGGGCTATCAGGGTACGGATTTCGAAGCCATCGTTGATCTTGGGAGCAAGAAAACGGTACGCAGATTGGCTGCAGGTTTTGTACAGGATGTACGCTCCTGGATATGGATGCCCACCGAAATCGTTTTTTCGGTATCCGACGATGGCAGCAATTTCAGGGAAATCAGCAGGGTGAAAAACACCATACCGGCCAACGATTACGAAATGCACACCGCCGATCTGGGCGCTAAGGTCAATGCTTCAACCCGTTATATCAAGGTAAAGGCTAAAAATTTCGGAACCATCCCGCAGTGGCATCTGGGTGCCGGGGGACAGGCGTATATTTTTGTGGATGAAATCATTGTGGAATAAACCGGAGACTGGCGGGAAAGGCTGTTTTTCAATTTGCAAGTCAATGGTTAGAATGACCTAACTAGTTTTCTTCCAACTTGTCAGGTCTTCTTAACAAGGGGCTTCCTGAAATTGGATTGGCCTAGCAAGATTTCTTTCAACTTGTCAGGTCTTCTTGTTATTTTGTTTTTCTATAAAAAATCCAATTTTTCAACGCTCAATCCTGCTTTCAGGTTTCTTTTTCCTGTCGATGAATCGTTTTACAAAACTCCAGTCCTCTTTCCCAAACCTGAAAATCTCTCTGACCGGCATTCCGCTGATTCGCGAAAAAATAAAAAGATAAACCACAGATGCCAGGGAATAACTCAGGTTGGTAGCCATCACGGCACCGTTGGCGCCATACTGTGGTATCCAGAGGTAGTTCAGCGCCACATTCAGCACCAGGGCGGGGGCAAAGGCTTTCAGGGCCGCGTCGGGTCGTCCGGCGCCGGCAAGCTGACCGCTCAGGATGCGGAATACAATAATCATCAGGATGCCGGGCATAATGGTCTGCATCACCCTTACACTGGGCAGGTATTCCGTACCAAAAATCAGTGGAACCAGCAGGGGCGAAAACAATACAATTGCGGCCGAGATTATAATTCCGGCGATCAGTGAGATCCTCAGCAGCCTTGCGGTACTTTGGTTCAGCAAATTCTTATCGGTGGCGTTGGCACTGCGGCTCATCACTACCACCCCGATGGCCAGTGGGATCTGCCATAGCATTTCGGCTACTGAAACCCCGAGTGAGTAGATTCCCACTTCACGCGGCACGGAAAGCACCTTGAGCAACACCACGTCAATGCGGTAATTAAACTGTATTGTAAGAAAAGAGAGGGCATATACCACGCCTGTTCCGAGCATTTTAAGGATCAGGGGATTTTTAACCGAGAGCCGGGTTTTAAACCGGCGCAGCAACATGGATATGGCCAGCAGGGCAACGATGGTGTTACCCATAAGCAGGGAGGCTACAGCCCCGAAGATCCCGAGTTTCAGAAAATAAACCATGGCGACAGCCAGCAGCAACGTGAAAAGTCCGGTCAGCCAGTTCATCATATTGGCTTTGGGAATCTCCTCTTTGCCGAGAAAAACACCGCCGGCATAAATGGTCGTCAGCCGCATGGGTATGGTGGTCAGGGCCATGGCCAGCAGGGCAGGTGTATAGCCTTTGGTGCCGATCAGTGCATATGCAGCGGCACTGAAAATCACGCCAAGTACCGAGGTGAAAATAAGTATGGTAAGCATGGCCGAAACAAGGTTGTTTTCATCTTCGCGGCCTGAGCCGATCAGAAATACAGTGGTCGGACGTATGCCCATCTGGAAAAAACTCACCACCAGCGTCGGGACAACAATCAGGGCGGTATAGAGTCCGTAGCCATCGGTACCCAGCAGGCGCGAAAGCAAAATCACCAGCCCGAAGTTGGTCAGCAGGGTAAACACATTGCTGCC
>CAZDBX010000347.1:0-2739 GCA_964503805.1 uncultured Lentimicrobium sp. | reverse complement strand
AAATGCTCAGCCGTTCCACCCGCGAGATGCTGGATGAATTCAGGGCATTCAATGATAATATTCAATATGAATTCATCAACCCTTCCGAAGCTCCGGATGCCAAAACCCGGAATGAAGTTTTCGAAAGGCTGATACAGCAAGGATTGCAGCCAACCGACATCAACGTCAGAAAAAAAGAGGGGCAGCAGCAGCAACGGATATTTCCCGGGGCCATTGTTTCGCACAAAGGCCGCGAAATTCCCCTGAGCCTGATATCAGAACAAATCGGCGCCCCTCCTGATGCAATCATAAACAATTCGATACAGGCGCTGGAATATAATATTTCAAACGCCATCAGGAAGCTCAGCAATACGGGGAAACCAAAAATCGCCTTTACGCAGGGTCATGGCGAACTCAAAGGTGCCGAAATCGCTGATATCTCCCGGGCTCTTTCCGATTACTATATCGTTGAAAGGGTAAACATCAGCGGCAGGGTGAATGCACTTACCGAAAGAAAAGAAAATGAAGACGGAACATACACGGTTCTGAATAAATACAAGGCAATCATCATTGCCAAACCCGATTCAGTATTCAGCGAAAAGGACAAATTTATCATCGACCAGTACATCATGAAAGGCGGGAAAGTGTTCTGGCTGATCGATCCGGTTTTTGCCAGCATGGACAGCATTCAATCGGCTGACCGAACCATGGGAATTACGCAGGATATTAACCTGAATGACATGCTCTTTCGTTATGGGGTCCGGCTCAACAGCAACCTGCTGATGGACCTGAATGCACTGCCGATTCCGCTTTATACCGGACAGATCGGGAATCAGCCGCAATTCAGCTTCTTCCCATGGTACTACTTCCCGGTGCTCACCTCTGCCTCATCACACCCGGTGGTCAACAACCTGAATGCGGTAAGAACCGAGTTTATCAGCAGTATCGATACCGTAGGTAATCCGGCGATCAGCAAAACTGTGCTTCTGCAAACTTCGAAGTATACGCGTGTGGCAAATACGCCCGTCATGATCAGCCTTGACATCCTTCGCCGGGAGCCCGATCCGGCAGACTACAACCAACCGCCTCAGGCTGTAGCGGTGCTGCTCGAAGGAGAATTTGAATCACTTTACAACAACCGGATTCCCGCCGAAATTGCACAGGCTCCGGAAATCGGTTTTACCGGCAGGAGTCCTGAGAACAGGATGATTGTGATGGCCGACGGAGACCTGATCAAAAACCAGGTTCAGTTCAGCGCAGGCACCTTCAACCCTTACCCACTGGGCTACGACCGTTTTACAGGTCAGACATTCGGGAACAGGGAGCTGATGCTCAATGCAGTAAATTACCTGTGTGACGATACCGGACTGATGGCGGTGCGTTCCCGCGAACTCAGGCTAAGGTCGCTCGATGCGACCCGTGCCAGAAAAAATCTGCTGATGTGGCAGCTGATCAACACTGCCGGTCCGGTACTACTGGTTATCCTGTTCGGATTCATACAGTTCATGATCAGGAAATACCGCTACGCCAGATAATACCGGCACTGAATAATGCCCCTTTTCCGGCAGGCCGGGAACGGAAAACAAGAAAAATCATAAACTTATTTACAAACTCCGAAATGCGAAAAAACAGGCTCACACTGATCATCACGCTGCTGCTTGCCATCCTGGCAGGCTACCTTATCATGAACCGGTCCAGTTCAACCCTGCATGCCGGGATCAGCGATTTTGCCATTGCCGATACGGCTGCAATAACCAAGGTTTTTATGTCCGACAAATCAGACCGTTCCATCCTGCTCACCCGGCAAGACGACGGCACCTGGCTGTTGAACGATAAATTCAATGCTCATCCCGAGAATATCAACACTTTCCTGCTTACCATTTCGAACATCACCGTAAGGGAACCTGTAGCCCGTGCAGCCCATAACAACGTCCTGACCCTGCTTTCAGCCAAGTCGGTAAAAGTTGAAATTTACCAGCATACCCACCGTATTAAACTCGGGAAATACAAGTGGTTTCCCGTTGAGAAACTTACAAAAACTTACTATGTCGGGGATGCAACCATGGACAATAACGGCACATATGCCCTGCTCGAAGGCGCCGATGCGCCGGTGGTAATTTACATGCCCGGCCTCCGCGGGTACGTCGCCACCCGTTACTCCACGCTTGAAAACGACTGGAGGGAACATACCGTATTCAATAAAAGGCTCCCTGAGATAGACCATATTCTCGTTGAATTCCCCAGCCATCCTGAAGAATCTTATAAAGTCGTAAACCGCGAAAATACCAGACTGGAACTGGTCCGATTAACTGACAACAAAACGCTGGCTGCCTACGATACCCTTCAGTTGATGGCCTTTGTAAACGCTTTCCGGAATATCCGGTACGAGGCTTTGTTCAATGATATGGAACCGGAACGCAGGGATTCCATCACCAGTCCTGTTCCCATGCATGTGATCACACTGTTTGCGAAGGACGGATCCAGACAGAATGTCAAAACATACCCGAGGATGCTCCCCGAGCCTGAAATTGATGTATTTGACGGGTCAACGGTCTTCTTCGACCGCGACCGCATGTATGCCCTGATCAATGATGACGAAGACTTTGTCCTGATACAATACTTTGTTTTTGACAAAATTCTCCGACCTTTGTCATTCTTCACCCGTGGACGAAATGAATAGATTTCAAGCCGTCTGATTAACAGGATGCAGGCTATGCAGCAATTGGGATCATCAAAAATACTTGTAACCGGCGGGGCCGG
>CAZDBX010000346.1:0-2746 GCA_964503805.1 uncultured Lentimicrobium sp. | reverse complement strand
AAGCCCGGGAAGCAGCCGAACACTTCTGCCCCTGATATTCAAAAGCTCCGCGAACGATGGCGGTTGATACTTCATCAACCTGGGCAGAGGCATGAACAACAATAAAGTCCTTTCCTCCTGTTTCGCCGACAATTTTCGGATATGATTTGTAATTTTTAAGGTTCTGTGCAACATTCATCCACAGACGGTTAAAGGTTACGTTTGACCCGGTGAAATGCAATCCGGCAAAATTCCTGTCCGAAAATATTGCATTACCGACAACTGACCCCGCCCCGGGAATGAAATTAATAACTCCTTCAGGAAGCCCTGCTTCACGGAATATCTGCATCAGCACATAATTTGATAATATTGATGTGGAGGCGGGTTTCCAGAGGACTGTATTGCCCATCAGGACTGGCGACATATTCAGATTGGATGCAATTGCGGTAAAATTGAAAGGGGTAAGTGAAAAGATAAAGCCCTCCAGCGGACGGTATTCAATCCTGTTGATAAAGCCGGGATCCGAATGGGGTTGTTCATGGTAAATATCAGAGATATAATGAGCATTAAATCTCAGAAAATCAATGGTTTCGCAGGCACTGTCTATTTCAGCCTGATAGGCGTTTTTACTTTGGCCGAGCATGGTGGCGGCGTTGAGCGTGGCCCGGTACTTCTTAGAGATAAGCTCAGCTATCCTGAGGGTAACAGAAACGCGCTCCACATAGGAAAATGACTCCCACTCACGGTGGGCCTTCAGGGCTGCGTCAATGGCCATTTTAACCTCTTCAGGTCTCGCTTTATGATAATTTGCAAGAACATGCCCGTGGTCGTGAGGCATTAAGACCGGTTCAGTATTTCCGGTCCTGACTTCCTTTCCGCCAATGATGAGCGGGATATCCATTGTTTCAGAAGACATCCTGTCCAGTTCCTTCTGCAGATTACGGCGTTCGGGAGTTCCTGGTGAATAAGACTTTACCGGCTCATTTTCAGGGTAATCAAAAACAAAAATGGCATTATTCATATCAAAAAACTTAAAAGATGTAATTTTAACCGACGAAATAACAGCGGCCATCATCAAATGTTCATAACCGGCCGCGTATAATTGTTCTGGATATGAATGTCTACATCATTACAGGAACCAGCTCCGGGATCGGCGGGGCAATTGCCCGGCATCTGGTCGAAGCACGGGAAGGGATCATCAGTATATCACGCAGGGAGAACATCCCCTTAAACCGGATTGCAGAAACAAACAGTAGTTTTTTCAGACATTTTACATTCGACCTGACCCGGACAGATAAGATTCCGGAACTTATGAAAAATATTTTTGCGTCCTTCAAGGACATAATACCCGAAGGGATCGCCCTGATCAATAACGCCGGAACCTTAGATCCTATTGGCCCTTCGGGAAACCTGGATCCAACCTTGATTGAAATTCACCATAAAACAAACCTCCTGGCCCCCGCCATTCTGATCGATGCATTTATCCGCTTATCTAAGAACTTAAATGTTAACAAAAGCATCCTGAACATCAGTTCCGGCGCTGCGTATAAACCATACGCCGGATGGAGTAATTATTGTTCCTCCAAGGCCGGGTTGGATATGCTGTCGCGTAGCATTGCGATGGAACAGTCAGATGAAGCGTTTCCTGTCAGGATTATTTCGCTGGCTCCGGGGATTGTTGAAACCTCTATGCAGCAGAAAATCAGGGCTACTTCTGCTGAGCAATTTCCGATGCAAAAGAAGTTTACTGATCTTTATGAAAACCGGGGGCTCAGCGATCCTGATGCTGTAGCAGCCAGAATTATCCCGCTGATCTTTTCAGACCAGCCTGAATCAGGAACAGTCAGCGACCTGAGATATTTATAAATGCAATTTTCACTGTTGAGCAGTGTGTTAAAATAATTAGATTTGCCAAAGAAATCAA
Organism: uncultured Lentimicrobium sp.; assembly: GCA_964503805.1. GTDB lineage: Bacteria > Bacteroidota > Bacteroidia > Bacteroidales > Lentimicrobiaceae > Lentimicrobium. The sequence goes on along the minus strand of CAZDBX010000346.1, from coordinate 843 downwards.
TAATCTGAAAGCTATGTTCAAAACCAATGAGTATTTTGACGGAAATGTAAAATCAATTGCCTTTGAAACCACCGAAGGTCCAGCAACTGTTGGCGTAATGGCAGCCGGTGAATATGAATTCGGCACTTCATCAGTTGAATACATGACTGTAATCTCGGGTGAAATGGATGTTAAACTTCCGGGGGAGACCGAATGGAAGACTTTTTTGCCTTTTGAAACATTTATTGTGCCGGCCAATGTAAAGTTCGGCGTTCGGATGAAAGGCGACACTGCCTACTGCTGCCTTTACCGGTAGTATGGCGGTTCCTTTAAACGGGGCGTTTCAGGCTCTTTCGGAATGAATTTATCAACATAACGCAGCAAGTATGAAAACCAGCAAGTACGAAGAACTTCGCCTGCATTACAAAATCTGGTTCACAGACAAAGATGAAAACGGCATTCTGGGTGACGGAAAATATAAAATTCTGAAAGCCATTGATGAATCCGGATCACTGATGTCGGCATGCGAAAAACTGGGGCTGACTTACCGGAGAACATGGAATGACCTCAAAAGCATAGAAAAACGGCTGGGCTTTCCACTACTTGAAAAAACCAGGGGTGGAGCAGATGGCGGAAGCACTATTCTGACTCCTGAAGGGAAAAAACTTATCAGGGCATTTGATAATTTCCATGAGAATATGGATGAAATCATGCAGCATCATTTTGAATTACTTAAACAACAACTGCTTTCGGATGAATAAACGGGGGGGGGGCATACCTTACGGCCGTTCTTGTGCTTTATGCAAACATCATTAGTTCCTGCAGGAACAATAAGTCCGTAAAAAAAAAAGAAGGCTTATAGGG
>CAZDBX010000345.1:0-2755 GCA_964503805.1 uncultured Lentimicrobium sp. | reverse complement strand
TAATCGCGGCGCTGGTAATTCTGGTCGACCAGATACTCAAGGCTTATGTTTATGATGTCAGCAAACAGCTTTCCGTATTTGTGGGACTCATCATCACAAACTGCATCATCATGGGACGCCTCGAAGCATTCGCCATGGCCAACAAACCCTGGCCTTCCTTCGTGGATGGTGTCGGGAATGGCCTGGGATACGGAATAATTCTCATTATCGTGGCTTTCTTCCGCGAATTGCTGGGCTCAGGAACCATCTGGGGATACCATGTAATGCCAAAGGCTTTCTATGATCTAGGATATGTCAACAACGGCCTGATGATCCTGCCTCCGATGGCCCTCATCGTAGTCGGTATTATTATCTGGGTACAGCGCGCAAAGAACCCTGACCTGCAGGAAGAAAATTAGTCAATCACCCAACACACAGACTGATTATGGAAAATCTGATAAATATATTTGTAAAGTCAATTTTTATTGACAACATGATTTTTGCATACTTCCTGGGGATGTGTTCATACCTGGCTGTATCAAAAACGGTAAAAACTTCTGTCGGACTGGGGATTGCAGTAATCTTTGTGCTGGGCATCACCGTGCCGGTCGATTACCTGATCAACAACTATCTTCTCCGCAAGGGGGCCCTTTCGTGGCTGGGCGGCGAGTTTGCCAATGTCGACCTGAGTTTTCTCAGCTTCATTATGTTCATCGCGGTAATCGCCTCCATGGTTCAGTTGGTGGAGATGGTAATCGAGAAGTTCTCCCCTACCCTTTATGCTTCACTCGGTATCTTTCTGCCGCTTATCGCTGTAAACTGCGCCATACTCGGAGGCTCGCTCTTTATGCAGGAGCGGGATTACGGATCCGTCGCCGAAGCCACGGCATTCGGACTCGGAAGCGGAATCGGCTGGTTTCTTGCCATCGTAGCCATTGCAGCCATCCGGGAAAAAATACGCTATTCCAATGTACCCAAGCCACTCAGGGGTCTGGGCATTACCTTTATCATCACAGGTTTGATGGGCATTGCCTTTATGAGCTTTATGGGCATCAAACTCTAAGATTAATCAGGAAAATTTTATTAAACAGAGAAAAATACTGCCATGGGAACCGGAATTATTGTATTGATAAGCATTGTGGTTTTCCTCACCATAATCCTGCTTCTGGTCGGTGTGCTGCTGTATGTACGCGCAAAGCTCACACCTCCGGGAAAAGTAAAAATTACCATCAATGATGAAACCGAGATCGAAGCAGATCCGGGGTCATCACTGCTGAGCACCCTCTCGGCACAGAAAATCTTTCTGCCGTCAGCGTGCGGGGGCGGCGGAACCTGCGCCATGTGCAAATGCCAGGTTTTTGAAGGCGCCGGCGATATCCTGCCAACCGAAAAGGGCTATTTTACCCGCAAAGAGCAACAGAACAACTGGAGGCTCGGCTGTCAGGTGAAGGTGCGCGGCGACCTGAAAATCGGCATCCCCAAAGAAATCTTCGGAATTAAAAAATGGGAATGCGAAGTGGTCAGCAACCGCAATGTAGCTACTTTCATCAAAGAATTCGTGGTCAGGCTGCCTGAAGGCGAAACCCTCGATTTTCAATCAGGAGGCTACATACAGATTGATGTACCCAAGTGCGAGGTCGATTTCAAGGATATTGTCGTTGAGGATAAATTCCGCGAAGACTGGGATAAACTGAAGATATGGGATCTCAAAATGAAAAATCCCGAGCCGATTTTCAGGGCATATTCCATGGCCAACCACCCGGCCGAAGGGAACATTGTGATGCTTAACATCCGTATCGCCACCCCACCCTGGGACAGGGCCAAAAATCAGTTTATGAATGTCAATCCCGGGATCTGTTCATCCTACATCTTCTCCCGCAAACCGGGCGACAAGGTAATGGTTTCCGGCCCTTACGGTGAATTCCATATTAAGCACACCGACAAGGAGATGCTCTACATCGGCGGAGGTGCTGGCATGGCCCCGCTCAGAAGCCAGATTTTCCATATGTTCCACACCGAAAAAACAAACCGTAAGGTTACTTACTGGTATGGAGCACGCTCGTTGCGCGAAGTCTTCTATGATGATGAATTCAAGGCGATTGAAAAGGATTTTCCCAATTTCAAGTTCAACATCGCCCTTTCGGAACCTTTGCCGGAAGACAACTGGAACGGATATACCGGATTTATCCATCAGGTAGTTCTCGACAATTATCTCAGCAAGCATCCTGAACCTGAGGAGATTGAATTCTACCTTTGCGGCCCGCCCATGATGAACTCAGCTGTATTCAAAATGCTTGATAACCTCGGCGTGCCAAAGGAAAACATTGCATTTGACGATTTCGGAGGATAACAGACTCCTGCCTCTTCGAAAGCCCTGAAACCGGTTCAGGGCTTTTTTTGTGACAACCGGTATAATTTTTCTAATTTCGCACAACCAAAACAAACCAGATGACAAAAACCGGATTTTTGAGCCTGATTGCAGTGTCAGTTGTAATGGCCTCATGCGGAAGAATGCATAATCTCAAGGAAGTTAAACTTAACGGGATGGCCCAGGGAACCTATTATGCTATCACCTATTACGATGAGGAAGGAAGGAACTTCCAGCCCGCCATCGACAGTTTCTTCAGGGCATTCGACATGTCAGCCTCGGTTTATCTCAAGGAATCGGTTATTTCAAGGTTCAATAATAATGATTCAACAGCTGTCGCCGACGATGCCTTCACTTATGTTTTCAACAAGGCACAGGAAGTCTCTGAAATGACAGATGGCGCATTCG
>CAZDBX010000344.1:0-2767 GCA_964503805.1 uncultured Lentimicrobium sp. | reverse complement strand
CGTGTAAGTTCTTTCAGGGCTTCATAAGGTTTAGGATAGCCTTCGCGTCGGAGAATGGTTTGTATGGCTTCGGAAACAACAGCCCAGTTGCATTCGAGATCTGCAGTGATCTTTTCTTCGTTGAGCAGCAGTTTCCCCAAACCTTTGGCAATTGATTTTACTGCAATAACGGTATGGGCAACCGGAACACCGATATTGCGGGTTACAGTGGAATCGGTGAGGTCGCGCTGCAGCCTTGACACGGGAAGCTTTGATGAAAGGTGCTCAAGCAGCGCATTGGCGACGCCGAGATTGCCTTCCGCATTTTCGAAATCAATGGGATTGACCTTGTGCGGCATGGCCGATGAGCCGACTTCCCCGGCTTTGATTTTCTGCCTGAAGTAATCCATGGATACATAGGCCCAGATATCGCGGCAGAGGTCGGTCAGTATGATGTTGATGCGTTTCATGGCGTCGAACAGGGCGGCCATGTTGTCGTAATGCTCAATCTGGGTGGTTACTTTCTGTCTTTCCATACCCAGATGTTGCCTGGTAAAGTTCTCTGCAAATGATACCCAGTCGGTTTCAGGGTAGGCTGCATAGTGAGCGTTCAGCCCGCCGGTAGCGCCTCCGAACTTTACACTGAAAGGCACGGCTTTCAGCAGTTTGATCTGTTGTTTTAGCCTGTCGGTGAAAACATACAATTCTTTACCGACCGTGGTCGGGGTGGCAGGCTGGCCGTGGGTGCGGGCAAGCATGGGTACATTTTTCCAGAGCTTTGCTTTCTGGGCGAGTTTGGTAGCCAGGTCTTCATAGGCGGGCAGGATTACCTCGTCGATGGCCAGTTTAAGGGCGAAAGGGCCGGCGGTATTGTTAATGTCCTGTGAAGTAAGGCCGAAATGCAGGAATTCCTTGTATTTGCCCAATCCCATTTTGTCAAATTTCTTCTTCAGGTAATATTCCACCGCTTTCACATCGTGGTTGGTAATGCTTTCGATTTCCTTTACCTCTGCAGCATCCTGAAAAGTAAAATCGCGGCAGAGCGCCCTGAGTTTTTCAAAATCGGTTTTGGTAACGCCGTTCAGCTGGGGCAGAGGCAGTTCGCAAAGGGCGATAAAGTATTCAACCTCAACAAATACGCGATAGTTAATGAGCGCTGCTTCTGAAAAGAAATAGGCCAGCACTTCAACCTGTTTCCTGTAACGTCCGTCAACGGGCGATATCGCATTTAAAGGTGTTAATTCCATGACAATAACATATTAATCGGGTCAAATGTAAGCAAGCAAATTTAAAGATAGCAACTTTTTTTACTTTTTCATTGTTTTTTGGAAAGAATCTCAAATTCTGCCTCTTTTTTAAGCATCCGGTTGATATGACCTGCCAGTCTTTCCGGCTCCGATGTCCCTATCCTTACTTTGCGCTTACTGTTCCTGAAACTCAGTTCCACCGCGCCGAACCCGCTGACATTGTACACCGCTGTATTCAGCGTGTAGTGTATGCCCCAGCCGTGGAAAAAGCTGTTCCTGACCGGTACAGCGCTTTCAATTGCTGATAGTTTCCAGCTTTTCCGGATCAGGCCGATTCCAAAACGGATTTTAATGGTCTCCCGGTCTACCTTAACAGTAAGCTGATAAAATAAAAGCATTACAAATAGCAGAACGGGTGAGAATGCTAACAGGAAAATCCCACCTTCACCCTGCGGAGTCAACAATACGGCAAACAGGATAAATGTGATCAGGGTTATAGCAAAAACGATGATGATTGTCCATCCGGTTTGTTTGGTTTCCATAGCTCTTGTTTATGGTTATCGATTAAAAGATGATGTTCCGCAATGAACAGATCCGGCAATTTCACATACCCAGGTTTTCTCCGATGATGATTACCGTTGTTGGGGTTTGCGCCGGTTGTTTCCGGATGATGGTGTATGCCCTGCAGCCCCTTTCCTCTGAGCTGCAGTTATGGCAGATGCCATCGGAAGTGCAGGGCGTATTCCTTCCAAGCCGTTTCATATTCATAGGCCCGGCAGTGCTCTTCAGCCGTTCAAATGCAGCCTGCTCGTCCCTGACAATTTTATTGATTCCGGCCACCACCATCACCTGCCCTGGCCCGAAGATCATGGCTGCCACGCGGTTTCCATAACCGTCAACATTAACCAGTTCTCCTTTCAGGGTAAGTGCATTGGTGCTGCACAAAAAGATATCGGCCGTCAGTTCACGGCGCATTTCTTCCAGTCTTTCTGATTCACTGAGGCCTGGCTTGCCGTGGTCAATCAGTGTTGCACCCAGTGCCGAGGCTCTCTCCCGTAACCCAAGTGCTCTTATTGTCATTGAACCGCCAAACGCCACTTTCATCCCTTGCTTTATCCGCTTGCAGATATAATCAGAAGCTTCGGCCGATGTACCGAAATAGCAGGCTTCGAACTGATTTTTTTTCAGGTTGCCGATCACTTTATCCGCAACAGCTGCATTGTGCCATTCCTGATAATCATTCATTTATAAATGGTTTGATCAGTGGCAAATATAGGATGTAAGTTTAATAATCAGAGATATTTCTGATTATATGCTGCATTCAACTGATTTTTCGGTCCGGTTTGTTTTATTTGAATCAGCGTAAGGCATTGATAATATGCTAATAAATTCTGATGGCAAAGGGCTATATATGAATTATTTAATGATATTATTGATTGTTTCCGGATAAATTCCGGTCAAATAAAAAACCGGCGGATTTGCCGGTTTTATGTCGTTATGGTTGAATACTAACGTGTAATATTCCGGAATACCTCCCGGAT
>CAZDBX010000343.1:0-2768 GCA_964503805.1 uncultured Lentimicrobium sp. | reverse complement strand
TTTCATAAACGGAAGCGATCTCACCTGTCCACCATTTTCGGGCGCCGGCAAGGAGCAACACGGTGTTTTCCCGGTCTGTCTTTTTGAAAAGGTCAAAGGCCCTGAAAAGGTTGACCAGATTTTTGCGGGGATGCAACGATCCAACGAAAAAGAAATACGGGCGCCCCCCGGTGTACTTTTTTCTGGTTTCTGATTTCACGGATTCATCAACAGGAAGGTATTCCTCGTTTGCCCCGTTATAAACCACATCAATTTTTCCGGGATCCGTACCGTATTGTCTTGTGATGTCTGCCTTCGAAAATCCGGAAACCGTTGCTATTCTGGTCGCTTTCGCAGCATATTTTCTGAAAAAGGTCCTGTAATACCAGCGCTCCGCCAGGGGGAGGTCGCCGGGGTAGTGCTCGAAATTGAGATCGTGGAATACAGCAACGGAAGGTACCTTTGATCCCAGCGAAAGATAACCGTCAGGGGATAGGAAAAGGTCGGCTCCGATCTTTTTGAGCAGGCGGCGAACGGTAAACTCGAACCAGATATAATATAATACGGGATGACGGGCGGGAGGGCCGGCTACCAGGGGGATGACGTTGTCGCTGAAAATAAAATCCCTGTGGTAAGGACGATCGAAAAGGAAATAGAACTGGTGTTCAGGATGGTCTGTTGTGATTCTTTTAAGGTTCTCATAGCTGAACCACCCGATGCCTTCGAGTCTTCCATGTAACAGTAATCTGGTATTGACAGCGATCTTCAAATCAATTTTGTTTTGATGAGGCTTTTATTCAGCCACCTGCAGTGAATATTGCAAGAATAATGATATTTTTGCGCAAATTTAACACATAATCGCTTACCGGATGAGGTTTTCAGTTGCATTCCCCACCGGTGAGGAATTTGCCAGCAAGATTTACGGTTTCCGGTATGCAACGTAAATTTCTTACCAATCTGGGTTTTCTGTTATTTCTTAACCTGCTGATCAAACCTTTCTGGATTTTCGGCATCGACAGGACTGTGCAGAATGTGGTGGGGGCTGAGGACTTTGGTTTTTATTTTGCCATTTTTAACTTTTCCTTTCTTTTTAATATTCTGTTTGATTTTGGAATTACCAATTTCAACAACCGTAATATTGCCCAGAACAACCAGTTGCTGAACAAACATTTTTCCAGCATAATCATCCTGAAATTTCTGCTGGCGGTGATTTATTTTATTGTCACTTTTTCAGTCGGAATAATATGGGGCTACAGGGGGAATGAATTATGGATGCTTGGCCTGCTTGGGATCAATCAATTTCTGATTTCCTTCATCCTTTATCTCAGGTCAAATGTTTCAGCACTGCTGCTTTTCAAGACCGACAGCCTGCTATCGGTGCTCGACCGGATACTGATGATCGCGATATGCAGTGTATTGCTGTGGGGCAGGATTACACACCAGACGTTCAGGATAGAATGGTTTGTATACGCGCAGACAGTATCCTATGCGCTCACTGCATTAATCGCTTTGCTGATCGTAGTCAAAAAAGCCTCTTTCAGGCGGTTGAACTGGAACTTTCCGTTTTTTCTGATGATCATCAGGCAAAGCCTGCCGTTCGCGATTCTGGTATTGCTTATGACCTTCTACAACAGGATTGATTCAGTGATGATTGAGCGCATGATCGGTGGGGTTCAGGGAAAGGAGCAATCGGGCATTTACGCCCATGCCTACCGGCTGCTCGATGCGTCTAATAATATAGCCTACCTGTTTTCTGTGTTGTTATTGCCTTTGTTCGCGCGACAGATTAAATCAGGGGAGAAGGTTGAAAACCTTGTTCGTTTGTCGTTTACGCTGCTCTTTGTTGTTTCTGTGCTTCTGGCAGCAGTCTCCTGGTTTTACAGGTTTGAGATCATGGACCTGATGTATGATCACTTTATCTCAGAATCAGCTTCGGTATTCGGGGTACTGATGGGATGTTTCATAGCCATCTCAACCACCTATGTTTTCGGTACCCTTCTGACGGCCAACGGAAATCTGAAGCAGCTTAACCTGATAGCAGCCGGGGGAATGCTCCTGAATATCAGTCTCAATGTGCTGCTTATTCCCCGCTTCGGGGCATTGGGATCAGCCTGGACCAGCCTGATTACGCAGGGAATTATGGCCGTAGCGCAGATTATTCTGGTGTTGATCTTCTTCAGGTTTAAATTCAATCCGAAGTTTCTTGGCGCACTGGTAGTTTTTGTCATCGGCGTTGTTCTCATCAACAGGGTAGCTGTCAGTCTTCCCTTGCATTGGTTACAGTCTCTTGTACTCGCAATTTTCCTGTCTGTTTTTCTGGCTCTAGTTTTGCGATTGCTGAACCTGCGCTATTTTATCCGCCTGATTGCCTCGCCGGCCGGGTAGAACTGCATATTTTATCGGGGGTTGATATTTTTATTGTGATCTATTTTTCTATATCTTTGACAACCTAAAACGAACCAACATTCCATTATGTCGGAGAATAAGCTATCAGAAATCAGGGATTTTGATTCCACAAGCCTCGGAATGTTCCTTTTCTCCTGGCGTAAGCACCTGATAATTATAAGTTTAAGTGCCGCCATTTTGGCTGCGGTTTTTTCCTCCAGCCTTTTTATAACGCCGCTTTACCGTTCAACAGTTGTCCTTTTCCCGGTGTCAAGCAATTCTGTTTCCAGGGCATTGCTTACCGATCAGCCTGCTGCTAAAACCGATATCCTTGAGTTTGGCGAAGACGAGCAGACAGAACAGATGCTTCAGATTCTCAGTTCAAGCAAAATCCGTGATAAGGT
>CAZDBX010000342.1:0-2788 GCA_964503805.1 uncultured Lentimicrobium sp. | reverse complement strand
GCTGCAACCCCCTTGTTCGATGGTCAGCACGATGCTTATAAACTCTGGGGACTTAATGAGGCTCCGCAGCTTTACAGCATTGTTCCCGGCGATGTATTGAGTATCAACGAACTGCCCTTCGAAGGCAATGAGGTGGTAAATCTCGGATTCAGGTGCGGCGTTGGCGGAACATACAGCATTACTGCTTCCGGAATGGAAAGCTTCAGCGCCAGCACCCCCGTTATGCTTGAAGACCTGAAACTTAATACCATCCAGGATCTGCGCCAGAACCCGGTTTACAATTTCACTTACAATACCAGTGACAATGAAAACCGCTTCAGGGTACACTTCAAGGCTGCTACCGGTATCAGTGATCCTTCACTGGGCGGAATCTCCGTGTACAGCTATAACCATACCGTGGTTATTACCAATACCACCGGCCTTGCAGGTGATGTCCGCATCTATGACCTGGCCGGACGAGAACTCATCAACACCAGCATCGGAAGTCAGATGACCACCCGCATTCCTATGCAGGCTGTTATCGGCACTTACATCGTGAAGGTGATTACCGAAAAAGGCACTGTCAACCATAAAGTGTTTATCCGCTAACCATTTTTAATCAAAGCTCCCCGGCCTTGCCGGGGGGCATTTATTAACAACTAAAAACTGCTGAATATGAAAAAAATCATGAAATACTTAGCCGCTTTCACCGTGTTGATGGTCCTGAGTTTCTCTGCAAGTGTGCTTGCCCAGCCCAGCCCGGGTTCAAACTCAGGTGGTGACCCCGTGGGCGGACCTCCCATCGGCGGCGGAACCGCGCCCATCGGCGGCGGAATCGTCCTGCTGATCACCATGGCCGCAGGCTACGGCATAAAGAAAGCCTTCGACGCCAGGAATAAGTTCGAATAACCTGAACAAATCCGGGCCAAATTTGAAGAAGCAGGATTTCTTCACTTCCAGCCAGGAGAATTCAGTTTGCCGCGCTGTTCAAAAACAGTAAGGCATATCAGTTTCAGCGCTGGTTATCGAACCAAAGATAACCAGCGTTGATTGCTGATTTAATAACATTCAGTTATTATTCTGGCATCAGCAAAGATCATCACTTCCGCTTGTCATTTTGTTAATGTGACAGGTATTACTCAACAGGCCCGGTATTTCCAAATCCATCTTCTGATAATGAAAAATCTTCAACTTGCTACGATTACAATTCTCCTGTCAATATTTTCACTGACTCTGTCTGCTCAGCAGGACAGAATAGTAAATCCAACCGGATCGCAAAAACCTACGTTGGTTACCACATCAGAGCCAGTCATATCGGTACCTTCCATTGCTGCGCAATTAGCAAACGGCACATTCAGGCCGGCGGAAGATAAAAAGAAAGAATTTAATCCCAAGCGCTGGGGCTCGAACAATTCCGTTCCGGGCAAAGGCCTTCCCGCCGGGAATGACCCGCTCTGGGAAATTCAATCAAAGACTCCTCTGAAAGCCGGCAAGGCCCCTATCCTGACTTTTGAAGCAGCCAGTGCTTCATCCACACCTACAGATCCAACAGGAGCAGTCGGGCCAAATCATTTTGTAAACTCATGGAATACTGCGTTCAGAATATGGGACAAAAACGGCAACCCATTGACGGCAGCGGCCTCTTTGGGAACGATATTCCCCGGAACCCTGGGAGATCCGATTGTAGTTTATGATCGTTATGCCGATAGGTTCATGCTGACCGAATTCTTCTCCAACGGTTTTGATGTTGCCATCAGTCAGGGACCTGATCCGGTAAACGACGGATGGTATGTTTACAGGTTTAATACCAATACGTTCCCTGATTATCCCAAGTTCACCGTATGGTCCGACGGATACTATATCACAGCCAATAAGGACCAGAACACAGCAGGCAGCAGTCAGGTGGTTTTTGTCCTGAACCGGGATCAGATGATCACCGGAAGTGCTTCGGTTCAAATGTTGGGTTTTCCGCTGACCGGGATTGTTACCAGCGGATTTTACAGTCCTCTTGGTTTTAACTGCAATGGTCCTTCTTTGCCTCCCCCGGGCAATGCACCCATCGTATACATGCAGGATGATGCCTGGTCGGGTGTATCAACCGACCATCTGAAAATATGGACAATCAATGTCAACTGGTCAGTACCAGCAAATTCAACAATTTCCAGTCCTCAGATCATCAATACACAACCATTCGACGGGCTTTTCGACGGCGGGTCCTTCTCCAACCTGCCCCAGCCATCGGGCGGAGACATTGATGCATTACAGGCCACGATTATGTATATGGCCCAATACCGGAGATTTCCAGGCTACAATTCTGCAATTTTCAATTTTGTGGTTGATCTTAACGGAGCAGACAACTATTCAGGCATCCGTTGGTATGAACTCAGGCAAAGCAACGATGGTGCGCCCTGGACCATCCACCAGGAAGGCACCTATGCCCAGCCCGGCGGACACAGCGCCTTTTGCGGCAATATGTGTATGGATGCCAACGGCAACATTGGCCTTGCCTATACCATCGTCAGCGCTTCGCAATACCCCTCCCTGCGATTTACAGGACGTTACGCTTCTGATCCTCCGGGCCAGATGACCCTTGCCGAAGAAATCATCGCGACAGGCACTCAATCCAACCCATCAACCCGTTACGGAGATTATGCGCATATGACCATAGACCCTACCGATGATGCAACCTTCTGGTCCATCGGAGAATACTTTAACGGGGGCCGTAAAAATCATGTAGGTGTATTCCAGATAGCCCCACCGGCTCTTACAGCAGATTTCTCAGCTTCTCCCACAACCATTTGCAATTCAG
>CAZDBX010000341.1:0-2796 GCA_964503805.1 uncultured Lentimicrobium sp. | reverse complement strand
ATTGTCTTTCTGAGCGTAACATCGTGGGGCGAAGAATCTCTAAGTCCATTATCAGGTTTTTGCCGGACAACAATGTATTTTTATGCAAAATTAGGCATTATCGCGAAGGAAGGGCGCTTATCTCCCGACGGATGATTCTGGCTGCCTGAATCTGCGGATCAGCAGTCGGATCAGCGCACCGGTTGAAGTGATAAGGATCAGGGCATAAAGGATATTCATCCAAACAGGTCTGATGAGTGTTATCGGTTGGTAATCTCCGATGGTGACATAAGCCGCCCAGTAGTAAGGATGGGACCTCAGTAAATCTCCTTCAGCAAGCATATCGAGTTTAGCCTGACGCAATGCCTCGTCCTTTGGCAGCCCTTTATTCAGGTAACGGTAGAAGCTGTTCACAATCTGCGCGCTTGCCTGGTCCTCGACCGACCACATCGTCATAACAATACCCGGGACACCGGCGTAGATAAAGCCCCGTGCAAGGTTCATTACCCCTTCTCCCTTCATCAGTTTGCCGCTTCCCGTGTTGCAGGCACTCAGAACTGCCAGATTTGCATTGAGTTCCATTCCGAAAAGTTCATAAGTATTCAGCATGCCATCCTCAATGCTGTCGCCATCCTGATAGAAAACGAGTTTTGAAAGCATGGGCTTCTCGCTGTTGATCAGGGTGTGCATGGCAAAATGCAGAATATTGTATTTTGAGGCCCGTTGCTTGAAAGCATGTTCCGTTGCATTTTTTCCGGTAAAGGAAGAGCCTGAGAGTACTTTTCTGATTTCCCTGATTTCATTTTCAACCCCGGGAATCGGAAGCAGATAAACCGTGTTTCCCGATTCATCGGTAAAGCCGTCAGTCTCAAGGTTGGTAAGGTTGTCGTACGAAGGAGCCATTGCCAGCAGATTCCGGGTAGGTTTCTTTTCCGATCTGTTAAGCTTGTTGAACTGTAATATGGCTGAAGCGCTGTAATTGATAATATAGTCGTAAATCAGGAAAGGCAATTTTCTGAAGTCCATTCCCAGGGTGTCGGGAGGTGAATTCAGCAACATGTCAAAAGAGATGAAACTGATTTCAGCATCGGGAATAATGATCAGTTTTTTCTTATCCGTAATACGTTTTACCGGTTCAATCAAATCATTAAACAACGAATAGGCAGCCCCGGTGTAGCTATTGTAGTCTTTTTTGCTGATGCTCATCAGATCGCCGGCAGAAGTCGATGAGGTAAGGGTTCTGATATTACTGAAGAATTTTTCATCCACATTGCGGGTAACTACCTCAAAACGATCATGATTCAAAACGAAAATATAAAGCAGGGTGTCTGTCAGCGCATATTCTATCAATGCCCTGTCTTTATCCAGGTTTTTTCTGATGTTTTCCAGATCCAGTTTAAGTTCCTGGTATTTCAGGGCGTAATAATCGGGATAATTCTCTTCCAGAATCCTGACCAGACTGTCGTATCTGGTTTCCAGCTCAAATACTTTTTCCTCCCAGAATTTTATCTTCCGGCTATCCGGGTTGGTTTTCTGACGTTCTTCATAAATAAACCGGTTATAGGAACCCAGGTCCAGCCGGAGTTTTTTCTCATGATCCTGTACTTCAACCGGAACACCCCCGTACTGCCTGGCTTCTACATCCTGCATTGAAGAGAGTAGCACGGTTGACTTACCTTTATCTGAGTAAAGGAAGCCCTCTTCCAGATATCTTTTTTTGCCGGTAAGCTGATAGAGCTTTGTAGCAACCTTTACGGTATTGAGATATGAATTTCTCTCGTCTCCTGAAAGCAGGAATTTGCTTTCCTCATTCAGGTAGCTGGACCGTAACTTTTCAACTACTTTAACCGAAAGTTTGTAAGTGCCCAGGCTGAGATCAAGCATTTTTTCATCGGTTTTTGCTGATGCCTGAAGATACAATGCATCGGCTTTGGCATTAAGTGTATTGATAAGGTAACGATCGGGAATAAGCTGGCCGGGGGACGGGTTGGAGTTAGGAGAAGTGTCAGTAAACCCCGGAACAATGGCAATAATGGCATTCTGATAAAATTGCAGTGCTTTGTCGGGTTGGTTATTGATCAGGTAATAATTGCCGATGTGGGTAAGATTATTGGATACCTCCCGGCTTGCCTTACCATAATGGGTTTCGGAAATTGCCAGCGCCTTTCTGAACATTCCGATTCCAAGGTCTTCCCTGGCTTCATTCAACTGGAAATACCCGTAGCGGGTATAGAGGAGGCCGGTTTCAGGATGATCGGGCCCCAGCAGCTTAACTGCCAGATCAATTGCCTTGTTGTAGTAATCAGCCGCCTTTTCAGTATCATCCATGGCATAATACAGACTTGCCAGGTTGCTGAATGTCTTGATGGCGGATGGATTGTTATCGTTTTCGGGAATACTTGCTAGGTAAAACTTCAGGGCATTCTCAAATTCGCCTTTTTTCTCATGGATGTATCCGATATTCATATTGGCTGACAGTATCATCGGATGACCCGGACCAAAGTTTTCCGTTGCGATGGCCAGTACCTTGTTGAAAAAAATCAGGGCTTTTTCGTAGTCGGCCATGTGGACATATGTCTGACCTTTATTTAAATAAATACTGCCCAGGTCCTGATGATTGGATCCAACTTTTTTCAGAAGTATTTCCTCTGCGCGATTATAGTAAGTGAGGGCATCATCATCTTTATTGGCCAATGCAAGCAGGCGCCCCATATTCAGGTAGAGCATGGCCAGGTCAGGAGCATCCTGTGCCATGATTTTTTCATTGATTCTAAGTGAATTGGCAAAGGCAGTTTCCGCTTTTTCGTAGTCTCCTAT
>CAZDBX010000340.1:0-2796 GCA_964503805.1 uncultured Lentimicrobium sp. | reverse complement strand
ATGATATCTACGAGAAGAATTTCCGGTATGACCTTGACCTCAACGCCAGCCTCCGCTCTCTGAGGATCGCCGCCATGACCACTGACCTGAGGGATAACCTCTGGATTGGCACTGACAGGGCCCTCATAATGTGGGATGCCAGGCGCAAGCAGAGTACAACCTATACGCAGATCAACGGCCTGACGGGAAACAACATAACCTCTCTCTTCTGCGACAGCCGCGGCTCTCTGTGGATAGGCACCGAGGAGCGTAACGGCCTCACCAGGTTCACCCCGGGGAGCAATACATTCACCCCTGTGACCTTCAGGTCTGATGTACATCCGACAGCCATCACTGAAACCCCTGACGGAATGATCTGGGTGGGTACTATTGACGGACTCTATGGTCTGAGGAATGACACGGTGAAAAAGAAACTCACGGAGGCTGAAGGCCTGCTGATGAATTCAATCAACCTTCTTCAGCCTGACAGGTCCGGTAACCTGTTCATAGGAACCAACCTGGGGCTGAACAGGTATGACAGCAACACAGGCAGGATCTCTTCATTTACGGAAAAGAGCGGCTTTACCGGTATTGAGACCAGGCCCAATGCCTCGTTTGCAGATGATATGGGCGACCTCTGGTTCGGAACATCAAACGGGGCAATGAGACTCTCTCCCTCCATGATACCCCCGGTGGTTACCGAGCCTGAAACGCATATCTGGAGAACGCTTGTCAACTACGAGGTATTCCCGATGCATGACGGTATAAGGCTCATGCATACACAAAACAGAATTATCTTTGACTTCCTCAGCATCTGCCTTGTCAATCCCGGAGCGGTAAGATACCAGTTCATGCTTGAGGGATTAGACAAGGAGTGGATCACCACGGACCAGAACCGTGCCACATATCCGACACTCAGTCCGGGCAGGTATACCTTCATGGTGAGGGCTTCAAACAACTATGGTTACTGGAACGAGGTACCGGCAAAACTATCATTCTCCATAAGGGGGCCGGTATACATGACTTCGTGGTTCATCATACTCTGCATCACTTCACTGGTTGCGGGAATATATCTCTTCATAAGCCTCCGCGAAAGAACGCTGCGCCGGGAAAAGGAGCACCTGGAACAGAAGGTTGAGGAACGTACCGCCGAGGTAGTCAGCAAAAGCCTGGAACTGGAGGAGAAAAACAGGGATACCACCGCCAGCATCAGGTATGCAGAGAGGATTCAGGCGGCTATGCTGCCACCGGAAAATTTCTTCAATGATACATTCGTGCTGTTCATGCCGAGGGATATTGTGAGCGGTGACTTCTACTGGATGCATGACAGCGGCTTCAAGCAATATATTGCTGCAGTCGACTGCACCGGACACGGCGTTCCAGGAGCCTTTATGTCAATCATCGGCCATAACTCCCTCAATAAGATAGTCAGAGAGAGCGGCATAACAAAACCGTCAGACATCCTTGACCATCTGAACATCGAGGTTGTCCATGCCCTGCTGCAACGCAGCGAAAAGGCCGTCAGGGACGGAATGGATATCTCGGTTATTTCATATGATATCCTGGAGCATACAGTCGATTATGCCGGGGCATACCAGCCCCTTTATCATGTCCGTGAAGGCAAGGTAACCATATACAGGGGTGACCGTTTCCCGATAGGAATGATCGACGGACAGGCCAGGAAGAGCTTTACCAACCACAGGGTGGAGGTAAAGCCTGGCGACATGCTCTACATCTTCACCGACGGCTTTGCCGACCAGTTCGGCGGAGAACACGAGAAAAAGTTCAAGACCATAAATATCAGGTCACTGCTGGCCGAAATTCATATGCTTCCTGTTGAGGAACAGAAGTTCCGTCTCGAAAAAGCCATCAGGGAATGGATGGGTGACCTGGCCCAGGTTGATGATATTCTGTTTATCGGGACCAGGGTGCCTTAAATAACAGCAAGCCTTTCAGACGCTTTCAATGAGTCGGGTTATATCCTGGCAATCACCCTGGGATCGGCATGCCAGCCGGTATAATTGATAATGGCCGGCACAACCTCATCGGCAGTGGCAACTATCTGCCATATATCCTTGTGTTCCAGTCTCATGAAGTGACCCCTGACCATATGGTCAAAAAACTCGATCAGGTGGTCATAGAAGCCGTTGACATTAATGATTACGATAGGTTTGTTGAACTGACCCAGTTGCTTAAGGGTGATAACTTCCGTTAGTTCTTCGAGTGTCCCCACGCCGCCGGGAAGAGCTACTGCAGCATCTGACATGGCGAAGATGGTTTTCTTCCTCTCTGACATGTCAGGGGTGACAATCATATCACTCACCCCGCTGTGTCCCCAGCCCTCATCTATCATAAAACCCGGGATTACTCCGGTCAGGGTGCCGCCATGAGTCATCAGTGAATCGGCGAATACCCCCATCAGTCCTATGCCTCCTCCGCCGAACACAGCATGAACCCTGTGCCTGGCAAATGCCACGCCCAGTTCTTCAGCCGCTTTCATATAAGCAGGGTCAATACGGCTGCTGGAGGCTGCAAAAACACATACCTTCATACTGTTATCATAGCAGGGGAGTGAGCTTGGCCTCGAAGGCAGAGCGGGCAGCGGCGCCCACCTGCTTGTCAACCACCTCACCGTTTTTGAAATAAAGCACAGTCGGGATATTTCTTATCATAAACCGGCGGGCAACTTCAGGGGAGCTGTCAACGTCACACTTAACGACCAGCGCCTTCTCCTTGTAAGCCTCTGCTATCTGTTCAATGTAGGGAGCTATCATTCTGCAGGGTCCGCACCATTCAGCCCAGAAATCAACAATAACC
>CAZDBX010000339.1:0-2835 GCA_964503805.1 uncultured Lentimicrobium sp. | reverse complement strand
TTGTTGATAATCAATAAATTAAAAAGAGGCTGCCCTTTTGAGACAGCCTCTTTTTGTCTTATTAAAATGGAAAGTCCTCCCCTGTATCTTTGAGGATAATTTCCTCCTGCTGCGGCTCTTCAGCCATGATGTGCTGCCGGTTCCCTTCAACGAATATGGCCCTGAACGGCCTGGTCGGGCAAGCGTACTCACAGGCACCGCATCCAATACAGATTTTATCATCCACTTCGGGAATCGTAAGCCCGTCCTTATATGGCACCATATCGACCGCTTTGGTCGGACAATGTTCAGAACAGGCACCGCAGTCAGTTTCGTCGGTGTAAACCACACAGTTTTCCTTAATAAATACAGCCACGCCAAGCTGAACCCTTTTCTTCACATCTTTTGCAAGCGGGAGTATTGCCCCTGTCGGGCAGATATCACTGCAAACAGTGCATTCAAAATTGCAGAAACCCGAATGATAATCCATATAAGGTTGCATCAGCCCCTGGAGGCCGTACTCCAGGAAAGAAGGCTGCAGCACGTGTGTGGGACAGGCGCTCACACATAAATGACAGGCAGTGCAGTTTTTATTGAAATGGTCATGGCCCTCAGATCCTGGAGGGGATGAAACCAGCGTTCGCTCTTCAGGGATGGTGGTTGGCTTTTCGCCCCCGGTTAGCCGGGTGGCAAATGATTTGGTTGATAAAAATGCCGCCCCAACCATGAACGCTTTCAGCAATGTCCGTCGGTGCCCGTTTTCCGCTGCTTCATGGTTTACCTTACCGGAATTTACCCTGGATTTAACAATTCCATATACCACTCCTGAGGACGGACAAGCCGTGATGCAGTTGAAACATGCCACACAACGGGAATAATCCACTTCCCTGCTTTTAACATCAATGCACTGTGCCTTGCAAACCTTGCTGCATTGTCCGCAACTGTTGCACAACTGCTTGTCGAGTGAAATCCTGAAAAGGGAAACCCTTGAAAACAGGCTGAGCAGCGCTCCAACCGGACAAACCGTATTGCAATACAACCTGCCTCTCACGGCCGACATCCAGGTAACCAAAGCGAGGAAGGCGGTGGCAAACCCCAGGGAAGCCAGCTGATATCCCTTCCAGGGGGTACGGGGCAACCAGAAAATATCCTGCTTTTCAAGCATCCCGGCAAGCGCATTGTTAGCGGCAAGGACAACAGGCCTGAACAAATTGGCCATAATCCGGCCAAAATTACTGTAAGGATCAAGAAAATTGACCAGCAGCGTTGAGCCGGCCAGAAATGAAATAATGACAACAGCCAGGATAATATACCGCAGCATGTTCGCGGGGCTGACATAACGGAGAGGTTTCTGCCTGATAATTTTTCGGCGGATTCGTGAAATGATATCCTGCAAAGTTCCCAGGGGGCATACTGTGGAACAATAAATCCTTCCGAATAAAAAAGTCAGGATAACAAACAACAGGAATCCGGAAACTGCCCATCCGCCGGTGACAAGAAATTTCAATAAAGATGGGGTAAACTGGGGCCAGATAATTGCCTTTATCCATGAAACCGGCATCCAGCCTGTGGGATCGAGGAAAACAATACCGGTAAATATCAGAAACACCAGAGACAATGCAATCCGGGCCTTCCGGGGCCACGCAACACTTCTCATATCAGATCTTTATCCTGTTAATGTTCAGCTTGGTCAGGTCCATGGTCCCAAGTTTCATTTCGTTTGCAATCCGTATGTGCGGTATATCCAGAGGTTTGCTTCCGAAAACCATGGTAGCGGCAGCATCTGCTGCGACAATATCGGCAGAGATAATCAGTTGCTTCATCAGCACCACATCGGCTTCAGAAACCCCGCGCGGACCGTTGCGCAGCATCACCCGGTAACCGTCGATCACATTCAGCGTTGGTTTACGCCAGGAAACAAAATCAGCAATACACTGGTGCAGGTCGTTCCTATGCCAGAAGCGGCGATCCCATACCACTCCCATCAGGTTTTTCATTGCAAGGGAAATGCTGGCGGAACTGTGATGTTTGAGCACCGGAACATTGATAAAAACATCCGAGTTCAGAATCAATTCATGAACCTTGGCTTCCTTCAGGCGTTTCCCTTTGGGAATCTGCACCGTCTGATAATAGTTTTCCGTATTACCGGGAACGATCTTACCGCCGGCATCCTTTACGGCTTTTTCAATTCCGCTGTTTTTATAACAAAGATTCCAGGCATCACAGGTATTGTCGAATACATATACTTCAGATGCTCCGGCATCGAAACAATGTCTGATAATCCTGCCAACCAGTTTGGGATTGGTATTTCCGGCCCTTTCGGGAGTGACGTCCCACCCTATGTTTGGTTTTACCAATACTTTCTGACCCTTTTTGACATACTTCGCCATCCCCCCCAGAGAGGCAATCGCCCTGTCAAACATTACGTCAGGTTCTCCATCCCTCACAGCAACCAGATCGTATTCGCTTTGAGCAGGCATGGCAGAAGCCAGCCCTGTCAATCCTCCTATGCTTAAGGATGTGCCGGTTACCAGCCCGGCACTGACTCCCTTTAAAATAAATTCACGGCGCTTCATAAAACTCGAAATTATAAGTCAGAATCCGACAAAAATAGCCTGGAAATATCCACGGGTAAAAATAAATATTTCAGCAGACTTCCATACTTTCATGCAAAAAAAACGTCAGTGAATCAACAAAATTTTATTTTTGTAATCGATAAACTACATAAGAACAGGCCTGAAACCAAACATTTAATCACACTGAGATGAGCACTGCCAGCCTTTCCCGCAGAACAATTACCAACAGTATCATTATCAACACCACGGCGATACTGCTTATTTATTTAACTCCCGCGCT
>CAZDBX010000338.1:0-2844 GCA_964503805.1 uncultured Lentimicrobium sp. | reverse complement strand
AATCCGAAATTCCTTACTCTTCTTTCACTTCCAGCTTAAACCCGGTACCGTGCACATTGGTAATGGAGACAGCCGGCTCATGACGGAGATATTTGCGGAGGCGGGCGATAAAAACATCCATACTGCGGCCGATAAAATAATCGGCATCGCCCCAGATTTCGGTGAGGGCCTGATCGCGGGGCAGGAGGTTATTCTTATTGAGACAGAGCAGCCTGAGCAATGCCGCTTCCTTGGGCGTTAGCTTCTGCTCGGAGCCAGTGCAGTACAATATCAGGTTGGAAGCATCGAAACGGCAGGAGCCAAGTTCAAAAACCTCGGAGCGCAAACGCATGGCCTGGTTCATGCAGCGTTTCAGGATGGCTTCGATACGCAGGGCAAGCTCTTCGCTGCTGAAGGGTTTGGTGATGTAATCGTCGCAACCCGCCTTAAATCCCGTTACGCGATCATCATTCTGATCCCTGGCAGTGAGAAAAATGACCGGCAGGCGTTCATTAATACTCCGGATTTCCGTTGCCAGGGTAAAGCCGTCTTTCTTAGGAAGCATCACATCCAGAATACATAAATCAAAAGCCATTTCCATGAACCTGAGCAAGCCCTGTTCTCCATCAGCGGCCACGGTGGTTTCATAGCCAAGCAATTCAAGATAATCCTGCAACACCAGGCTAAGGCTGGGATCATCCTCAACCAGCAATATCTTCGCTTTCTGACTCATGGGAATCTCTGCTAATTTCGATTTTAGGATCTATAGGTATATAAATCACAAAAGTACTTCCTTTGTTCAGTTCACTGCTTACTTTCACATATCCTCCGTGGGCTTCGGCCATTGTTTTCACATAGTACAGGCCCAGGCCGAAGCCTTTGACATCATGCACATTTCCTGTCGGAACCCGGTAAAGGTTCCTGAAAATATGCTTCAGGTTTTCATGACTGATCCCAATGCCTTTATCATGCACCCCGACAAAGAACATATTGCCGGAAACTCCGGTAGTAACCCTGATCTCCGGGTACTCCCGGGAATACTTCGCGGCATTGTCGAGCAGGTTGTTCACCATATTTGTAAAATGGTGATGATCCGCCCTGATGGTACATACGGTGGCTTCCGGCCTGAAGATGATCATTCCGCCCATATCGCGCACGGTAAGTTCAAAATTCTTTACACAGGCTTTAACGGCTTCATGCGCATCAAAAGCCTTGATCTTTAACCTGTAATGGCCCTTATCGAGCACGGCAATCTGCAATACCTGCTCCACCTGCTGTTTCAAACGCTGGTTTTCGTCATGGATGATCTTTGCATAACGCCTGGTGCGGGCGACTGATTCACTCACCCCGTTGTTCAGCAGCATCTCGCTGGCCAGCGATATGGTAGCGATTGGCGTTTTAAACTCGTGGGTCATGTTGTTGACGAAATCACTTTTCATCTCCGACAGTTTTTTCTGCCTCAGAAAAGAAAAGATGGTAAATGAAAAGGCGAAGATGACAATGGCAAGCAACACAAAGGCCAACAGGAGATAAGGGAAGATCCTGAGCCAAAGCACCCCTCGCTCCGAGGGGAAATAGACTCCCAGCATCAGCTTCTCGCGCTGATAGAGGCACGAAAGTGAAACGAAATGGTTGGTCTTTATCAGTTTATCGTGATAATGACCGGCCTCACCAGCAAACAAACTGCCACAGGCCGGGTTGTAGACGCCCCAATAGTACTCGCGCGAAATTTCCATTCCCCCGAATTCCTCCTGTAACAGCGAATCCAGCCTCAGCGGATTGATGGCTGAAAGTACCTGATAAGTCCGGTGGTCGCAGTGTTCATCACACACTGAAGGATCTGGGGCAAGACTGTCGCGAGCATCGAACATCCGGTTCACCACACTCTTGAGGGTAACCTGAACCTTGTTGTCGAACTGCTCCTCCTGCAGATGCAAAGCATTCTTAACCCAGTAAATCTGTATTACAATGATCCCGGCCAGGGCCAGGGA
Organism: uncultured Lentimicrobium sp.; assembly: GCA_964503805.1. Classification (GTDB taxonomy): domain Bacteria; phylum Bacteroidota; class Bacteroidia; order Bacteroidales; family Lentimicrobiaceae; genus Lentimicrobium. The sequence continues at coordinate 874 of CAZDBX010000338.1, read as the reverse complement.
AGTAATCACAATCAGCAGGGCAACGGTTCTTTTTTGCATCCGGAAAATAATAATAGTGCAAATTTAATGTATTCGCAGCCTCCTGCTACAGGTTTTTAACAAACCATTAACAGTAATTAACGGATCGTTAACAAGCCGGTGCCCTGTTAACCCTTAAGTTTGCATCAAACCAAAACATAAAAGCCATGAAAAAAGCAATAATTGCATTATCCGTATTCGCTTTCCTGTTTGCCTTTTCAGGAATCAGCAGTGTTGTAACAGCCGGTGAGATCAGTGTTTACACCGAGAATTACGCAGGCGACAAAGATCCGAAAGTTGACGGAACCAAGAAAACCGACAAATCGGGCTGCGCAACCGAAGCCTCAAAGAGCTCATGTGGCGACAAGGCCGTGAAGACTGCCTCGAAGGACGATTGCAGCAAGTCATGCGACAAAAGTGCCAAGGCACAGAGCAGCGACTGCGGAACCAAGAAGGCCACCACTGCCCAGGCAGTACCAGCCTCTGAATCAAAGTAAATTAATCCCGGTTTCTCCTTTTATCAAGCCCTGCCTTACAGCAGGGTTTTTTTTTCACTAGCCGTTGCGCCGGAATCCAATCCCTGAATATATGTGAAAATGCCACCAAAACACAGAAGCACCAAATCACACGGAACTATGATGACCCCTATTCCTGAAGAACCTGTGAGACCGGAAAACGGATTGTTAATGCAGAAGATTCCGTGCCTGGAGATCCGGGCCAGGATTGCCCGCAAATTCCGGGGATTCTTGTTTTTCCGCTGTCTGAAGTGCCGGAATCCAATCCCTGACTTTATGTAAAAACGCCACCAAAACACAGAAGCACCAAATCACACGGAACTATGATGACCCCTATTCCT
>CAZDBX010000337.1:0-2851 GCA_964503805.1 uncultured Lentimicrobium sp. | reverse complement strand
CCGGCCTTGTCCATCTCCGCCAGATAGGCGGCGGTGTTCTCCAGTTTGCCCAGATGATTGTGGATGTCGATCACCGGGAACTTGGCCTTTTCGATCAGGGTTTGCCTGGTGACCAGTTGACTGACCGGTTGCCAGTCTTTCAGTTTGAGATCCCCCGTCTGCGCCTGCAGGCCGGCGCTGATGGGGTACAAAAGGATTGCAACTACCCGTGCGGCAAAAAACTTCTGTTGCACGGGTATTGCTGTTAAAATGTCTCAGGATTCCACGAATCTTAATCGCTCAGTCCGTCATCTTCCGGCCTGAGTTCAAATTCCATGGTGATGTAAATCAGCTGGTTATCGTACGACTGCAGCCCGATTCTCGTAGCAATTTCACCTTTCAGCAACTTGCCTTCCCTCCAGAGTTTTACCTTACTGCTCATGGATTCGGGCCGGTTGGATGAGAGAAAGTCCCTGCTTTCAGAGGCATCCCAGTAACTCACCACCGCGTATTCTTCCACGTAGGGATGCTGGGCAACATATACAGTAGTATAAGTCTTGTCGCGCGTCCAGGGTTTCAGTTCAGCCGTGGAAATTGAGATGGAGATCACATCATCCTTGAGCGGGTGATTATCCGGTGGATAGAAATTAATGGTCATATCGGTTTCCAGGTTTGAGGATGTAATCGCCAGATACGATTCAGCATTATCCGTCAGAATATCCCCTGCTGCCACAAGTTTGTCCTCATCATATTCTATTTCAGTAAATTCTGTCCCGGTTCCGTACGTAATTTTTGCCTTAAACCTTTCAGTATTCAAAACACTGGTTTGGTTGGTTCCGTCGTCGTCTTTTCCGCAACTGGTAATGAAAACCGCTGCAAAAAGTATAAGTATTATGTTTATTTTTGATTTCATAGTTTTTTGCTTTTTAAATATGATTTGTTGAATTAATTTCCTCCGATATCACCTGATGCATTGTTGAAGAATACATTATTACTTTCTGTCAGGTCGGTACTCCCCGGAGCTTTGAATACGCCCCATGTTTGGCTGTCGGAGATGGTACTGTTGGTGAGTGAAAGTTTTGAAGGGCTAAACATATAGATGTTGGCATCCCGCCCGCTGCTGTTGCCTCCATAACTGATAATCGCGTAATCAATACTGTTTTCGGGGGAAGCGGACGCCAGTTCTATCCCATTCCAGGCTCCCGGGCTTGCGAAGATTCCCGAAAAGGTGATTTTCTCAGAGGCACTGCCATTGGCAATAATTGCTCCGTCAGAGGTTACCCAAAGTCTCGTCCCTGAATTGAAGAGGCAGGTAACTCCCGGTTCAAAGGTGAGATTTGTCCGTAGTTCGGCATTGCTCATAAAGTGATAATCAACGCCCAGTGCTTTGATGCTTCCGCTTGATTCAAACCGGGCATTTGTCGGACCCTTTACAACTATTGCCTGTATCCCGTTACCGGAGTATTGCGTGGCATAATCAAGCGAATACAGACTATGGGCTCCGACCATCATGGGGGCATCCGAATTATCGGAAAATGTATTTCCTGAAAAATCAATCAATCCGTTTTCATTTCCGTCAATAAACAGTCCGTATCCATCGGTCAGTGATATCCTCGTGTTGGTAATCGCTGCCCTGTAAGAAGAACTGCTTTTGATATAAATGGCAGTCTTGTATCCGGCAATGGCAGAACTTCCGGCATGAAGTACCTGCACATGATCCAGTTTGTTATTCAGGTTTACCGAGTTGAAGTTGATGGTTTTCCACCATCCTTTAATTTTTTCACTTCCCCTGAAGATGATGTTCCTGGATGCCGTTCCTCCGGCATTAAGGTAGGCGTTGGCTCCGTTCACAAAAATTGTTATATCGGAGGCGCACTCTATTACTACCCCGGCATCAAGCGTCAGGCCTGCCGTAATCTGCACCGAACGGTTTGCATAATAATCAGGATAAGCCTCGTCGGCGAACAGGTCGGGAAGCGTGGTATTGCTGCTTATGTTTGACGGCAGTTCTCCTCCGATATAAAGGCTCACATTGGCAACGGCCTGGCTCCCCTTATTGTCTTTAACCACCACTTCAACCCTGTAGATGCCGGGGATGGCTGTTGTGAAGTCGGCACGGTTCATCTGTTCTGTCATTACAGGCGCTGATCCGGTCGGAGAGGTTACCAGCGTCCAGGTGTAGGTAAGTTCATCTCCATCGGGATCGGTGGCGCCAATCTCGATGCGCGAGGTAACGCCGGTCATTCCAATAATGATTTCATTGTAAACCAGCACCGGTTTGTTATTATCCGGATCGGTGTCAGGATCGGTGTCCTTGTCTTTTTTGCACGAACTGAAAATTGTTAAAGCTGCCATCAGCATCATTGATAGCATAAATAAAGGTGACCTTTTCATGATTTTTCTGGTTGATTTGGTTACTAACTGACTGCTAATACACCGTTTTTAATCAAACCGGCTCATGGAAAGATCATTTTTTTAAAATTCTGCTATGGGCAAGCATTTGCAGACCTGTTTATGCAAAGAACTTTCCCGGCCAGCAGGTAATTTATCCGGCCTTCATCGCGGAATCTCTGGTAATCTCTTTTAAAACCAGTTATGCAGAATCAGTTTAAACGGCAGGGATGCTTTCATAACTGCTCATTCATTCCGGAAGGGCAAATGCTGCAATGCACATAACACAGGGTTTGCCGGGAGATGGTTTGATGACAACTGAATGTATTTTAAGCCTGTCTTTTTCTCAGCAAGGTGCTCATGCTGCGGTTTATTGTCTTTTCTTCCGCTTTTTCAAGACCTGTCTGCCCGGCGTATTTGAGTGATTGTTCAAATTCGCTTTGTGAAACATGACCTGCCGGTTCTGCAAAAAGCATTAGTG
>CAZDBX010000336.1:0-2870 GCA_964503805.1 uncultured Lentimicrobium sp. | reverse complement strand
GTGCAATGTATTTCCCCAATGAGGTTTTGAAAATTTCTTTTTTACGGTCGGTGATCTTCAGGTACTGACCATTTACAAGTTCTCCGATATCGCCGGTATGGAACCACCCCTCTTCATCAAAAACCTCCGCATTGCGGTCGGGCCGGTTATAATAACCCATCATCACATTGGGGCCTTTAACCAGAATTTCGCCATCCTCAGCAAGCTTCAATTCCACCCCTGGCAAAGGCCGGCCCACTGTACCGAATCTGACACCGCCCGGTTCAAAGGTACCTACGGCAATTACCGGGGATGTTTCCGTAAGCCCGTACCCTTCGACTACCTGAATCCCGGCGGCCCAGAAAACCCTTGCCAGCTTAGGGTGAAGGGGCGCTCCCCCTGAAACGATGATACCCAGCCTTTCGCCGAACGCCCGTCGCCAATGGCGAAATACCAGCCGGTCGGCAAGAAGAAGCTTCAAACGGAAAGCCCGCCTGCGGGTGAGGTGGAAATCAAAACGATGACCGAGGTTGAGCGCCCAGAAAAAAATAAGTTTTTGTATTCCTTTCAGATTTCTTCCTTTTCGGAGAATGGTAGCATAACTTTTTTCGATTACCCTCGGTACGGCACAAAACATTTCAGGTTTTACTTCACGCATGTTCTCACGCAACCGGTCAAGGCTTTCGGCATAGTAAACCGAAATTCCCATATACTGATACATGTAGTTAAGCATCCGCTCATAAACATGACAGAGCGGTAGAAAACTCAGTGCCCGGTTTACATTCCTGCCATTCAGAATATCGCTTACAGCAGTGAAATTACTCACCATATTGGCATGAGAAAGCATGACACCTTTGGGCCTGCCTGTTGTCCCGGAAGTATAAATCAGGGTGGCAAGATCCTCAGGCCTTATCGCTGACCGGATTGAAACAAGTAAATCTCTGTTGGAATTTTTCCTGCCAAGTCTGATCAGGTCTGACCAATCTTTCAGGCCTTTCTGCTTTTCGAGAACAAAATATGCCTGGAGATCGGGCAGGTCATTCAGAACAGGTTTGATCCGCTGATAGGCAGCGCGGCAACCGATAAACAGGACCCTTACCCTAGCATCCGTAAAGATAAAACGGTAATTTTCAACACTTAATGTAGGATAAACCGGCACATGCACACCACCGGTCTGAAGAATGCCCATATCCAGAAAATTCCAGAAAGGGCTGTTGCCCATGATGGTGGCAACCCTGTCGCCCGGACCAATTCCTAGTGCCATAAGCGCGTAACTGACGCAATCCGATTGCCTGATGTAATCCGGAGCAGAAATATTAATCCATTTCCCCTGGGATTTGAAGGCAAACACATCGTCTTTACCGGTATACTTTCCCCGGTATAGCTGAAGCAGATCAAATATGCGGGTTACCATTTCCATCCGCACCAAAATTAACCGGTTAAATCATCAACGGCTTATGCTTCTTCTATGTCAAAAATCTTCTGAATCCGCTCACTGTATTTTTCCGAGATATAACCGCGCCGCAGTTTAAGCGAGGCTGTAAGTTCTCCGGTATCAACAGTCCATTCTTTATCAAGGAGTTCGAAGCGCTTAACCTGTTCAGTTGCCCCGAAAAACTTATTGTATTTATCGATTTCAACCTGAAAACGTTTCCTGATACGGGGTAGATTGACCATTTCCGCATCGGTGGTATAAGGCACTTCCTTGATGGCACACCAGCTTTTAAGGTGATTGAAATCAGGGACAATCAGTGCCGCAGCAAATTTCTGGTTTTCTCCCAGCACCATCAAGGTATCAATAAATGGCGATTCCTTGAATTTGTTTTCAAGTTGCTCCGGGCTGATGTATTTCCCGAGAGAGGTCTTGAAAATTTCCTTCTTCCGGCCGGTTAACCTCAGGTGACCCTCAGGTTCAATTTTCCCGATATCGCCGGTATGAAACCAGCCTTCCGGATCGATGGCCGACTTTGTAAGTTCAGGTTCTTTGTAATAGCCCATCATGATATTCCGGCCCTTTGCCAGAATTTCTCCATCGCCGGCAATCATCACCTCCACGCCTTTCAGCACCCGCCCCACGGTTCCGAAACTTATGCCCTGTTCGCTGAAATCACTGACAGCGATAACCGGAGAGGTTTCCGTAAGGCCATAACCTTCCAGCACGGGAATCCCCGCAGCCCAGAAAACCCTTGAAAGCCTTGGCTGCAGGGCGGCACCTCCCGACACAATGACTTTTATGTTATTACCCAGGGCTGCCCTCCATTTACTGAAAACCAGCTTATTGGCCAGTTTTAGCTTTAGTTCATAATACCAACCGTTTGCTCCATAAAGTTCATACTTAAGTCCCAGGTTAACAGCCCAGAAAAAAATGATCTTTTTGATACCGCCGAGCTTCCGGCCATTCATCATAATTTTATCGTAAATCTTCTCAAGCAGGCGGGGAACGGTAGAAAGTATATCGGGCTTCACATCGCGCATATTCTCGGCTATGGAAGCCACATTCTCGGCATAGTAAACCGATATCCCCAGGTATTGGTACATGTAGTTAAGCATACGCTCATACACGTGGCAGAGCGGCAGATAACTCACCGCCCTTCCTTTTTCCCCTACCGGAGGGATATGCGAAACTGCCATCACATTACTGAGTATATTGTCATGCGAAAGCATCACCCCTTTCGGATTTCCGGTAGTACCGGAGGTATAAATCAGGGTTGCAAGATCGTCCGGACTTATTGTTCTCATTATTTCCGCAAGTGCTTCCGTCGCAGGATGTTCAAGTCCCAGAGAGACAAATTCATCCAGCAGCCGCAATCCGTCAGCTTCTTTGACCGAATACACAGCAGTCAGGCTCTGCACTTCAGGAATGATGTGTTCAATCTTCCTGTATATATCCT
>CAZDBX010000335.1:0-2871 GCA_964503805.1 uncultured Lentimicrobium sp. | reverse complement strand
ATTGCCTGATAGCAGCCCGGTGGTATCCACCCAGTTGATCAGCAGCGAGTCGCCGGGCCTCAGAAGGTCGCTTACCACGCGCAATTCAGGGGTAATACCATCGTTCCGGTAAATGCGGATACCGGTGGCTTCCGCGTCACTCACCCTGTATTGCAATGATACGCCTCCTTTCAGGCGTTTTGACCTCACCAGCCATGGCGGCGCGGGAGCCTGAGGGTTGAACGCTGCACTGAAGATTACATTACTCGCAATAGTCTGGTTTTTATCTGCCGGTACTGCCAGAATCCGGTAATAATAAACTTTATCGGGTTTGATCTCCAGATCGGTAAACCGGGTTTGATCGGCAGGAAGGGTCGCCAGCAGCGAAAAGTCTTTGTCAGGATGTTGGCTGCGTTCAATTTCAATCCTTTGAACCGATTGATTCCCGTTGAGCGCCCATTCCAGATTGATGCCCAGCATTTTGCTGTCTTTTCCTGCTTTTGTGGAAACGAACCAGAACCTGGAATCCTTCGGAGATATCAGTGTGATGTTGCTGCTGTTTCCTGCCAGCCGGTTTGTATCCAGCTGAACCATAAAGTATTGCAGATTCTGCTGACGCGCTGTTTTCAGCACAGTGGTATCAAAGAAAGAATAGAAGGTTGTATCAGCGCTTCGCATAACGGCTTTGACACCTTTGGCCTCAACCGGATTGTCCCCTTCGTAGCGCAGCGGCATAAAGTCAGGCGCCGGTCGATCGCCTTTGCTGAACCATTGCAGGTATATCAGGTCCGGCGTTGTTTCGCTGACAAGAAAAACCGGTTTGTCGAACCCTGCCGGGGTCTTAACCTGTGCAAAGGTTTCAGACATAACCAGGGCAATGACTGCCGGGATCAGATATTTACTTATTTTTCTAACGTTCATAATCTGGGTATTTTTCAGTAAATACAATTAGTTCCGGCTGTTTATCACGGACAAAGGTTTTCGCCGCAACTTCCCAGCATCAGGCTGAAATCGCAACCGGTGTCGCTTATTTTCATTTTAAGGCCAATATCGGGAGAGGTGATGTCGACCCCCGTCCAGCCCAAACCGTAAAACACTTCCGCTGAAACGCCGGCATTCACGCTTCCGCAACCGGTTACATTGTATGAGCCGTTGGAGTAATACAAGCCACTTATCCCCATCTGGGCATTGGCATGTACTTTCAGTGCATAGAGGCCTCCGCTCACACCGCCGCCGATGTTCCCATCTGCCAGCAATGAAATGCCATAGGTATTTACCTGCGGATCAAAGCTCATCCAGGTTCTGGCATACATCGACAGGTCGGCATATACCTGCACCCCGACAAACTGATCAATCAGGGGAAGGGTTACCCCCCACTCTATGGATGGGATGAGCTGTTTGGTGATGACCCCCTGCAGCAGGAAGCCGCTCACCTTGCCCCGGAATTCTGCAGGGATGCATTTCAGCGCCCCGAATGGCGCGGAGAGGGCCGGAGAGAGGGCTCCGTAATCGCCGAACAAACCGAAAAGACCGCAACCCCCGATGCCCGGAATGGACAGATTGCCCTGAACATTGATGTACCATCCGTTCGGGTCAAAAACACAATCGGCGGTACCATTCGCCTGCATCCCGGCCAGGTTTTTATCAACGTTGACCGAACCGGTTAACCGAGAATTCGCGATATCGTATGTCAGCGTCATGCCCGGAAAGTCATCGAGCTTACTCACACTTACGCTCTGTCCGCTTGCACTGATGTCGCCTTCGCACACAAACTTCAACCTGCTCTTCTGCGGATTGTTGCTGATGCCGTTCATCCCTGCCATCTCGCCTTCGAACCAGAAGTTATTCCAGGCATGCAGTGATTTCTTCACTTCCATACCGCCTGCAACATTCTCAAAGAACTTTGTTTTATCCTGGGTGATGTAGATTTTTTCATCAACCGGAATATCAATTTCGGTGGATGCCGGCTTGTGCACCAGGTCAATGTGCACAGGGCCGAGTTTTCCTTCCTCGGTGGCAGTTCCTCTGGCGGTAAAGAGCTGGGGGCTGAATTTCAAACTGGCAGGATCCCAGATAAAGGCCATATTGTTGTGTGTGAAGTTGATGGGATTGGGATTATCCACGATAAACTTCATGCCGGAGGAGACCTTCTGCCAGGCCATATTGCCATTGAACTCCTCAATGTAAGGGATTCCGGGCAGATAAGTACCCTGAACCTTAAACCAGGGCGGAGATGCCGAATTGAAGATATTCAGGATGGATCCGGCAGCAGGTCTGAAATCGACAATGTCGAAAAGCTTCAGATTCTGCGCCAATGGTTCAAACCTTGGCTGACTTCCGTCGCTGATCAGCCGTATTCCATTCAGCGGCAGCTTCTGCCCGGGCAATCCGGGAAGTCCTGAAATTATCGCCGTTTGTGGCCCACCGTCGGGTGTCGCATAAAGCACCCACTGCATATTGCCATTGCCGGTATCATAATAGTTCAGCCCCTGATTCTTAGTAGTTACCTCCACCGGAAGTGCACCCAGGATTTTCAGTCCGTTGAATTCAGCAATGGTATTGCTGTGATCAATGGCATCGCGCGTGATTACCAGGTTTTTCAACGGAATATCCAACCCCGAAGCCTTAATCGTTGCCTGGTCTATTTTAACGCCCAGGTTATCGAGACTCCATTTCTGGCTGGTCAGTTTCCACTGATTCAGGTTAAATGTGATGGGCCCCTTCCCGTTGAAAACAAAACTGGTTTTGCTTATTTCCACCACTCCCAGCTGAATTTTAAGGTCTGCGGGCTTTTTGTTGTTACTTTGGTTATGCTGGGTGGTGTTAAGATGAAGTTTCCGGTTTTTCTGTTATTTTTTGGAATTCTCTGCAGGGGCTTAGTTCTAAATTGCC
>CAZDBX010000334.1:0-2872 GCA_964503805.1 uncultured Lentimicrobium sp. | reverse complement strand
GCAATCAGCACATCGCCGGCATCGCTGATGGTGTATTGCGAAACCAGGTTGTTGCACCCATTACCATCGGTAGCCCACAGGTAGTAATTGCCAACGGGTAGGTTAAAAATATCTTCTTCGCTTGACAATACATTTCCTGCATTGTTTTTCCATTCAAGGGCAATGGGCTCAGTTCCGCTTACCGTTAGTCCTCGTATGGCGCCGTTGCTGCCACCGCAGGTGGTGGGGGAGATGATGAGGTTGGTTTCGTTAAGTGTGGGCTGAGGGAACCAACTAACCTGCACTGAATCACGGCCAATGCAACCATCCGCATTTGTAACCTCCACCCAATAGAGGCCGGTGTCGGCAACCGGTATTGATTGAGTAATCTCACCGGTAATCCACAGGTAACTCTCAAAAGGCGCAGAGCTCAAAGTTGTTGATCCATCAATACAGATTTCTTCATCCAAACCCAAAGCCGGATCAGGAGGGTGGGTTATAACTATATTTTTAATGGTGGTATCCGATCTATCCCCTGGCCAGTAGGCTATTAGAGTTACCAGGTAATTACCGGGTGCATTATAAACATGGTCCGGATTGATTAGAGTGGAAGTATCCATGCTCCCTGAAGTTGCATCCCCGAAGTTCCAGTAAACACTATCAGGTAGTGGCCAGATGTTTGAGGTGATTTCAACCGGCTGATTGGCACAGAGGTGTTGGGGTGTGAAGTAAGCAAAATATTTTTGGACCATTTGAGGGAGGCTTAATCCCATTGAAGCACCTTCATTCAATATTATGCTTTCATACTCATAATCGAAAAAAATCCTTTCGTTTGGATTCTTAATGACACTAAGCTTATTATGTCCTAATATTCCACCATAAATTTGATTATCCGGTCCAGTTTGTAAAACACTCCCAATACCATGTCCTATTAATTTTTCAGATTCCCTGAAAAGAGCGGAATCATTAAGTTGAGCATCGTATTGATAAATTGGAGTATGTTCAAAATCAGTATGAGGAAATGTACAATATAATAATTTAGAATCGGGAGAGAATTCAAGTCCCAATGGATCTACGCTATTGCTAGGATTTGGTGAAGGAGTAATTAAAAACAATGAAGTATATTGTCCTGTTTTCGTATTGAAATTTCCAAATTCAAATCCATTAATGCCCTCAGCGTAGGCTGTACACATTTTTGTACCATCCGGACTAACTGCAATTTCACCTCTATTTAAATCCCATATATTTAAATTAACAAGACTAAAGCTAATTTTAGCTATTGGATCAATACCACTTATTGTAAGAAGATAGGAATAAAAGTAGTTGTCTGATAAACTGCGGGCAATAATCCAGATATCCCGGTTATTTTTATGTCTTACAGCTGTTAATTTATCTGCAGCAAAGTCACCTAAGGGTAAATAGAGTGGTATATTCTTTTGTCCGGGTACAATATCTCCCAGACCACCAAACAAGGTAAGATCAAATACTGAATAATGTAATCCCGTACCAGGAATTGATGTAATGTTATGGGTAACTCCGTAAACGGTTATAATATAATACTTATTATTGTTTGATGGCAATGGCAGAATAAGTGTGCCTTGAGTACCTGAGCCATAAAGATCACTTCCATTAGCAGTAACAAGGTTCAACTTATTGTAAACATTCTTACCGTCTGTATAGAATAATAAATTCCCTAAAGAATCGCTAATTGAGGCACAACCAGTGACTGTATTCGTAGCCCCAAATCCTAGTGGAAGAGGGTTGCCGCTATTAAACGACAACCCTGCATGCTTTCCAAAGTACCAATTATTCCATTCTCCCTGTGAGTATGAAATAACAGGGCCTATTGTTGCTAATAATAAAATTAGAATCTTCCTAACCACCTAATTTATTATTATTGTTGGAATTGTTGCTCCTGCCAGAAACTCGTCGGAATCAAGCCAACCAGAATTGTTCTGACCATAATGAGTAGGATCAGATTGTCTGTATACAACTGCAAAATACTTATAATAATCTTTTCGGTCATTAATCACAGTTGGAAGTTCCAGATCAGTCAGATAAAAAAATGTGCTGGTTCCGGTTACATTTCTTTGCTCACCTACCCAAAAAGGACTAGATCCATCATTTATCTGAACATAAATACTAACCACATAATAGCCAGTATAATTTTGATCTGTCCAAGTTACATTAACCTGTTGGGATTTTACAGTTAGACCTAAAAAGAGAAATCCACATAAAATAATGAGCTTTGTTATATTTTTCATTGTTGCTTTTTTTTTGTAATTGTTAAGTTTTTGATTCAAATATACTTTAGTATTTTTCTGTTGTAACTCGAACCTATGGTGGAAGCCTATGCTTGTAATTGCTTACATAATTCAATTGGATGCGATTTGACGCTAAAAGTAATGGCTTTATATTCTACCAAATTCCATCTCTCAAATGATTTTTACATTGAATTCTACAGCAAATAATTAGTAAGATTATTGGCGAACAATCGATCAATTGCCTTATAAATTCAACTTTTATTGTCATTGCGGACTTCAATTACTGAGGCAATAAATATAGTAAAATATTTTAAGAAAAGGATATATTTTTTTGCTATATGGCAATTTATGGTTAAATGTGATAAAAAATCTTTAACAATTAGTTAAGTTTTTTAAGTGCATACTCTTTCGGGAGCTTTAGTTTTATCAGGGCTTATTACAGGCTAGAATGGGCAAGGATAAAATGCCAATAAACCGTCAATACAATAGGATCACAGAACCCTCTCCTATATTGTGTCATTTGGCAATAGAAGGGAAGATGAGAGAAAATGTTCTTTGAGAGAAGGAGTTCTGTTTAAGTCGTGCTAATAATCAGCGCTTAGGCCCGGCCGTGATGACTTGTTGATCGA
>CAZDBX010000333.1:0-2885 GCA_964503805.1 uncultured Lentimicrobium sp. | reverse complement strand
GATGCCGTTTCGCTGCGCACGGGAGAATTTCGTGAGTTTTTTGCTGAGGATTGTGGTTTCGGATACCGGAACAGCGTTTTTAAAAATGAATTAAAGGGACAGTACCTGATTTTGTCGGTAACATTCCGCCTAAGAAAACGTCCGTTGCTGAATACGGCTTACGGCGCTATTGCTGCAGAACTTGAAGCCTTGGGAGAAGCGCCCTCGGTAAAGGCCATAGCGAAAGCTGTGTGCAATATCAGGCGCAGTAAACTACCTGATCCTTCGGTGATCGGGAATGCCGGAAGCTTTTTTAAGAATCCGGTTGTGAGCCATGCTTATTTTGAAAAGTTGAAAAGCGATCATCCTGAAATTCCTGCATATCCGGGTGAACATGGCGTTAAACTGGCTGCCGGCTGGCTGATTGAACAATGCGGATGGAAAGGTTACCGGGATGGCGATGCAGGGGTGCATGACCGGCAGGCCCTGGTGCTCGTCAATTATGGCAAGGCTACCGGAATGCAGATACTTGATCTTTCAAAGAGAATTATTGATTCGGTTTACTCCGGATTTGAAGTGATACTGGAGCCTGAAGTAAATATTCTTTAGTTCATTTGCTGCGGGAAATTACCGAGGAATCATCCCGGGCGTTCACCTTACCTCATTATCATTATTTCTCTGCCGGCCTGCGTATTTTTCAAATATTCAGAAACCCGGTGATAAAAGCACCGGATGGTTGACCGGTTTTATCATATTGCCGTATATTAGCATATCCTATTCATTATTGTCTGATAAACCTTTGTATTGAGTTTTGTGATTCTTCATTTCTCTATCCCGCAGGTGGGTTATTCATAATTACAATACTTTAAAAATAATCAAAGTGAGCTTGGTGGCGGCAAAGCCGCCACCAAACCCACTACCCCTCAAATCCAAGTAAGTTATAGTAATTCTGATCCCGCATTTTGCGGGAGAGGAATCTTATATTTAACCGGACAACAGTGTTTCCTGTTAATCATTTATTCCAAATCTGAGGCATTTATGAGCACAACCCTGATTGGTTTCATCGTTTACCTGATTGCCATGTTGGGCATCGGAATATACATGTATCGTCGCAATGAGTCGAATGCCGATTATTTTCTTGGCGGCAGGAAGATGAATGCATGGGTGGTTGCACTTTCCGAACGTTCGTCGGGAGAATCGGCCTGGCTGTTGCTTGGGCTTCCCGGCGCTGCGCTGGCATTAGGGGTTGTTGAGGTTTGGACTGCCCTCGGTTGCCTGATAGGCATTTTCTTTTATTGGTATGCGGTGGCAGAGGATATCCGGCGGCAGTCGGAACGTTTTAACGCCATCACCCTGCCTGATGTTTTTTCAAAGCAATTCAGCAGGGGAGGGTTGTGGATCAGGTTCGCCGCCATGCTGATCATTATATTCTTCTTTACGTTTTACCTGGCGGCACAGTTTAACGGAGCCGGCAAGGTGCTCAATGTGACATTTGGTATCGCCCCCTTTACCGGCATGGTGATCGGCGCCGCGGTAATTATTCTTTACACGATGCTCGGCGGGTTTCACGCGGTGGTTTGGACTGACTTTGTTCAGGCCCTGCTGATGTTCGGCGCACTGGTGTTGCTCCCGCTTGCAGGATTGCTCGAAGTATCTGCCGGAGGTCATTCGCTGGGATCGGCGCTCAACGCTGCCGGGGGAACTTACCTGAGCCTCTCGGGCGGCAAAACAGGCTGGGCCGCGGTGGCGACAATCATTGGCGGCCTGAGCTGGGCTTTCGGATATATGGGACAGCCCCACCTGCTTACCAAGTTTATGTCCATCAAGGATCCCGCCAGAATGAAAAAAAGCCGTCGCATCGCATTTTTCTGGGCAGTTCCTGCATTTGCGGGAGCTTTTGTGATAGGTCTTGTGGGCCTGGCTTTATATGGACAAGGGGCCTTTGATGATGTTGAGAAAGTGATGCCTCACCTTGCCAACAGTCTGCTGCCGGCCTGGGTTGCCGGTATTCTGATTTCTGCAGCCATCGCTGCCATGATGTCAACCGCCGACGGGCAGCTGCTGGTGATATCTTCTGTGGTGTCGGAAGATTTGTTTCATAACATTTTGAATATCAACATCAGCTCCAGGGCTATGGTCAATCTCAGCCGGATTGTAACCCTGTTGGTCGGGTTGGCTGCATTTGCCATCGCGGTAACGTCGCAAAAGCTGATTTTTTCCATGGTATCCTATGCATGGTCGGGTCTGGGGGCATCGTTTGGCCCGGCGCTGCTGCTGTTGCTTAAATGGAAGAAAACAACCTGGCAGGGGGTTCTTGCAGGAATGTTAACAGGCTCTTTTTCAACAATAATCTGGTCCGAAATTACTTATCTCGATCAGGCAATCAGTGTGCGGTTCGCATCCTTTGTTCTTGCTTTCGCAGCAGTGTGGCTTGTCAGCCTGTGCACCTACAAGCGCGCTGATAAATCTGCCTGAGCTGTTAGTACTTTCTCAATAGTTTGCCACAACCTCCGGGCTGATTGATCCCAGGTAAATATTCCGGCCCTTTCTGCCCCTGCAGTGATCAGTTGTTCGCGGAGGTTGCTGTCGTTTGCGATTTTTATCATGGCATCAGCAATTTCCCCCGGTTTAAAAGGATCGGCATAAAGGGCAGCTTCTCCGCCTACTTCAGGCATGGAAGTGATATTGGATGTAATCACCGGGGTCCCGCAGCGGAAAGCTTCCACAATGGGTATGCCGAACCCTTCAAAATAGGAAACATAGGTAAGCGCGATGGCAGATCCCATCACATTGCGCATTTCGCTGGTTTCCAGTCTGCCCGAAAAAATTACATCGTCTTTGAATTCCATGCTTTCATAAACGGAAGCGATCTCACCTGTCCACCATTTTCGGGCGCCGGCAAGGAG
>CAZDBX010000332.1:0-2888 GCA_964503805.1 uncultured Lentimicrobium sp. | reverse complement strand
AACAACTGTTCAAGGCCAAGCATGTAATCGGCGTACTTACCGGGAAGCCTTCGGCCAACAACAAATCATTCAAGCACAACCAGCTGGAAGTGTTTGGCAAAGGTTCGGAATACGACGAGAAATACTGGAATGCGGTAATCAGGCAGATGCTGATTGAGCGCCTGCTGGCAAAGGATATTGAGAACTACGGGTTGCTCAAGGTTACGCCCGAAGGGCATAAATTCCTCAAGAAGCCTTACTCAATCATGCTCACCCGCGATCATGATTATGAAAATGCCGATGAGGAGGATTTCTTTGCCGGTGGTGCAAAAACAAGCACGGCCGATAAGAACCTGTTTACCATGCTCAAGGATCTGCGGAAGGAGATATCGCGCAAGGAAAATCTCCCCCCGTTTGTGATCTTCCAGGATCCTTCGCTTGAGGATATGGCCATTCAGTATCCCATCACTTTTGATGAACTGAAGAATATTACCGGTGTTGGCGCCGGAAAGGCCCAGAAATACGGTAAGCCCTTCCTCGACCTGATCAAGACCTATGTGGAGGAAAACGAGATCATACGTCCGATGGATATGGTGGTGAAATCGGTGGTAAACAAGTCGGGGCTGAAGGTTTATATCATTCAGAATATCGACCGGAAAATCTCGCTTGAAGATATCGCTTTTGCCAAAAATATGTCAATCAGCGAATTGCTTACCGAAGTCGAAAGGATTGTATCGGCGGGTACCAAGCTCGACCTGAACTATTACGTGAACGAATACGTCGACCCCTATCACCAGGACGAAATCTACGATTACTTCCGTGAAGCCGAAAGCGATTCCATCGAGAAGGCACTGGAAGAACTGGGCGAGGATGAGTTCAACGAGGAAGAGATCAGGCTTATGCGGATCAAATTTATGTCCGACCTCGGGAATTAGGCCTCCGGGCTATCAGATTCATGCAGGGCAGCCGAAATGTTGAACGGCTGCCTTATTTTTTCGCTAAATTTGCAGCTTAAATTTCAAATTCAACTTTTTATGCAGGAGGAAACAATGGATCAAATGCCTGAAATCAGGGAAACGGCACCCAAAAGTAAACTGAATGTTGTACTTACGGTTGTTAATCTGCTTATGCTTGCCGGGCTGATTGTATTGTACTTTATTGTTCTCGGTCCCCGCAAGGGCGAGCCGGTAAATCAGGCGCTGATTCAGAAGTCGGCTCAGGGTGGAGTAACGGTTGCCTATGTGAACAGCGACAGCATCATGGCCCACTATGATTTGGTCAAATCGATGCGGAATACGCTTGAGACAAAGACCGTAGCCCTTGAAAATGAATTGAAAAGGAAGCAGAGTTCGTTCGAAAAGGATGCGGCTTATTTCCAGGAGCAGGTCAGCAAGCAAACAATTTCCGAAGCCTCGGCCCAGGAGATTTATGCACAGTTGATGGCGGAACAACAGAAGCTGTATGAACTGCGTGAGCAATATTCGGCCGAGCTCTCGCGTCAGGAGTTTGAACTGAACCTCGTGCTGATCGACAGCCTGAACAACTTCCTTGAAAGGTACAACCGCAAGATGAATTTTGATTACATCTTCTCCCATTCCCGCGGGGGGAATATCCTATCGGCCAACGATTCGCTTGATATCACGGTTGAAGTGCTCAGACAGCTGAATTCAGAGTACAAAGGGAAAGCTTCAAAATAGTGAATAAGGGATTGATCACCGGCGCCGGTTTCTTCCTGCTTATATCTCTTTTTGCGTTGAACGCATGCCGCGAAAATGCAAAAATCGAGGGGGATGAAGTGTTGATTCCCAGGCAGGAAATGATTATGCTGATGTCGGATGTTGAACTTGCCGAGGCGGTACTCCGCTACAAGCAGGGGAAAATATCGCGCGACAGCCTGAATATGCTTTCGGCAATGACCTTTGATTCGCTGTATGCATGGCATCAGGTAACGCCCGCCCGGTTTAAGGCAAATCTTGCATATTACCAGAAAGATCTGGCCGGTTTCGAAAAGATGCTTGATGAGGTTATCCTGTTGTTAACACGCGCGAAGGACAGCATCAATAATCTGCCCCTGCCCGGCGGGGATACGTTACAGAAAAGTAAAATTCAGGTCAGGTAAACCGCTTGCCCTGATGTTTTTCCTGTTTTACGGCAAATATCCGGATTGCGGCTGATTCTATCGGCTTCCGGCTTTTATTGTCTGGAGGCTGTAGCTGTATAGTAGTTCTGGTCGCCTCCGGCAGCAATGGTGTAGTCCCATTCCATCAGATTCTGACCTGATGAACTCCCGGAACCGCTGACAAGAAATCCGGGCGCCAGTTCCTGGGCCGGTACCGTGATGCGGCTGCTGGTTACAATCCCATAGGCGGAATAATTGCCTCCCGCGTTGGCAAAATTTCTTAGTAACACCTGTGATGAATTTCCCGGATCGTAGGTAATGGTTACCGTGTAGCTGATGCCGAGGTCGCTTTTAAATCCTTCGGTTTCCGTAAATCTCCACGAACCGGTAAATTTATCCCTGACATCACCATCATCAGGATCAATATCTTCGTCAATCACACAGGAAGTAAAAGCCAAAGCCATAAAAAGGAATAAAGCCGAAATTCTGATTTTTCCTGATTTCATATAAGGTTGGTTTGCTGTTTAACCCGGAATAAATGCTGAATTCAATTCAAATAGTATGCCGTATCTTGTCTTTATACTGCAAATTTATAAAGATTGTTTTTCAAGCCTTCATTTAGTAATTCAGATTCCGGGTTATTATCCAGAGGAACGTGTAATTTTTTCCGGACTGATCTTTCAAATGGGAATCCCATGATTTGTTTGTATTTGCCGGTATTGAATTATGTTCATTGGTAAATATTTTTTTGTTTGAATGTTTTATTTGCTAATTTTCGTCGCCAAAATTT
>CAZDBX010000331.1:0-2931 GCA_964503805.1 uncultured Lentimicrobium sp. | reverse complement strand
ATGGGTTTGCAAAAGATTCCCTCTTTCCTGAGCATTTTGGCAATCACATGTGATAACTCTGTTTTTCCTGATCCCGATTCTCCTGAAATGGCAATGATATACTTATTTTTCCGGTTTTCCAGAATCCGCGGAAGAATAACTTTGGCGGCATTCTCATGCTTTTCTCCGATCAGTAATACATCTCCTAACATAGCAGTGATTTTTTTATGTTTCTTAATAGTGAAAAATTTCGCTGGCCGTATCAAAATCCAGGTAAAAATCGGCCAGGGGTTTAAGTGACTGAACTACCTGATGTTCCCGCTCCAGTATCTGCATTCTGAATTCATCCAGCTCTTCCTTTCCTGAGGCAATCTGTTCCTCAATGGTATCGCGGTAGGTCTGTTCAATAAAGACCTTAAGATTGGCTTCTTCAATTTTCACGGAATACAATCCTTCGATAATCAAAACCTCAATTCCGGCAAAATTGGTGGTTAACTGATCAATCTGTCCGGTAAACAGATCAACGCATGGAAGGGTGGTCAGTTTGCCTTCCTTGAAACCTGCCAGCGTCCGGTTAACCACATCCCAGTCATATTCATCATACCCGACGCTCTCCAGACCGTGCCGTTTTCGCCATTCAGTGCGTTCAAGCGGCGGTATTTTGTAATAGTTGTCCATGTGAAGTAGTTTTACCCTGACCCCTTCCTTTTTCAACAATTTTCCCAGCATGTGGGCTACCTCACACTTTCCGGTTTCCACTTCACCCGAAATGGTAATGATATACTTGTCGGATTTTTCAGCCATCACCTTTTCAAGGATCGTTCTGGCAGCAAATTCATGCTTTTTGTTCAGCTGTAAAATGTCATTCAGCATCGCGTTTTGTAGTTTAAAATCAGTTAGTTAAAAAACCTTACTTCAAATCAACTTTAAGTTTCTGACCGTTGCTTATGGAATAAACTTTCCCTTGTACTACCACTTCAACACCACCAGGTTTTGTACTGATTGCCCGGATTTCCACTTCCCCGGCTTCCACTTTCATCTTCAGTGAGTTACCCTGAAAAACAAACCCAAAAGCAATGGAGTTCCAGGCATCCGGCAGGTTGGGATTTATTCTGATACGGTCTCCCCTCAGGTTCAGACCAGCATAGGCATACATGGCAATCAGAATAGTACCCGCCATAACACCCAAATGAATACCTTCGGCGGTAGTCCCTCCCTGAATATCGTTATAGTCGCTGCTGAGCGCATCCTGATACAGCTCCCAGCTAAGCTTGCGGTCGCCGCTCATATTGGCCAGCAGGGCATGGACCACCCGGCTCAGGGTTGAGCCATGAGAAGTGCGGGCGAGGTAATAATCAAGATTTTCCTTCAGGTAATCCGGCCTGACATTATATCCCAATTCCTCAAGGATCAGCCTGACTTCCGATTCGTCAAAATTGTAAAAAGCCATCAGGGTATCTGCCTGTTTGGCAACCTTAAACTCATCCGCCGATTTCCCTTCCGCTTTCAGGATGCGGTCAAGCCGGTAGATATTACCGTATTTCTGACGGTAATGGTTCCAGTCAAGTTCTTTAAGTCCGAAGTAGCCGTCGTATTGCGAAATAATGCCTTCGGGCGAAATAACTATATTCAGCTTCCGTGAAATCCGTTTCCATTCCGCAAGCTCTTGATCGTCCAGGCCGAGTCTGGTTTTTACAGCATCAGCCTGATCTCCGGCAAGCGCGAGGATTTCAAAGGCTTTATCAACGGCCCACACCACCATAATATTGGTGTAAGCATTGTCACTCAGTCCTCCTTCGGTTGAACCGTGGTATTGCTCATGAAACTCGTCGGGTCCCATCACCCCGGTTATGGAATACCGGCCGGTGACAGGATTCAGTTGAGCCTTATCCATCCAGAACCGGCAGATATCCAGAAACATTTCTGCCCCGTAGTTTTTCAGAAACTCCAGATCTCCGGTGGTATGATAGTATTCCCATACATTATAGGCAATAGCCAGTGAAACATGGCGTTGCAGTGAACTGTAATCATCACCCCATTCGCCCGACAGCGGATTCAGATGAACCACCTGCGTTTCTTCCCTGCCGTCGCTTCCGCTTTGCCAGGGAAACATGGCTCCTTTATAGCCGTGCTGAGCAGCATATTCACGCGCTTTTGGCAAACGGTTGTAGCGGTACATCAATGTGGCCCTGGCTGTTTCAGGCAAATGCATATTGAAGAAGGGCAGAATGAACAACTCATCCCAGAAAATATGTCCGCGATAAGCTTCCCCGTGCAGCCCCCTTGCAGTAAAACTTGCATCAATCCGCGCGTTGTGAGGGGAGGCTGACACCATCAGATGATACAGATGCAGGCGAAGGAGCTTTTGGTCGATGCGGCTGCCTTCTATCACAACATCTATCTTCTCCCATAATTCCTGCCAGGCCTTGCTGCTTTTGGCCATAACATGCGAAAAACCGGGATTAACTGAAACGGCAGCCTTAGCCTCAGCCAACGGGTCATTTACGTCGTCATGTCTGGAAGTGAAAATGGCCACATATTTGTCGAGCATTACAGGTGTTCCCTGCTCCGCGCCGACCTCATATTCAAGAAATGCGCTGCTCCTGCCTGTAAATTGCCTGCCTGTAACGCTTAACGGCTTCCTGTTAACAAAAACGGTATGATTTGCTGCTTCCGCCACCTTTATGGCTGATTGCACGGTTTCGACGCATACCCAAAGCATATTTCCATCGATACCTTCGGTAACAGGTTTCAGATGTTGCTGGTTCAGTTGTTTGTAACGCTCAACGTTGTTATTGATAATATCGCCGTCAATTCCTGTCCTGATGGTAATCTTACCGCCATAATTCAAAGGAGTTACCTGATACTGCATGGATGCGATGTGAGGATCAGCCATGCTGGCAATGCGCTTTGAAACTATTTCAGAAACCTTTCCATCTGCATCCTTTACCA
>CAZDBX010000330.1:0-2933 GCA_964503805.1 uncultured Lentimicrobium sp. | reverse complement strand
ATCCTGGAAGCCGCTTTTTCAATTACCTCATTATCAAAATATGGTTTCCCTGAGTTTCTCGTATTCAGTGTAAAAAGATGGTCGGCTGAATGCATGTGCCTGATAAAAGGCTTCTTTGAGATCTGCATAGCCACTTCTGGTCGGTCAACCTTGATAATCACAAGATTCAGCCATTTGGATTTGTAGATGACTTCTGCGCCGGCGTCTTTTAACTGGTTAAGATATGAAGGGCTGACAGGCAGATCAGTCTCATCAACAGGTATCTGCTGTATCAAACGACGCTCAACAGACTTCTGAGAAAGAAATTTAGCCGGTTCGGCAATGCTATACGCTGTAAACTGCTTATCAAGCAACATCACTTCATAATAGTAAGCACGTTGCTGACTGTTGGCAGAGAATGCCAGCGCGAAAAATAATATTCCGAGAATAATGGTTTGCTTCATTGTAATCATTTAATTCTGATAATCAGAACAAGCCGGACAATAAAAAGTTTACCGTTCCGGTCCTGTTCATTTGCAAAGATCGGTAATTCCTGTATTGATTTTCAAAATGTTGACTTTATTTTATAGCCGGAAAGTATAAAACGTAATAACCATTGCCCTCCGGTGAAAGAAGAAATTCAGATATAATGCAGACAAATTACTTTCAGCTTATCAAAATAAAGCATACTTAATCCTGCCGGATGGCGGACGCGAACCGTTGTTTACCAGACAGATCGGTGAGTATTTCCACTTGGCTGAACCCCATTTCAATCATTAGCTGCTTAAGGTTTTCCCCTTCCGTTTCATTGATCTCAAACCAGAGCGAACCACCCGGCCTCAGGTTAATCCCGGCGAATTCAGTAATGGCACGGTAAAATTTCAATGCATCTTGATCATCAACAAACAAAGCCAGCGCCGGCTCAAATTTCAGCACATTCGGTTGCATGAAAATTTTTTCCGATTCCTTGACATAAGGCGGATTGCTGACAATCAGATCATACGGACCATCTTTGGGCCAGGTCCTTTTATCAAGAATATCAATGTTATAAAATTTCACATTCCGGTTATGCTTTTCAGCGTTGGCTGAAGCGATCTCTAATGCAATGTTGCTGATGTCGAAGGCGGTAATTTCAGGTTTATCTAAAAGTACCGAAAGACTGACAGCGATGGCACCGCTTCCGGTTCCGATATCCAGAACACGTAAGCCACTGAAACCGCTGTATTTTTCTGCAATCCGCATTACCAGCGCTTCCGTTTCAGGCCTGGGAATCAACACCCCGGGTTTTACCATTAACTCAAGATTACAAAACCAGGTTTTCCCTGCCACATATTGAACCGGCATTTGCTGAATGAGAGACGGAATCGCTTGTTTTACACTGGATTCAAATTCAGACATGGCTTCATCGTTCCTGATTAACAACCATTCCACATCAGAAAGGCCATGCAGCGCACGAAAAAGAAAGCGTTGAATTGCCCTTGCTTCCCTTTCTCCGTATACTGACACTATGGAGTTAAACAAATGCTTTTCAAGTTCCCGGTTTGTCATGGTGTTCATTAAAACGGCAAAATTAATCCGAAAAATCCAGGAATATATGTGGTTTTCTCTTTCATGGTATTTTCATTTGATAACTTTGTCAGTTAAAATACTGTTTATGGCTGTTTTTTTTCTGGATAATTCAGAGTATAATATCGATACCGGCCAATATTCCACAACCTTACCTGAAGCGATCAGGGATAAAATAAAGGGAACATCCCTCCTGATCAGACAACTTTTACCTGACAATCTGAGTTATACTTTGGTGGATTTAAGCCTGGTTCCTCCGGGCGTATTGTCCGGTTCTATGATTTACACTCCGAAAGGACTGACTGGTTTGTTGAAGGAATGCAGGTTTTTTGCTCCCCTGTCCGGTCAGGTAACTGAATATTCCCTGACCAAACCCGAAAACCATGAATTGCTCACAGCGGTCGTTTTTTTCTATCTGAACCTTATTTCTTATCCAACAGATTTGATGTCGCTATGGCTGGCGGAAACAGGCGTTGTGAAGGACACTGCCGACCGGGTTGCCGAAGCGATTTTTATGTGCAGGACTGAAAAGGAAGAATCAGCTTGTCTTTCTGATAAGTTCTTCAGCAAGGTAAAGCAAGGTTCTTCAACCTGCACCCTCTGTAAAAACCGTTTAATCCAGCCTGCAGATATTTCAGAAATATCAGGTACCGAAGGATCAACATTGGTCTATGATCTGCTCACTTTTCACAGGATTGCAGATATGCACAAAGGGGGCAAATACCTGTTGCTTGACCGGCTTCCCGAAACCGGGTTCATTATTCAGGATCACCGCCACCTGGTTCTTGGACTGAGCATCACGCTGCTGGAGCTTTCAGGGGTCACAGAATCAGTGCTGCCGGAATTATTCAACCTGATCCTGCGTAAGACTGTCCTCTGGGAGCGCAGTCTGTTAAGTCTGGGAAGTTTTATACAACTGACCGGAGCAGAATTTGCTGAAAGCATCAGCAAAAACGCAGTGGCCGCCTCGCTTGTTATTGGCCATGGACATGGTCAGTATCTGCCCTTGCCTCTTGCTGATACTGCACCTGATTATACCCTGCATAAACCCATAAATGCTGGTATACCTGTATATCTGATTTTAGAGTTCAGGTAACATCAAAACACCGGTAAGGTCCTGCGCCATTCACTATATTTGCGCAAATTTCAGCCTGATGATTTATCTCTTTTTTGCGGTAGCGGCATCCACCCTTATTCTTGTTTGCTTCAAACTTTTTGAACGTTATAAAATTGACAGTTTTTCGGCCATAACGATCAACTACATTGTAGGAGCCTTGTTTGGATTCGGATATGCCGGACGAAACCTGGCATTAACCCTCTCCCCCATTGCCGACTGGATGATTATGTCGCTGATTACCGGGGCATTGCTGATTCTTGGATTTGTCATG
>CAZDBX010000329.1:0-2956 GCA_964503805.1 uncultured Lentimicrobium sp. | reverse complement strand
ATTCAACAGGGATTTTTATCTTGGGAAGCCTTTCAGTTACTACTATCATTTCAGCAAATTAGGCAGCATTCACTAAATGAAAATATTCGAACAATGTTCGTCAAAGCCATAGAAAAAGCTTCCGGATTCCTGAGACCTGTGCACGTTGTCTACCGTTACTACGGTGAAAAAAAGGTAAACAAAAGCGCTCTGAACATTGTGTTTGTCAACGAACACGGTGTGGCAATAACCGCAAGACATGTGGCTGAGCATCTGGAACAATTGGCAGGGGCACATGACAAGTACCTGGCTTTTCTCCGGGAAAAGGCTAAGCTCCAGGGGACGACAAAAGCCTCCGGGTTGAAGAAACTGGAAGCAAAATACGGATACAAGGGCAAGGATACTTTTCCGGCTGTACAGGCAAGCCTGAAGTTCTATGACTGCTTTACCGAACCTCTTCCGCGGTACAGGGTCATTCACCACTCCCAGCATGACTTGTCAATACTGATCTTTGAGAACTACGGGAAACGTCTCTATAAGTCATGTGCAAAATTCATCAAGGATGCCACACAACTTAAACCCGGTCTGTCGGTTTGCAAACTTGGATATATAAACCCCCAGTTTACAAATTACAATTACGATGAGGAAAAGGATGAAATTGAATGGACCGGTTATACCGACAGGGCTCCTGTTTTCTATCCCGTTGAAGGCATCATTACACGGAACCTGATATTGGGATATTACACCTACGCGCTGGAGACCAGCACGCCCGGGCTCCGGGGACAAAGCGGTGGTCCGCTGTTAGACAGGCAAGGCAACGTTTGCGGAATTAACACCGCCACCGACAGCCTGGAATTCCAGTATGATTTCAAAATGCCAGATGAGAAAAATATCAAAGAGACAGTGACAATCAGTTACCAGCCAAAGTTCCTGGTTGGCCATTGCCTCCATGCCGAAATAATAAAACTGTTTCTGAAAGCCAATGGCATTAAATTCTATACCGGCTGATAAACCAACAATCGCAACAGAGCTGTATCCCTGGCCGTTACGGGCTAGCCTGGTGGAGACGGTTACCGATGTGCAGGTTAGAGGTGTGAAGTATTTTTATCATTTTAAGTTCCGGTTAATATTTTGTGTTAAAATGTATACTTTGCATCTGGCTCTGGAAGCTCCGATGAACAACTGATAAGTATTCAACTTTTGTTGAAGGGATGAGCAGACCAATATAATCACATCGCGTTCCAGACCCTTGGCTTTCAGTATGGTTGTGTATCTTATTTTGCCAGTATGCTCCCAGCAGTTGTCGGGCCGAAGGAGTTCAAATGCACTTTCTGCTGACAGCAGCTCAGAAAAAGGTGAAGGCTCCTTCAGCAGATCAAAACTGAAGAGTACCATGATGCTTTCGGGGCCAAAGCCCGATACGGCTTTTTCACCTGTCACCGCCTGCCTGATAATCCTCAGCGCCTCCTCAGGATCCGTCCACTCCCTGACAACAACGTCCTCTCCGTAATCCCTGCCTGTGTCAACTCTACCCGCGGAGGCATCATTAATGAGTTCACTGATACCGTGGCCGGTGCTGACCCTCAGTGATGCAGTCAGGGCATAGGATGCGGCATTGGCCTTGAACATGTCGCGTGTGCGTACATAATAACCAAGGTCATCAGATCCGGGATAATCCTGGCTGTCGTCGTAAAAGATATAATACCTGCCGTTTTGAAGCGGATTGTTGACCTTCAGCAGGGCTTTTATAACATGATCAATACCCTTGTCAAAAATATCCTGCGCCTCATCAACCACGATGAAATCATACTTTTCAATTTTACCCCGTGATCCTATCTTCGACACTGCGCCCTTGACACACTCTCTCACTCCTCCCCTTTTCACCGTCTGCGTCGTCGGCACCAGGGACTTGTCGCCAGACAGCTCTCCCAGATCACATGCAAGGTCAAAATACAGCTTTGCGGTAATTTTATTCTGTGGTATATCAAAATCCGGGTCTGCCAATCTTGATCTCATCTCCTCAAGCAGGAGCTCGTTCCAGCATATGTAGAGGCCCTGCAGGCCTTCATTCCTGCACAGCCGTGTGATGATGTCCATGGCATAGGTCGACTTGCCGCTTCCGGGCGGGCCTTGAATAATCAATCTGCGGTTTTCGTTCAGTCCGCTCAGGATAGCCAATCCTTCCCTTGTCCGACGATCGGCTTCCGCAAGGTTAAGTTTAACAAGAGACTTCTGCACTGAAGGGCTGAACTCAGGTTCGAGGGCATCGCAGATGCGATTCATATCATCCTCATCAAGCTCCCTCCACTGAATATATCTTGCACCACCGTTCCGGATTTCCGTTTCATGAAACTTCTGCCGCTGCCGCTCAAGCGAGGCTATTATCATCCCGGATAGCGTTTGCTCATGGTCCCTGTGCCACAGATCCTCCTGTCCAATGGAATTCCGGTTGAACGAGCATTCCGGAAAGCATACCATCTTACCTACGAAGATGTTCCGGAGATTCTTTTCCAGAAGGTATTTCTGAATGGCATCGGCATTACCGTCGACCTGAATGAAAGGATTGTCGAGAGATTCTTTTTTCCTGTCGCCCACAAGGCGGTAGTATCCGGTTCCTCCTTCCGGTTGATTCCCGTAGCCTATTATTCCGCCCTTTACCTCGATGACCATAATGCCAAGCCTTGTCAGGACAACAAAGTCACACTCACCGGCCATCTGGGTTCGGTGATACCGTGATGACAGTCTGAGTCCGTGCATGACAAACATCTGCTCCCCGTCGTCCTTCTGAACAGAGAGCTGCTTGTCAGCTTCCTTTTCACCGGAGTTGGTAATCTGCCATGGATTATAAAGTCTATGGATCATACTTCATTTACAATCAGGTGGTTTCCCTTATCATCTCATCCCTGAAAGTCGAAATAATGCACCTCATAAATCTGGGGTACTGTGTGTCTCTCTCATACAACCATGCAAGGAAATG
>CAZDBX010000328.1:0-2961 GCA_964503805.1 uncultured Lentimicrobium sp. | reverse complement strand
ACCGGTATTATACCGATCAGCCCTATCAGATCATGCCCCAGGCTGCTTTTGGAGGTCCGGAAGGCGCGTACAAAGAGATTCAGTTCGGTGTACCTCAGAACCTGAATGCAAACCTGCAGCTTGCTGTGCCGCTCTTCAATCCGGTTGGACTGGGGGCAATAAAAAGCACGGAAATAGCTGTTGAACTTGCTGAAATACAAAAGATTAAAACAGATGAGGATGTAGTGATGGAGGTATCCGGCGTTTACTACAATGTCCAGGTTCTTTTGAATCAGTTAGCGTACATGGATAGCAATATTGTTAATACCAGTAAACTGGTGCAAACAGCGACTTTACTTTATCAACAGCAGTTAGCCAAAAGTACTGACGTTGACAGGCTGAAACTCCAACTGGAGCAGTTAATTACCCAGCGAAATACGATATCATCCCGGCACAGGCAGGCCCTGAATGCGCTGAAATTCCTGATGGGGAAGCCGGTTACCGATTCCATCAATGTGTCAGTGCACGAAACTTCAATAGCTGAAGTTGATTTCAGGCCCGGGACAATCACGGATATGCTGTTGATCGAAAAGAAACTGGAATTCAGTCTGTCGGAGGTGAATGCGCTGAAAAATTCACGCCTGCCTTCGCTGAACGCATATGGCGTATATGGTAGTAACGGCTTTGGCACCACAGGATCCGACAGCTTTTTCAATTTCCATCCCATAGGTTATGTTGGTGTGCAGCTTTCAGTGCCGCTGTTCAATGGGATGGGTACAAAACGTAAGATTGCCGGGAAAAAGATTGAAGTAGATAAGTCAATGGTTCAGAAGGAAATGGTAGCAGAAAAAGCCCGCCTCGACCTGATTAATGCCGGGATGCAGTACAGTATTGCAAGTGCCACCATCGTAACGGTGAGCGCCCAGGTTGATCTTGCTGAAAAGATATACAGCAATACCGTTTTGCAAAACAGTCAGGGAACAGCAAATATTACGGATGTGATTCTGGCAGACAATGCCCTTCGTGAAGCACAGCAAAATTATATTGCGGCATTGATTGATCTGCGCAGGGCCGAACTTGAATACAAGCGCGTAACCGGAAATCTGCTTTCTGAAAACAACTAAAACTCATGATTCAAAAATAATCACCATGAAAAAAATAATCTATTTAATCCTGGCAGTGGCAATCGTTGCCATAATGATCCTGAGGCTCAGGGGCAACAAGGAAACCACGATAAACAGAGTTTATCAGTACAACAAGGAAGAGGCCATCAAAGTGCAGGCGATTACGCTGCAGGCAGAAAGCATCGACAATGACATCTCCTGTCCCGGGACTTTTGAGCCCAATAAAGAAACGAAAATCAGCTCGGAGTTACAGGGCAGGATTAATTCAGTGCTTGTTGATGTGGGAAGTACAGTCAAAAAGGGGCAGCCTCTCATTCAACTGGACAATGCCCTGTTGAAACTTCAGCTGCAAACTGTTGAAATTCAGATTGAAGGGTTGGAAGACGATCTTCAGCGTTATATGATTCTTGCCAAAGCAGAAGCTGTTCAGGGTATACAGTTAGAAAAGACTGACCTGGCTTTGCGATCGGCCCGGGTGCAAAAGGCTACTTTACTTGAACAAATAAAGAAAACAACCATTCATGCGCCTTTTAACGGAATTGTTACAGCCAAACTGACCGAGGAAGGGGCTTTTGCTGCCCCGGGCATTCCCCTGCTGCAGATAACGGATATTTCGCAGCTGAGGTTCACGGCCAACGTGCCTGAAGGCGAATTGAATCAATTTTCAATGAATGAATTGTACACGCTTTCACCGGATGTTTATCCCGGAACTGTTCTCACCGGGAGACTGACCATGACAGGTAGTAAATCCAATATGGGAAATAGTTTTCCGGTTCAGTTTACGGTAAGCAATACGGCCGATCTGAAAATCAAGTCAGGAATGTTCGGCAAAGTACAACGGAAAAATACTGATTCTGAAAAACACCTCATTGTCCCTGCATCTGCAATTGTCGGGTCAAACATTCAACCACAGGTTTACCTGGTGAAAGACGGGAAGGCAGTTCTCCGTGACATCACTGTTTCAAAAAGGGTGGAGAATAAAGTCATTGTTTCGGCAGGCCTGGTGAGCGGCGACATCATTGTTACCAACGGATTCGTCAATCTTTTTGACGGAGCAAATGTAATTGTCAATTAATAGGTGCAGATCATGAACATTACAAAAATATCAATCAACCGGCCGTCGCTGATTATCGTGCTTTTCAGCGTATTTACCCTTTTGGGGATCATAGGTTTTAAAAATCTGGGCTATGAGCTGTTGCCCGACTTTAACCAACCGGTCATAGTAATAAAAACAATGTATCCCGGGGCAGAGCCGGATGAAGTTGAAACCTCTGTATCCAGAAAGATAGAGGATGCATTGTCGAATCTTGAAGGTGTTGACTACCTGGAAACCAAATCGATGCCCAATGCCTCTGTCATTATCGCCAACCTGAAATATGGCACGGATCTGAGCATTGCCATGCAGGATGCCCAGCGCTACATTGACAATATCCGCAAAGACCTGCCTGACGATATCTTAAGTCCGGTCATGAGCAAGGTTTCTCCGAACGATCTGCCGATCATTTCGATCAGCGCAACAAGTAACCTGCCGGCAACTGAGTTTTACCAGAAAATGAAAGATGATTACCTGCCTCAGATGCAGCAGCTTAAAGGCGTTGCCGAAATTACGATGCTGGGTGGTGAAGAACGTGAAATTCAGGTGAAGGCAGATCAGGATAAATTAAAACTGTATAAAATATCGCTTTACCAGGTTGTGGAAGCCATCAACCGCTCAGGAATCGATTTGCCTGCCGGCAAGGCGCAAACCGATAAGGAAAGCAATTCTGTAAGGTTGACCGGGAAATTTGCAAGTGTAAAAGATATTATGAATGTTCAGGTGGCTATGCCGCTGCCCGGAAGTCCGGTTTATGTTAAAGAT
>CAZDBX010000327.1:0-2968 GCA_964503805.1 uncultured Lentimicrobium sp. | reverse complement strand
TCGTGGCTGGTGAATGATGGCGATTTTGTGGAAAGAGACGCCGAAATAGCCGAAATTGATTCGGATAAGGCTACCCTGACCATTAATGCTTCAGCGGAGGGTATTGTAAAAATTCTTGTGCAGGCAGGTGAAACCATAAAAGTAGGTGCGGTAGTTGCACAGATTGACACTGCCGTTGCAAGACCCGCTGCAGCTCCGGTACCTTCACCCAAACCGGAACCGGATACCACTGTTAAACCGGAGCCGGATACCGCAAGTGCTGCAAAGCCGGAAACAATAGCAGAAGACGTCACCGCAGCCGGAGATTATAACCTGCATATTTCTCCGCTGGCCCGCAAGGTAATGAAGGAAAAGAATGTTTCGGGGAAAGATATCCTGGATTACATCAATCGCATCAGGATTGAAAAAGCCGATATTGAGGAAGTGGCTGCCGCCGGATCACGAACGCTGCCTCCAGCCGGAAATATGCCTTCCGCTGAATGGGGCGGCACGCGCGACACCGAGCGGAAGAAAATGAGCACCCTCAGGCAAAAGCTCGCCCAGCGGCTGGTCTCCGTGAAAAATGAAACCGCCATGCTTACCACTTTCAACGAGGTGAACATGGGCCGGATCATGGAACTCAGAAAAAAATACAATGACAGTTTCAAGGAAAAACATGGGGTTTCCCTGGGATTTATGTCTTTGTTTACCAAGGCAGTAACCATCGCATTAAAGCATTATCCCCAGGTGAATGCCATGATTGACGGGGATGAGATGATTTTTCATGATTATGCTGATATCGGTATCGCCGTAAGTGCCCCCAAAGGACTGGTGGTGCCGGTTGTAAGGAATGCTGAAAGCCTGAGCCTGGCGGAGATTGAGAAGAAAATCAAGGAACTTGCCGTTAAAGCCCGCGACAACAAAATCACCCTGGATGAGATGAGCGGCGGAACATTTACCATCACCAACGGCGGCGTTTTCGGCTCCATGATGTCGACCCCGATACTCAATCCCCCGCAGAGCGCCATCCTCGGGATGCATAATATCGTTGAGCGCCCGATAGCTGTGGACGGAAAGGTGGTAATTGCCCCCATGATGTATGTGGCTCTTTCGTACGACCACCGGGTGATCGACGGGCGCGAGTCGGTCGGTTTTCTGGTAAAGGTAAAGGAGATGCTTGAAAATCCCGAAAGGATGCTTTTCGATGGTGCTGAACCCGCCATGGCCCTGCTGGAGATTTAATTTTCCCTGCCTGTGATTATGGTCTGAATAATTTCCTCTTTTCCGGGCAGGAAGAAATGCCGGATTGCCCGGGTATATGTGATGAATTTAAGGAGATAATCAGCACTCAGACCGGTTTATGTAGTAATTTTGATGCCTGAAAATTTGGCGTCATGCGAAAAAAAGTAGATTTTCTGGTGATCGGAACCGGCATCGCCGGATTGAGCTATGCCCTCAAGGTGGCTCAGTTTGGTAAAGTCTGTATTGTTACCAAAAGCGAGGCTGTTGAAAGTGCGACCCGTTATGCACAGGGCGGTATTGCAGCGGTAATGTACACGCCGGATACATACGAAAAGCACATCCGTGATACCATGATTGCCGGGGACGAACTGAGCGATCCGGAAATTGTGCGGATCACCATTACCGAATCCACCGAAAGGGTGAGAGAGTTGATTGACTGGGGGGTCGCTTTTGATAAAAATCCTGCCGGTCAGTACGATCTGGCCAAAGAGGGCGGGCATTCCGAATTCAGGGTGCTGCACCACAAGGACCAGACCGGGGCGGAGATAGAAAATATTTTGTTGCAGCGGGTAAGGGAAAACAGGAACATCGAAATCCTTGAGAATCATTTTGCCATTGACCTGCTGACCCAGCACCACCTTGGCGAAGAGGTGGAGAAAAATGCAAAGGAAATTGACTGCTACGGCGCCTACGCTTTGAATAAGGCCAACCATCAGATTATTACCATTCTGGCAAAAACAACCATGCTTGCCACCGGTGGGGCCGGAAACGTGTATGCAACCACCACCAACCCTCCGGTTGCAACGGGCGATGGTATCGCCATGGTGCGCCGGGCAAAAGGAGAGGTGGACAAAATGGAGTTTATTCAGTTTCATCCCACATCGCTCTATAATCCTGCCGAAAAACCTTCCTTTCTGATCACGGAAGCATTGCGTGGTTCCGGGGCGGTACTGAAAACCCGGCAGGGGAAGGAGTTTATGCAGAAGTACGATGCAAGGCTGTCGCTGGCCCCCCGTGATATCGTGGCCAGGGCAATCGACAATGAGCTGAAAATCAGTGGAGATGATTATGTGTGCCTGGATGCACGGCACCTGGATATGCAGCAGATACTGGGGCATTTCCCGGCCATTTATGCCAAATGTCTGAGTATCGGCATTGATATGACCAGGGATATGATCCCGGTGGTACCGGCGGCCCACTATACCTGCGGAGGCATTAAGGTGGATGAGTTTGGAAGAAGTACCATTCATCATCTATATGCCTCCGGCGAATGTGCTTCTACGGGCTTGCACGGAGCCAACCGCCTGGCATCCAACTCTCTGCTGGAATCGCTTGTTTTCTCTCACCGGGCCGCGCAACATGCCGTAAAGCTTGCAGGAACGAGTAGATTTGTGAATGAGATCCCCGATTGGGATGCCAAGGGCACTGTCTTCAATGAGGAAATGATCCTGATTACCCAGTCGCTGAAAGAATTGCAGGGAATCATGACCAATTACGTGGGCATTGTCCGGTCAAACCTCAGGCTGAAACGCGCGCTCGATCGCCTGCAGATACTTCAGGAAGAAACAGAGGACCTTTACGAAAAATCCGTGCTTACCGAAAAAATCTGCGAATTGCGGAATATGATAACAGTAGCGGGGCTGATCATTCAAATGGCCATTGACCGCAAGGAAAGCCGGGGGTTGCACCATTCCATCGATTACCCGAGGCAATACGGATCATAAACAAAATGACCGGCCGGGGGTTA
>CAZDBX010000326.1:0-2991 GCA_964503805.1 uncultured Lentimicrobium sp. | reverse complement strand
TTACCTTTTCCCATCAGAAAATGCTCACCGGTTTATCAACAATTAATTGTTTACAAATTTGTTAAATAGAAAAAATACTTCTACCTTTGCACCCCTTTTTAAGGGATAAGTGTATCCGTGAATGGCCGTAACCTGAAGCGCGAGAAGCTTATCCACCTGAAAGGCTGGGTCGTAAATTGCTGAATCTCATGCCCGTGATCAGTAATCCTGACGGCCGGTTTTATTGTTTTTCATCAATAATTCATTTAACAAATGGACACATTAAGTTATAAAACTTTGTCGGCCACACCCGATAACATTCAGAAGAACTGGGTGCTGGTTGATGCAGAAGGCGAGACACTGGGCCGCCTTGCAAGCAAAGTTGCCAACCTGATCAGGGGTAAATACAAAACAAATTTCACCCCCAATCTTGACTGTGGCGACTATGTAATTGTCATCAATGCCGAGAAAATCAAGCTCACGGGCAAAAAACTTACTGATAAGGTTTATGTTCGTCATACCGGTTACCCCGGCGGGCAGCGTTTTGCCACCCCGCAGGAACTCATGCAGAAATTCCCTGAGCGGATTATCGAGCATGCAGTAAGGGGAATGCTGCCGAGCAATAAGCTGGGCGATGCCCTTTACCGTAACCTTAAGGTGTATGTCGGGCCTGAGCATCCGCACCAGGCGCAGCAGCCACAATTGATTAACCTTAATTCAATCAAATAACAATGGAAGTGATCAACGCCCTTGGCAGACGTAAAACTGCCGTAGCCCGTATCTATATGAAAGACGGGAATGGATCCATTACAGTCAATGGAAGGGATTACAAGGAATATTTCCCCACAGGTACTTTGCAGTATGTAGTTACCCAGTCGCTTGAAATTTCTGATGCACTTGGCAAATATGATATCAAAGCCAATCTTGATGGTGGTGGAATTACCGGTCAGGCAGAGGCCCTTCGCCTTGCCATTTCAAAAGCGCT
This sequence comes from uncultured Lentimicrobium sp., assembly GCA_964503805.1. GTDB lineage: Bacteria > Bacteroidota > Bacteroidia > Bacteroidales > Lentimicrobiaceae > Lentimicrobium. Next base: position 2,027 of record CAZDBX010000326.1, on the reverse strand, counting down.
GTGTGAACTGAATCCTGAAAACCGTCCTCCCCTCAAAGCTAAAGGATTGATGAGAAGGGATCCGCGAATGGTTGAAAGGAAAAAGCCCGGCCAGAAGAAGGCCCGCAAAAAATTCCAGTTCAGCAAGCGTTAATCCTGAATGGTGTTTAGTATCTAAATTGCCGGGACCTCTGATTTATTCAGCAGTCGCCTGAAACAGCGCTACCCGGTGATTGATTTTCACAGAATGTAAACAATTAACAAAAATTTAAATGGCAAGAACAACTTTTGACGAATTACTGGATGCCGGTTCACATTTCGGACATCTCAAACGTAAATGGAATCCCAATATGGCTCCCTATATTTTTATGGAGCGTAACGGCATTCATATTATCGACCTTTACAAAACCATAGCCAAGATTGATGAAGCTGCCGCAGCGATGAAGCAGATCACCAAATCAGGTAAAAAAGTCCTTTTTGTTGCTACAAAGAAGCAGGCAAAGGAAATCGTTGCCGACCATGTGAAATCGGTTGCAATGCCTTATGTTACTGAGCGCTGGCCCGGTGGAATGCTGACCAATTTCGCAACCATCCGTAAGGCGGTTCGTAAAATGTCATCCATCGACAAACTGATGAGCAGTCCCAGTTTTGAGAATATCTCCAAGCGTGAGCGCCTGCAGATTGCCCGCGAGCGTGCAAAACTGGAGAAGAACCTTGGTTCCATTGCCGACCTCAGCCGCCTTCCGGCCGCACTGTTTGTTGTTGATATCGTAAAGGAACATATTGCTATTGCGGAAGCCCGCAAGCTCAATATTCCCACTTTCGCCATTGTGGACACCAATTCTGATCCCAACCTGGTTGATTTCCCGATTCCCGCCAACGACGATGCTTCAAAATCAATTTCCCTTATCATAGGTAAAATGGTTCAGGCAATCGAGGAAGGGCTTATGGAAAGAAAAATTGACCGCGATAAACGTGCTGAGGAAGACCGGGAAGAGGGTGCATCAGGAAGGCTTGACCGCGATTTTGACCTTGACGAGGATGAAGATGAGGATGCCGTTGGCGGTACTGAGCGTCTTCGCGCTAAGGCAACCCCTGCCGACGAAGCCGGTGGAGACAGCCGTTCACGTAAGCCTGGCACCCGTAAACCACTGGGTAAAAAACCCGGCCCCCGCAAATAATTCATTAACTTTACTTAATTGTCTGAATTTATGGTAAATATAACTGCTGCTGACGTCAATAAACTGCGCCAGATGACCGGTGCCGGTATGATGGATTGCAAAAAGGCGCTTCAGGAAAATGATGGTGATTATGAAAAAGCCATCGACTATCTGCGTAAAAAAGGTCAGAAACTGGCCACCAAACGCGCCGACAAAGATGCCAACGAAGGTATTGTGCTTGCACGTACCAATGAGGCCAAAGATTATGCCGCCGTTTTTATGCTCAATTGTGAAACCGATTTCGTGGCAAAGAATCAGGAATTTGTTGATTTCTCTAATCTCCTGATGTCTAAGGCTATTGAAAACATGCCTTCCACGGTTGAAGAATTTAAAGCATTGAACGTCAACGGACGTAATGTTGAAGAGAATATCACCGAAATGATCGGTAAAACGGGTGAAAAGATGGAACTGGCTCACTTTGAGGTTATCCGTGCGCCCCGCGTATTTGCATACAATCATCCGGGTAACCGTCTTGCAACCATTCTCGGGTTAAACAAAACCGGAGCAGAAGGCATCGACCAGGCCGGTCATGAAGTGGCTATGCAGATTGCTGCCATGGCTCCCGTGGCTGTTGACAAGGATGATGTACCGGCTGAAACCATTGCCCGCGAAATAGAAATCGGCAAGGAACAGGCCCGTCAGGAAGGTAAACCCGAAGAAATGGTTGAGAAAATCGCCATTGGCAAACTCAACAAATTCTACAAGGAAAGCACCCTGCTGAATCAGGAATTTGTCAGGGATAACAAACTTTCAGTAGGCGAATATCTTCGTAAACTGGATAAGGACCTTACCGTTACAGGATTTAAGCGCTTTATGCTTGGCGCATAA
>CAZDBX010000325.1:0-2994 GCA_964503805.1 uncultured Lentimicrobium sp. | reverse complement strand
AGGTACTTCATAAACTCACCCATGATGGAATCCCAGAAAATCAGCGGGAAGAATGCGGCCAGGGTGGTGGCAGTTGAAGTGATGACAGGTACTGCAATTTCACCGACAGCCCTTCGGGCTGCTTCGAAAGGCTTTAAACCCAGTTCATCGGTAAAACGGTGGAAGTTTTCAATAACCACTATGGCGTTGTCGACCAGCATGCCCAATGCAAGGATCAGGGAGAAAAGCACCATCATATTGATGCGGAAGTCCATCAGGCCCATGACCATGAATGAGATAAACATGGAAAGCGGAATGGATAATGCCACAAAGAGTGAATTACGGGTCCCCAGGAAGAAAAACAGGATACCGATCACGAATATAATCCCCATGATCATGCTGTTCTCGAGGTTGCTCAGCTGGTTGCGGATCTCCTCCGACTGGTCGTTGGTTATGGTAATCACCAGGTCCTGGGGGATGGCTTTGGAAGCGCGGGCTTCATCCAGCAGGTCGAAAACCTTTTTGGTAGCATTCAACAGGTTCTCCCCGCCCTTTTTCACTACCTGTAATGAAACGACCGGCTGCCTGTTCAGCCTTGCATAACTGTCAGGGTCCTCGAAACCAAAACTTATATCTGCCAAATCGCGCAGATATACAATATTGCCATCCTCATGCTTGATGATGATGCCGGCAATTTCCTCCACCGTAGTGAACTCTCCGGAAATCCTTAAAGCACGGCGATCGCGGCCTACCCTGACATCGCCGCCTGACATGGAGACATTCTCATTCTTTATCGCGCTTTCTATATCCCCGAAACTCAATTCCACGGCATCCAGCTTATGCTGATCTACCTGCACCTTAATTTCCTTTTCTGTTACACCTTTAATCTCAACCTTTGAAACCTCCTGAAATGTTTCTATTTCATCTTCAAGGTATTCTGCATAGGTTTTCAATTCATTGATGCTGTAATCGCCCGAGAGATTGATGTTGATAATGGGAAACTCGGTAAAGTCAATATCTGTAACCATGGGATCCTCAAGCAAATCAGACGGAAGGTCGTTTTTTGCCTTATCCACAGCGTCCTTCACATCCTGAAGCGCGGTTTTGATATCCACATCCGTGTTGAACTCAACGAAAATATTTGACACATCCTGGCTTGAAGTTGAGGAAAGCTCTTTGATGCCGTCAACAGACTCGATTTCCTTCTCCAGATGACGGGTGATAAGGTTCTCAATATCCACCGGCGGGTTCCCGGGATATATGGTCTGAACCATTACCGTCGGGATCACGATATCGGGAAAAAGTTCCTTGGGCAGCGAAGTGTAGGAGTATATCCCGAAGAACATCAGAATTGACATCAGCAGGAATACCGTATTTTTATTTCTGAGCGCCCAGGTGGTTATTCCGAAATCTCTGGGTTTACTGTTTTGTTCTGACATTGTAGTATTATTTTGCCGTTTTAACTGAATCTACAGAAAGATATACCCCGTCACTTACCCGGTTAAATCCGTCCTGAATGATCTTATCACCCTCTTTGAGTCCCGAGATGACTTCGGTACGGCCGAGAAAGCTTCTTCCGGCCTGTATGTAAACCTTCTGCGCGACGAAATCAGGGCTGTTGCTTTTCGCGGTATAGATGTATTTGCCCTTCAGGTCTTCCTTGATAAGGCGCGAAGGGATAATCAATGCCTGTTCGTTCCGGTAATCGTTGATCAGCAGTGAGGCCATCATATTGGGCTTGATGGTTCCGTCAGTATTGTCAAACTTCACCTGCACTTCAAAAGTCCTGTTGCCTGGATTGATGTTGCTGCCAATCCTGTCGACCCTGAGTTTTCTGGAAACTTCAGGATATGAGGGGAACTTCAGCACTATTTCATCACCTTTCCTGATGAAGGGCAGCAGCGCTTCAGAGACATTTGCTTTAACAAAGAGCTCGTCAAGATTGATCACATGGATCATGGTCATGCCGGGCATGGCCAGCTCTCCGTTTTTCTGTGCAACCCGCTCAACCACCCCTGAAACCGGTGATACCACCCTCGCCATATCCAGTTGAGCGTTGAGGGTTGCAAGGCGGTTTTCAAGGCTTTCCTTGTTGTTTTTCGCTTCGAGGTACTGCATTTCGGAGCCGATTTTCTGATCCCATAACCGCTGCTGACGCTGAAAAAGATCGGTGGCCAGTTTCAGGGAGGTCTGAACCTCCTCTATCGACTTACGGGTAACCTGTGTGTTGAGCTGAGCCAGTAGCTGACCTTTCTGAACCTTGTCGCCTTCCTTCACATATATCGTTGTAATCTGTCCACTGATTTCCGGACTGATAAAGGCTTCGCGCACCGCTTCAACATTCCCGCCGGCTTCTACATAATGTTCAAACAAGGCGGGAGCAACCTCCTCAAGCACAACGGGGACGCGATTGACTTTATCACTGCCATTCTCCAACCCTGCCAGTTGTTTTTCCAGTTCTTTGATCCTGATATCGATTTCCTTCGATTCTTTGTGATAGGCATCGAGTTGTTTCCGCAGGGCCTCAGGACTATTATCCTGTCTGCAGGATGATACTACCAGCATGCCTGCAATGGCGATGAGTGAAATGACTTTTTTCATTTGAGGTAATATTTTGAAGATTTTTGTTTTCATGGATATTTCAGGGTTTTTGCTTTTCTATTCCGGATTTTCAAGCAGGCTTTCCATCGCCACGCTTCTGTTAAGCACATTGAGAGAAGCGCTGATGTATTGTGATTGTGAATTCAGGTATTGATTGTGGGCATTCATCAGATCGAGGCTGCCGGCAATCCCTTCCTGAAATTTAATACTTGTACGCAGGTATATTTTTCCCGAGAGTTCGCGGTTCTGCTTTGTAGTGCCATAGGTAAGCAGGGCGTTGCGCAATTCGCTTCCAGCATTCTCGTGTTGAATTTTAAGGCTGCTGCCCACCTGCTCCTCCGCAATTTGTGTTTTTTCCACCTGAACCTTTGCCTGCTTCACTTTGGCCATCCGCTCCCCGCTGCTGAAAATGGG
>CAZDBX010000324.1:0-3007 GCA_964503805.1 uncultured Lentimicrobium sp. | reverse complement strand
AATTTGCCACAAAGACACGAAGACACTAAGTATCACTAAATGAGAAAAACAGGTTATGTGCTATCTGGTGCCTTTGTGCCACTTCTCCAGGCTCAGTGCTTCGCTTAGTGGAGAAATATTTAAAAGTAAGTTGTATGCTGTTACAATCTTCTGAAACCAACACCTATAAAGCATTCCGGTCAAATTATAATAATTTCCCCGTACAACATTGATTCTGTTTATGGAAGCTGAAGTACTCCTTTATCAGATTGCCTTAACCCTGATTCCGGGCATTGGCGATATCAACGCGCGTAAGTTGGTTTCATACACCGGAAGTCCTGAAGCGGTGTTCAGGGAAAGCCGTCAGGCTTTGCGGAAGATCCCGGGGATAGGTGAAACTACCGTTGATGTAATTTTTAACAATCGCGATGTTCTGAAAAGAGCCGGCGAAGAGGTTGAATTTGTGCAGAAATACAGCATCAACACAAGCTTTTTTACGGAGAAAGGTTACCCTGAGCGCCTGAAGCATTGTGCCGACAGCCCGGTGTTGGTCTATTCCCTTGGAAATGCCGATCTGAATGCGCCAAGAATTGTGAGTGTGGTGGGTACCCGGCGCGCAACGGAATACGGGCGTGAAATGTGCCGCAGGCTGATCGCCGGACTGAAGGAACTGGATGTACTGGTGGTCAGCGGACTGGCATACGGAATTGATACCTGCGCCCATAAATCGGCCCTGGATGAAGGGTTAAGGACCGTCGGCGTGCTTGCACACGGGTTCGACAGGATTTATCCCTCGCAGAATAATATCCTGGCCCAGCGAATGCAGGAGCATGGCGGGCTGATCACAGAGTTCCTGAGTGGTACCAATCCCGACAGGGAGAATTTTCCCCGGCGCAACCGGGTGATTGCAGGATTGGCCGATGCCACCATTGTAATTGAGGCTGGCGGAAAGGGAGGTGCCCTGATTACGGCGGACATAGCGAATTCATACAACCGTGATGTGTTTGCGGTTCCCGGAAGAATTGGTGACCCGATGTCGGAAGGCTGCAACAACCTGATCAAGACCAACCGCGCTGCCCTGTTGCAGTCGGCCGCTGATGTCATGTACATCATGGGGTGGGACAAACCGGCAGACAAGCCCTCGGCTACACAACGCAAACTGTTTGTTCAGCTGAAACCCGATGAAGAGGCGGTAGTGGCAATACTTCAGGAAAACGGAGAATGCAGCCTCGACAGGATTTGTATCAGCTCAGGAATGCAAACCAGCAAGGTAGCCGCTGCATTGCTTAACCTCGAATTTGAGGGAATCGTGAAAAGTCTTCCGGGAAAGATTTACCGTTTACTTTGAATCCGGTTTGATGTATCTGCTTCGTTGAATCAGGATGAATGCGATCAGCAGCGTACCGGCCGCAAAGGCAGTAAAGAAGAGAATATCATTGCTCAGCAGGGTGAAGCGGAATATTCCGTGAAAGAAAGTTGCTGCCCCGAGGCCTGTCATGGAATCGATAAAACGGTTTTTGCGCATTTTGCCCATTCCGGTGAAAAATCCCAGAATCACGGCAAAAAGGGTGTTCATTGGCCCTATGGTGATCAGGTACAGCCAGTCTCCCTCGGTGTGATTGCCAAAAAATGAATAATAAATTGTAAAGACAGTGGTCAATCCCAGGGAAATAGCCATGGCATATACAATTCCATCCGCAGCACCGCCGAAGATCTTCCTGCGTGTGATATCATAATGCAGGGGCAGGAATTTCGAAAACTCATGGGCAAAGCCAATGAAAACAAAAGAGTATATAATCATCCTGCGCAAACTCATGGCGCCGTCTATCCTGAGATAATGTGCGGCCTGATCCACTGCAACAAGCGGTATAGCAATGACAAGTCCGTATAGCAATGCCCTGAAAAGCAATCCGAATTCTCCTTTGGGATACCTGTATTTAAGGTATAAATACAGACAGATAAACAATAATGGTGAAATCAGCAAAGTAAAGTATCTTTCCATAGTTCCAGGATTTGGTCAAATAAAGTGTATTTGAAATGACTTTGAATTGACTTGCATTGGGAATTGGCAGGCAGAAAGAATCGTTGAAAAATAAGGGTTAGCGGCAGGCAGTAAGTTCAGATCATTCCCGAATAGAGACAAATATATAAAGAAATTTAGCTTCCTGCAATGTTTATGCTTTATTTTGCAGTAAAATCTTTTTAAAATAGTTGAAATTAAAGGCTTGCCGCAGGCGATTAATGAATAGTGGAATTACGGGCAGGCCGGAGTTCAAAAGTGAAGGGCCAGGATTTTCCTGGATTTTTGAGGCAGTGAAGAACTGTTTTTAAAGAATGTATACTGACTTCATTTGCAGGAGAGGCGGATTTCAGCGCTGGTCCGGGTGGATTTTCTAAACGGTAACAGGGCTTTCAGGCAAATGTGATTTCAGGGTGCATGTTTCAAGGATTAATAATATCTGTTGCTATGGATCTTCATGAAGGCATTGTGGTTCGTTCGACCGGGAGCTGGTGCACCGTTATGTCGCCCGGAGGCATTGTAACAGAATGCAAGCTGAAGGGTAATTTCAGAATCAGGGGAATTCGTTCAACCAATCCTTTGGCGGTTGGGGACAAAGTGAAGTTTATACTGCAGCCGGATATGGAGGTCGGCCTGATACAAAGCATCAGCGTTCGTCAGAACTTTATAATCCGGAAAGCCACCCGGTTGTCGAAGCAGTCGCACATCATTGCGGCCAATGTTGATCAGGCAGTGGTGATGGTAACCTTGTCAAAGCCAAGAACATCTACCGGCTTTATCGACCGCTTTCTGGTTACTGCCGAAGCGTATCATATCCCGGCCGCAATCCTTTTCAATAAATGTGACCTGATAACCGGCCCGGAACTGGGCCGCCTTGATGAACTGTTCACCCTCTATTCATCTTTGGGATACAGTTGTATCCGCACTTCTGCACTGACCGGAGAAGGGAAGGGTCAAACAATCGCTCTTCTCAAAGATAAAGTCAGCCTGATCAGCGGGCATTCCGGC
>CAZDBX010000323.1:0-3010 GCA_964503805.1 uncultured Lentimicrobium sp. | reverse complement strand
GCAAAGGCAGTTTCCGCTTTTTCGTAGTCTCCTTTTTGGGCATGAATGATACCGGTATTCTGAATAAACATGGCCAGATCGGCGTCTTCGGGAATTTTCCTTTTCAGGGCCAGTTCATAGGCGCGGGTGTATGACCTCAGGGCGCCGTCATAATCTCCTTTGAAAAAAAACAGGTTGCCAAGGCCGTTATAAGTCATGGCCAGGAGCGTGTCCTCACTGCCACTGGCTGCAATTCTGATCTCAATACTTTCATTGAGCAGGCTGATGGCCTGATCGAATTGTCCGCGGTCAATGGACAACACTCCCTGCTTGTGCCTGATGTCTGCCAGAAGCTGCCTGTTGGAGGAGAGGTGGCGGTTGAGGATGATTTCGGCCGTGTCAGTCAGCTGGAGCGCTTTATCCGTATTCCCTTTCGACCGCTGTGTATCAGTCATTTTCAGGAGTGTCGAAATGTATTTCTCCCATTCCTCATTGGATTCCAATGATCTGAGCGCAAGGCTGAAATACCTGAATGCGCTGTCGTATTCAGCATTTTTGAGGAAGCCCTCGGCGATGATTCTGAAGTCCTGCTGACTGCGGGTGTTGATAAAACCGGTTGCTGCTGACTGTGATTGGTTTTTATTATCGTCGGAGCAGGCAACGCAAAAAAACAGGAGAAAGGATGCTACAATGATGCGGTGGACAAAATATAACGGACAATGAATGGTTTGCCTTTTCATTTTAGCCTGGAATGATATACAAATCACCGGATGGGCAAATATACAAATTGTCAAGATAATATCAATGCAACTGTTATCAATAAAAAAGCGGGAGGCTGAATGCCTCCCGCTTACCACAAAACCAGCATGATTATTAACGGGTAATGATCATTCGTTTCGTTTCGTTGATAGTGTTTGTTCCGTTGGTTTTCAGGTTATAATAATAAATGCCGGGTTGGAGCCCTTCAGCATTGAAAGTAAATGTATGTGAACCGGCTTGCAGATGGCTGTCAATCAGTGACCTGACTAACTGTCCCTGCTGATTGAAGAGCGATAAACTAACTTTTCCGTCTTCCGGAAGTATGAAATCAATCCGGGTTGATTCATGGAAGGGGTTGGGGTAGTTTGCTCCAAGGTAATTTTCAACAGCTGTCATTGCCGGAAGCGTATACCGGGTTTCGATCTGTTCTCCATTGGCGTCGCAGAAGTGACTTATGGGATTAATACTGAAAAGGATCTCATTGCCATTGTAACGGTCTGTCAGGGAGGCCTGAATGGTTATGACAGGTTTGCCGGGATCAACGGAAGTAGAGCCAAAAAGCTGATTGATCCATGAAAGCCTGATGCTGCCATTACTAATTGCCATGTTTGTTTCTCCCAGCTGGCATGAAACATTCGTAATTTCAATCATTTCAGCCGGATAATCCAAAACCATTCCCATAGCAGAGGCTTCTGTAATGTCATTGGCGTAAATCTCGACAGTGAAGTTGTTGCTTACGGCTTGTTTGTTGTAACTAATCTCAGGCAATGCAATGAAATCGCGGGTTGTAGGGACAAAGGTGCCATTGACGTCACCAGAACTTGAGCCTCCCATTGTCGGGACATTTGTTTTGGCGCCGGTATGGTCAAATACCACATCTCCGAAAACCCATGGGCCGGCCGGAAACGGGTATCCCTGAATAAACCAGCCTATTACAACTGTCCAGTAGTCATCCCATGTTACAGATCCGTCGCCGTTAACATCGGCCGCAAGTGACTGAATGGGTGTAAACTGATAAAAATTGCACAGGTGAAGAAACATGAGCAAAGCGTCGCCCATGGTAATGCCGCCGGCTGAGATTTGCGTGGTGGCATGCAGGGTATAGGTTCCGAAAGGTACATTCGGAAATGAATAAGTTCCGTTAAGTGCTGTGGTTGCAGTCCCGACAACGTCACCGTTTAAGTCAATCAGTTCAAGGTTGACCGAAGGGATCGGCTTATTCGCTTTGAAGTGATACAGAACCGAACCACTGATGTCTGACTGTGCATAGGATTGTCCGGTCAACAGAAGTGCAGCAATGAGCACAGTTAATGCTTGTGTAATTTTCTTTTTCATTTTTCACGGGGTTTTTTGTTAATAATCGGGTTTTGTTGTTTGCGGTTTATCTTGAAGATTCTTGATTTTTTTCAGGTCAGGGCTGTCAAAGTTTAAACGAAGTGTTTCAATTATCAGTTCTTCCTGCTCTTTGCAACAAGAAGTTAATGCATGGATTTCCGGAAAGTAACCCTCTTTGCATCATAACTTTTCATTTTCAGATAAACTTTGGTGCAGAATTGCCCGTCTGTTCATGCAGAAAAGCTACATGGAGGAAGGCTTCTGACTAATGATTAATCTTAAAACAGTCAAAAGGTAATATCTCAAACCCTTAGAATGGCGGATTTCTGCATGGGATGTCTGAAGTCTATGAAAGTGTATTTGTTATAATCGATTGAATATCAATAAGAAGAAATAGCGGATCAATTTATAGGAGTATGACAAAAAAATCATCTGAATTCAATGACTTTTGCTCAGAATACCTGATTTATTAAAACAAAACAGGGGCTTAACGCCCCTGTTACCACAAAACAAACAAACTCATTAACGGGTAATAATCATCCGCTTTGTTTCATTGACAGGAAAAGCCCCGTCTGTTTTTAAAGAATAGAAATAAATTCCGGGTTGAAGGTCACGGGCGTCAACTTTTACGCTATAAATTCCTGCCATCAAAAAACCATCCGCAATTACCCTGACCATTTTTCCTTCTGTGTTGTAAAGGCTGAGGGTCGCCCTGCCATCTGAAGGGATAACATAGTCAATACGGGTGTTGCTTATAAAAGGATTAGGATAATTAATTCCCAGGTAGTTTCCTGAATTTTTCAGGACCGGCAGACTGTAACGGGTTTCAAGTTCTTCTCCGGCAGCGTCGCTGAAATGGCTCGCGTTGCCGATGATAAACCTTATTTCTTCTCCTTTGTAAATTTCCGTGGTTGTACCTTCAAGTACTACAACCGGT
>CAZDBX010000322.1:0-3035 GCA_964503805.1 uncultured Lentimicrobium sp. | reverse complement strand
AGTTTCTGCAAAGATCTCTATTAACTCTTTGCTCCACAACTTTTGTGCATGATCCGTGAATGTGAACGGAAATTCATGTAACAATATTCAGGTTGTTTCCGGTGGTATTTTACAGAATCTTTCAAACAATTACTATACACTCAATGTATACGGTAACCTTACAAACGCCGGAGATGTTTCAAACAATACCGACTTCGGGTTATCGCTGAACGTTTATGGTAATCTGATCAACGAAGGCATCATGTCAAACACCTCCCTTAATTTCTGCGGATCGGGAAATCAGCAGATATCTTCCGGGCAACCCTTTTCCCTTGCGAATTTCACGAAAAGTACACAAACCGGCAGGGTTATTGCCGATTCTGATCTGAGTTTTACCGGGACCAATATTAATTTTTCAAATGATACCCTTGAATTTACAGGAAACAGTCAGCTAATGATTGATGGTGGCTATCTTTCAAATGCCGTAATCTATAAATCGTCGTTACCCGCATTGAAAATAACTGCGGACAATGGAACCTATGCGTTAAATCTTGTGCTTTCCTCCCCGCAGACTGAATTTTATGGTTCCTTATTGATCTATGGCAGCACCAATAATTTCAGGAATTATTTTATTAATTACGGTACACTGAGTAATTATCCTGACAATACCTATACACTTTTCGTGGACGGGGATTTTACGAACAACGGGACTTTACAGAATAATGTTTTCTCGTTCATTCTGAATATTAACGGGAATGTCGTCAACAATGCCAATTGGGCAAATTACCTTACCATCCTGTCAGGAACGGTTAACCAGGAGTTGTCGATGACTCAGACTTTTTCCGGGGTCGTATTGGTCAGGGTTAATGGTGCAGGCCGGATTCAGGTAACCTCTGCGCTTGATTTCGATGGAACCGAAATCCAGTTGAACGGAGATACACTTGAGTTTACTACCGGCACTTCCATTACGCTGTACGGAAGCAGAATACTATCAGGTGTTGTTTATAAATCATCAATGCCTGCTTTGTCAATGTATAACGACAATGAAACATATTTTTATAATCTGGTTGTTGATGCTCCTCAGCTGCAACTTGCAGGATCATTGATTATTTATGGAAGCGGTGTATTTCTGAAATCAGATGTTATCAACGATGGAACAATACGTAATTATCATAACAATTCATATACACTGTATGTGCCAGGTAATTTCACCAACAATGGAACCGTTACCGACAATGTATTTGGTTTTTATATTAATATCTCGGGTAATCTGGAGAATAACGGGGTGTGGAACAATTACGCAACAATTCTCAACGGCAATTCGAACCAGCTGATATCAATGACCCAGCCTTTTGCCGGTCAGGCCTTTACAAGAGTGGCCGGTGCAGGCAGAATGATTGCGGCTACTGATCTCGCTTTTAACAATACCATTATTAACCTCAATAGCGATACCTTGCAGTTTACGACTGGCGCCGGCATTACCTTGTCGGGAGGATGCATAATTCCCGGCGTACTCATTAAAACGGCTTTGCCAGCCCTGAGAATTACGGCAGGAAATGGCACTTACCTTCAAAACCTTAGAATTGATGCTCCTGAAACTGAGTTTTATGGCACCATAACGGTTCATGGAAGTTCTCACAATTTTAAAACCAGCATTATCAATTACGGAACTATTGAGAACTATCCGGACAACTCATATGTTCTGACTATTGATGGAAGTGTGACCAACAATGGTATCATTCATAACAATGTTTACGATTTGTTTCTGAATATTTCCGGTAATCTGACAAACAACGGGGTGTGGACAAACCGTTCAACCGTCATGAACGGCGCTGTCAATCAGTCGGTTTCCATGTCACAGCCATTTGGCGGATATTCTTTTGAGAGAGTCAATACAAATGGAAGATTGCAGGCCACCTCGAACCTGAGTTTTTCGAATACCATCATTACCCTGAACTCCGATACACTTGAGTTTACAACAGGGAATTCCATTATCATGAACGGAGGCTGTCTGAACCCCGGAATCTTATACAAAACAACCCCGCCCACTCTGAAAATAACTGCCGGCGGCGGAAACTATATTTATGACCAGATTATAGATGCTCCTCAGACAGAACTTTATGGCGTGATAATGATATACGGGAACAACCATAATTTCAAAAATAGTGTGATCAATAACGGAACCCTGCAGAACAGGCCAAATAATGCCTACCTGTTGACCGTCAATGGAAATCTTACCAACAATGGCACTATTCAGGATAACGTGTATGATTTTTACCTGAATATTTCAGGCAATGTGGTTAACAATGGGGTCTGGGAAAACAGGACAACTACCATAACAGGAACATCGTTGCATTCGTTTGCCTTTTCCCGGGAATTTGAAGGAGCAAATTTAATAAACAACAACGCTGCCGGTAGCATCGTTTCAACCACCGATCTTACTTTTGACGGAACGAATATTGATCTGAACGGATGTCTGGTTAGCTTGCCTGAAGGAGGTTATCTTTCCGTGCTGAATGGTTGTCTTATTGATGCATCTGTTTCCGGTACCGACCTGCATTTCAGGTCACTGGGCGCTTTTTGTCAAAACACTTCTTTTCTGACAGACGTAACTTTGCACGGGGTATTTCAGGCTGGTTTTGGTGTTACTTTTTCAGGGGGCATTGTGAATGAAGGAATGATAAAAAACCAGGGTGTAAACTCTTATGGAATACAAGTGCAGGGTGATATACACAACAACGGAATAATTATGAACAATGTTTATTTATTAACCATCACTGTGCTTGGTGATGTATATAACAATGGCACCTGGACAAATTACCTTACCATTCTGGATGGTACAACTGATCAGAATATTTACCTGATAAACGGTAAATCAATTACAGGGACAGTCAGTCTGGATGCCAATTTTACGGGTTCGGGGCTGGTCTGGTGGGGGCCACAAGGCAGTTTGATCGGTAATACGGGGTTTTCAGGTGCCAATTCATTAATTCTCACTTTCCTTAATCCCGTTTCCGATGCCCTGGCCGGGCAGTATTATTGTGTGAATAATGAGG
>CAZDBX010000321.1:0-3035 GCA_964503805.1 uncultured Lentimicrobium sp. | reverse complement strand
ATATTGAATACGACAGCCGCAAGCAGTTCAGGGGCGGGATAGGCTATAACTTCCTGTATAATCCCAAACCGGTTAAGCCATTCCAGAATGTAAAATTCCTGCAGAGTAAGTCACTGGCGATCATCAAGGATTTCAACTTCTTCTATATGCCCAAGATGTTCGGATTCAGAACGGATATGAACAGGCAATACAATGAACGGCTGCTGCGGAATAAGAGCGATGCACTGATCATTCTCGAGCCTACTTTCACCAAAAGCTGGGACTGGAACAGGCTGTATGACCTTAAGTTTGACCTTGCGCAATCGCTGAAACTGGAGTATCAGGCCAATGCCAACGCTTACATCAGCGAACCTCCCGGGCAGATCAACCGGACCGCGGATGACTGGCAGGCCAAGCGGGACTCCATCTGGGACGAGATCATGAACTTCGGAAGCATGAACCGCTTCACGCAGAACATGAACCTGAATTACATCGTGCCCATCAATAAAATTCCCTTGCTGAACTGGATTTCGCTGAATGCCAGGTATGCCAGCACTTTCCGCTGGGAAGCATCGCCAAGGTCCATTCAGTCGATTATGGGAAATACCATTGAAAATTCGAACACCATCAACATCAATGGTAGCGCCAGGATGACCAATCTTTACAACAAATCGGCTTTTCTGCGCAAAATAGGACAACAGGGAAGAAGCCAGACACCACAACGCCCGGGACAGGGCGCGCGTCAGGCCCCGAAAGAACCAGACCAACAGCAGACAGCAGCCCAGGCAGATACCACAGCAAAAAAATCCCCGCAGATCGCCAAAGCGCTTGGTATCGGCATCGTTAAACTGATTATCGGTATCAAGGATGTTCAATTCACCTACGCTGAATCGCAGGGTACCCTTTTACCCGGATTTACCCCTCAGCCCGACATCCTTGGGAGCAGACTTACCGACATGGCTCCGGGCTTCGGCTTCGCTTTCGGAAGCCAGGAAGACATCAGGTCAAGGGCTGTGCGTAATCAGTGGCTGACAACGGACACCCTGCTTAACAGCGCTTACATCACCCGGGCCACAAAAAACCTGAACGCCAGGGTTACCTATGAACCTTTCCCGGAGTTCAGGGTGGAATTTACCGCTGAGAAGAAGCAATCATTCGCTTACCAGGAATACTTCAAGGCCAACGCAAACGGGGAATTCACTTCAACCTCCCCGCAGGACAGGGGTTC
Source organism: uncultured Lentimicrobium sp. (assembly GCA_964503805.1). Taxonomy (GTDB): domain Bacteria; phylum Bacteroidota; class Bacteroidia; order Bacteroidales; family Lentimicrobiaceae; genus Lentimicrobium. The sequence goes on along the minus strand of CAZDBX010000321.1, from coordinate 1,828 downwards.
ATTCAGCATATCGTTCTATACCCTGAAAACGGCTTTCAAAAAAGACGGGGATGAAAACATCAATGAAGTATTTGAGAACTTCAAGGATTATCGCATCATCATTGCGAAAAGGCTGAGTGAACTGAACCCGAATTCCATGCTTACCGACTCCTTCCCTTCCGGTTACGGCAGCGGATCGCAGGATGTCATCATCCCGGCATTTATAGCTGCTTACACCGGTCGCGACCCGATGAAGGTTTCACTCTCGCCCTTCCCGAAAATCCCCATCCCCAACTGGAGATTTTCATACACGGGACTGAGCAAAATACCCTATTTCAAACAATACCTGAAGAATCTGACGATTTCTCATGCCTATCTGTCCACCTACTCCATAGGCAACTACGTATCGAATGTGGATTATCTTGAAAACCTTGGTTTCCAGTCCGCTTTGGACTTCAATCAGAATTTCATTCCGAAAAACCAGATCGATGCTATCGCCATCACCGAACAATTCAGCCCGCTGATCAATTTCGACATGACCTGGAATAATAGTTTGCTTTCAAGGTTTGAAATCAAGAAATCCCGTTCACTGCAATTGAGTTTCGTCAACAACCAGGTGACCGAAGTGCGGAGCAACGAGCTGATTATCGGGGTGGGATACCGCTTCAAGGATGTTAAACTGAACCTCTCAAGCGGCGGCAGAAGGCAGCAATTGAAGAGCGACCTGAATGTCAAACTTGACCTTTCGGTCAGGGACAACAAAACGGTATTGCGCCGGCTCGATGAAGAAATCAATCAGATTTCAACAGGAAACAGAATGGTCTCCATCAACTCCTCAGCTGATTACGTAATCAACCAGCGGTTTAATGTGCGCCTGTTCTTTGATAAGACGATCACCAACCCGTTCGTTTCCTCACAGTTTCCAAACTCAACAACCAATGCCGGTGTAAGCCTGAGATTCACCCTCGCGCAGTAAGTGATAACTCTTTATGCTTAAAGGCTGCCTTGTTGCAGCCTTTTCTCATTTATGGAGCGGCCGTTTCAAAGGTGTTCATGGGCACTGCATCCGGAATACCGGCATTGAAGAGGGCAGAATCACCTGCTTATACTGCTGATATCCAGCTTTTTTCACCAATTTACGTAATAAACACTGAGTGAAAGATAATAATCCCGATTTTAATTTGAATTCAAAAGTGTTTTAGTAATTTTGACCCCGATACGGCATCAATTAAAAAACATAAAAATCATGAACATTCCAAGCAATCTGAAGTACACAAAGGATCACGAATGGATTAAGATTGAAGGCGACACTGCGCTTGTCGGGGTAACTGAATATGCCCAGGGTGAACTCGGGGATATTGTTTTCGTCGAAGTTGAGACTGTTGGGGAAACGCTTGACCAGCATGAAACCTTTGGTACCATCGAAGCAGTAAAGACTGTCAGTGATTTGTTCCTCCCCGTTTCTGGAGAAATCCTTGAATTCAACGATGCATTAAACAGCGCACCCGAGCTGATCAATAAGGATCCTTACGGGGAAGGCTGGATCATCAGACTTAAAATGACCAATCCGTCGGAAGCAGACGGACTGCTCGATGCAGCTGCTTACGTCGACCTGATCGGTGCCTGATTCCAGATCGCCTGACTGCTCTCCGGGTATGCCAGTGAAAACCAAAAATTTTCTACCGTCCATTTTATGGACGGTTGTTATTTTAGTGCTGACCCTTTTACCGGGTAATTATATCCCCAGGGTTGGCAGTTTCTGGAATCTGTTTTCACCGGACAAGCTGATACATGTCTTTCTGTTTTCTGTACTTGCTTTGCTGCTATTCAGCGGATTCTTCAAACAATA
>CAZDBX010000320.1:0-3039 GCA_964503805.1 uncultured Lentimicrobium sp. | reverse complement strand
TCCCAAACAAAGTTATTCATGCCCTGGGTGTATATGTGGAGGTTGTTTTGCATAAAGCCGACAGGCTGGACTACCTGGAAATAAAAGTCCGGCCAAATACTGTGCCCATTTCGCTTAAAGGAGTCTATTACCTGAGGAGCGGGAGCACAACACAGGAACTTAAAGGGGTAGCGCTTCATGAGTTTATCCTGAAAAAAATGGGGCGCACCTTCGATGATTTATTCATGCCAGGTACAAGCATAGAGGAAATTGATGTAACACCGGTCAGAAGGTTTCTTCGTAAAGCTGTCAATGCAAATCGCATGACTCCTGAATCAGAAACGGATACCCTGCAGAACATTCTTTTAAACCTGAAGCTAATGAATGAGATAGGGGAGCTTAATCATGCTGCCTTATTGCTTTTCGGTAAAGATCCGCTTCGGTTTTTCTCTTCAGTAAGCTTCAGAATTGGCCGTTTTGGTAAAAGTGATCATGATCTCAGGTTTCAGGATGTTATCGAAGGCAATATTTTTGAAATGCCGGATAAAGTAATGGAAATCCTGCGTGCGAAATATCTGACATCCCCCATTCGGTATGAGGGGCTTCAGCGTTTTGAAGAACTGGAATATCCGGAGGATGCGCTCAGAGAAGCCATTCTCAATTCCATCATTCATAAAGACTACACTGGCGTTCACATCCAGATGAGCATTTACGATGATAGAATCATTCTTTGGAATCCCGGTAAACTTCCCGATGATATTCCCATTGAAAAATTAATGCAAAAGCATCCTTCCATTCCGAGAAACAGAATTATTGCCGACATCTTCTTCAAGGCAGGATATATCGAAGCCTGGGGAAGAGGCATTGATAAAATCAGGCAGGGTTTTCGCGATGCAGGTAAGCCTGATCCGCTTTTCGAGGAACTGGGAGGGGGTTTAATGATTACCTTAACGAAAGGAGCAAGTAGCAATGCATCCGGAAAGGTCGTAGAAAAGGTCGTAGAAAAGGTCGTAGAAAAGGTCGTAGAAAAACTCTCTTCAAATCAACGATCAATTTTAAACCTTATTGGTGCTGATCAGCATATTACAGCCGCAGAGCTGGCAAAAGCCATTGGAATTTCACAGAGAAAAACACAGGAAAACATCGCCAGGTTAAAAAAAATGGGTCTCCTCAAACGCATCGGACCCGCAAAAGGAGGGCACTGGGAAATACAGGTTCCCTGATCCGGATGATACAGGCCTGCCTGTTTGACCACAAATTCACCCTGCCTGTCGAAGGGACGCCAGGGCACCAGAAACCACAAAGTCCTTTTTGATGGATGAATCTTTGAACCGATCCCGATCCCGATAGCTATCGGGACTATCGGGAGAGCTCAGCGAAGCTAATCTTTGAATCCAATTTGTCGGATCGATTGAGGCCCGAAGTTTCGGGATTGAATCAGGTAGCAGAATTCAAATAATCTGCAAATTTACAGTTAAGTGATTATCTTTGTATTGCAATATTGAATGGAAACAGTAAAACGACATACGGTTCTGAAACAAATCCTTTGGGATTATAATATCTCTGCCGAAGATATCGAAGCTGTATTACAGGGAGATATGAAACAGGCCGGGCATTATAATCAGGAGATGATTTTTTTAAAAATACTGGAATCTTACTCCTGGTTCACTATAATCCAACTATTTAGCCCTATCCACATAAAATATTTATTAACCAGTCAGGTTATAAAAAAACTCAGATCACCTTCTTTGCGACTAAAATATGAATTCGTCCAACAAAGATTACAGCAAGTTATACCAACTGCAGGATAAATTTCTTTCCTGGTGGCTTTCCCTTGGCCTTCCTTTTTACCTGACAGGGGGAACAGCGCTTGGACGTTTCTATCTTAACCACCGGTTTAGCGATGATCTTGATTTCTTTACCAATGCCAATACTCAATACACCAGTTCCATTGCTGAATTGTATCGAAAAATGAAAGGACGGTTTGAGGTTAGTTTACAGCAATCTCTTTTTGCCGATGACTTTACACGATTTTTTATAACTGAAGATGATCTTTTCCTGAAAGTAGAGTTGATTAACGATATTGATTATTACGCCGGGAAGCCAACAGCCTATAAATACGGATTTATTGATACACCCTTAAATATTTTATCAAATAAACTAACTGCCATAATTGGCCGGGATGAGCCAAAAGATATGTTTGATATTATACACCTTTCAACCAGCTTTTCGTTTAACTGGATGGATATTTTTTATCATGCCAAACAAAAAGCAGTAATCAACGAACTGGATGTTGAACAACGGTTTGTTTCATTTCCTGTAGAATGGCTCGAAAATGTGAACTGGCTAACTACACCTGTCAACATAGAAAAATATCGTATTCTTTTAAACAAAATAGCCGACGATTTTTTACTTGGAAAAGCCAACTCCCTGGGGGAAAATCAGCAACCTATTGAAAATGCAAAACCACTCCTTTAGGCCAGATTCAAATAAACCGGATTCAGGATCCAAAACCGGCCCTTTGAATCTTTCGCCACAAAGGCACAGAAACACCAAAAACCACCAAATCTTTTTTGGAATCCTATACCCGCTTTAGCGGAATTGAATCCTTGAATTTTTGAACCGAACGCAGTGAGCTCAGCGAAGCTAATCTTTGAATTCTTTTAGCCACGAATGCACGAATACTTTTTTTTGAATCTTTGAATCCTTGAATTTTTGAATCTTTGAATCTTTAAGCCACGATCCCGATAGCGATCGGGACACGAATGTTTTTTGCCACAGAAGCACCAAAACACAGAAAACCACAAAATATTTTTGAATCCTGGCTACATGTGGACGGAAACAAGTAACAACCGAGAAAACAGAAAAAGAAATGACAAACAGCAACCCGCTTTCTACCTCTTACTTCCTACTTCCTACTTCTTACTTCTTACTTCTGTCTTCTCACTACTCACTTCTGAATCCTTTGAATTTTTGAATCCTTGAATCTTTGAATCTTTGAATTCTTGAATTCTTTTAGCCACGAATGCACGAATGCTCTTTTTTTTTGAATCCTATACC
>CAZDBX010000319.1:0-3042 GCA_964503805.1 uncultured Lentimicrobium sp. | reverse complement strand
TATAGAACGAGCTGAAATTGTACGCGAAAAAGGAACCAACCGCACTGCCTTTTCCCGCGGGGAAGTGGAGAAATACGAATGGGTAAGCCTTGGCAGTTCATTCCTGCCCAACGAACTGACCGCGGCCTTTCTGTATGGCCAGCTCGAACACCTCGACATCATCCAGCAAAACCGGATGGAAAGCTGGCACCGCTACCGGGATCTGCTCAGCCCGCTTGCAGAAAAAGGATATATCGGACTGCCTTATGTGCCTGATTATGCCGCACACAACGCCCATCTTTATTACATCACTGCCCGTTCGCCAGAAGAGCGGAACCTGCTACTGAGCCACCTGGCAGAACAGGGTATTTATGCAGTATTTCATTACCTCAGCCTTCACGCATCACCCTACTTCAAAGATAAACACGACGGCCGCGAACTGCCCAATGCCGGGCGCTACGCATCTGCATTGATCAGATTGCCTTTGTTTTTCGGGTTAAGTGAAGACGAAACCGATTATATCGTTGCATGCATTAAATCATTTTTCGAAAAATGAACGCAACCTTTTTCTTCCGGTCGAAACGTTCGGTATGGTACACCCTGGCAACCCTCCTTACCATAGGGATTTTTATCCTGCTGCTGTTGCAGGACCCCTGGTTTATCGGATTGCTGTTGCTGCCGCTGATCGTCTTCATGGTGTCGATTTATTTCCGGACCCATTACCACATCCATCCGGTAAACGGACTAACCGTTACCTGCGGACTACTCTACAAAAAAACATTTGATATTCAGGAATTGCATAGCATCCGTCCGACAAGCAATCCGCTCTCATCCCCGGCCCTTTCGCTGAAACGGCTGGAACTGCGCTTCCGGAATAAGGAAACAGTAATGATATCGCCGGTAAAACAGGAAGAATTTATTGAGTTGCTTAAGTCAATCAATCCGGAAATAGAGTTGAAAAAACGGTAAAATAAAACCAGTCCGGTAAATGCCAGACCTCAGGAACTTATATATCCTGTGAATCCTGTCAGTAATACTACGGGACCAGGATAACCCAATCAGTAAATCCTGTTGATCCTGTCTACAAAAACCCCAGATCCAGCATCGCCTCCTCGCTCATCATGTCTTTTGTCCAGGGAGGATCAAAAGTAATTTCCACCTTGCAGCCTTCAATCCCGTCAATGGACATCACGGTTTCTTCCACCTCCACGGGGAGGGTCTCGGCCACCGGGCAGTTGGGTGCGGTAAGGGTCATGGTGATGTGCGCCACCGATTGTTCGTCAATGCTGATATTGTATATCAGTCCCAAATCATATATATTGACCGGAATCTCGGGATCGTAAACGGTTTTAAGTTTATCGATGATCTGGTTGCCAAGATCCAGGGTTTTTTCGTGATCCATCATATTTCCTGCTTTAGATTGCTTACCCGGTCAGTTGCCCATGGCAGCCTTGGTTTTAAAGGCCAGGGCATACATTTTTATTTGTTTGATCATCGAGAGCATCCCGTTTGAGCGGGTGGGCGACAGGTGTTCGGTAAGCCCTATTTCTTTCAGAAATTCAGTGGAGGAATCGAGAATCTCCTGCGGGGGTTGTCCTGAGAAGGTCCTGATCAGCAGGTTGGCGATGCCCTTGGTAATCACCGCGTCGCTGTCGGCTGTAAAATGAATCAGGTTTCCGTCGAACTTGGCATGCAGCCAAACCCTCGACTGACAGCCCTGGATCAGGTTCGCTTCAACTTTATACTTTTCGTCAATCAGCGGAAGCGATTTCCCAAGTTCAATCAGGTAGTTGTATTTATCCATCCAGTCGTCAAAATTTTCGAACTCGCTGACAATCGCGCTGGTGGTTTCTTCTATTTTCATAATGCTTGTTTTGTCCTGTCAGTACTACAGAAAAAAATCCTTCACCTTATCAATGGCCTCCATCAGGCGGTCGATTTCCTGTTTCGTATTGTAAAAAGCGAAGGACGCCCTGATGGTTCCCGAAATGCCGAGGCTGTCCATCAAAGGCTGGGTGCAATGGGTTCCTGTGCGCACCGCAATGCCCATGTGGTCGATGATGGTGCCTGCATCGTAAGGATGAATGCCATCGATCAGAAATGAAATCAGGCTGGCCTTTCCGGGAGCAGCGCCTATAATCCTGACCAATGGATCGGCCGACAGTTTTTCCGTGGCATAAGCAAGCAGTTCGTGCTCCCAGGCTCCGATCTGGTCAAGCCCTATGCCGCTGATATAATCAATGGCAGCGCCAAATCCAATCACATCACCTACATTGGGGGTTCCGGCTTCAAATTTGAAGGGGAGCTCATTGTAAATGGTTTTTTCAAAGGTCACGTTTTTGATCATCTCACCTCCGCCCTGGTAAGGCGGCATGGCATTCAGCACTTCTTCGCGCCCGTAAAGGCCTCCGATGCCCATAGGTCCGTAGACCTTATGCGCTGAAAAAGCGTAGAAATCACAACCGATGTCCTGCACGTCCACCTTCATGTGCGAGAGCGCCTGAGCCCCGTCGATCAGCACAGTGATACCCTTTTCATGCGCCAGGCGTGTAATCTCCTTCACGGGATTAACGGTGCCCAGCGTATTGGAAATATGCGTGATGGCAACCATCCTGGTCTTTTCACCAAGCATGGCTGAATATGCCTGCATATCCAGGCTTCCGTCAGGGTGCAGGGGACAAACCTTCAGTGCAGCCCCTTTTTCTTCGCAAAGCATCTGCCAGGGAACAATGTTGGAATGGTGCTCCATCCCTGAAATCAGGATCTCATCTCCCGGCCCGATGTTGGCCCTGCCCCATGAAGCCGCCACCAGGTTGATGGATTCGGTACAACCACGTGTATAAATGATTTCATGGCAGTACCTGGCATTAACAAAACGCTGAATCTTCAACCGTACCTCTTCAAATGCCACTGTAGCCTGCTGGCTGAGGTAATGCACCCCGCGATGGACATTCGAATTCAGGCCGGTGTAGTAATTAACCAGGGCATCAATCACCACCCGGGGTTTCTGAGTAGTGGCTGCATTGTCGAAATAGACCAGCGGCTTGTTGTGTACCTTCCGGC
>CAZDBX010000318.1:1957-3049 GCA_964503805.1 uncultured Lentimicrobium sp. | reverse complement strand
CCTACCATGAGACTAAGAAAGCCCAGGTAGTAAGGGGAAAGGAGCCTCAGAACGATTACCGTATGCAGGTGCTGGAGCGTGAACACCAGGTTGTGCAATCGTTACGCGAAAAAGCCGATATCTTTATCAATAAGGAATATCAGGTTGTTCCGGCCCGCTAAATGAACAATAGAAACAGCCTGCCATTTTGTTCAAATGGAACAGGAATGGCAGGCTGCTTATAGATTGAATCTATTGATGGTTGTCCGGATCAGGAATTTCTTCTTTCGTTTCCCTGTTTGTGCGATTATACAGCGTGCTCAGATTCCGGAGTGTAATCTCGTGTTCAATGAGCAATTGTCCGTCAAGGAACCGCCATTGCCAGTTGCCCGACAGGGTGCCCGGTACATTCATCCTTCCGTTTGTCCCCAATCCCAGCACATCCTGAAGCGGGACCACTGCAATAGCTGATACCGAAGCCCATGCCAGCCGGACCATCTGCCAGTGGATGCCGGTGCCAATGCTTCCAAGGTACTGATGCAGCTTAAGTTTATCCTCTGCATCGAGGTTTTCGTACCAGCCAACCACCGTATCATTGTCGTGCGTGCCGGTATATACTACGCTGTTTTGCGGATAGAAATGCGGCAGGTATGGATTGGCCGGGCTTTTGTCGAAGGCAAACTGCAGAATTTTCATCCCCGGAAGGTTAAACCGTTCCCGTACCTCGTCAACATCGGGCGTGATTACGCCCAGGTCTTCGGCAATAATGGGAAGCTTTCCCAGCTTTTTATCAAGGGCTTCGAAAAGCTCAACCGCCGGAGCTCCGATCCATTGCCCGTCGATGGCCGTTTCGGCGCCGAAAGGGATGGCCCAGAATGCCACAAGCCCCCTGAAGTGATCGATGCGAATGATATCTGCCAGTTCCAGGTTATGAGCCACCCGCTTGATCCACCAGTCGAAACCGGTTGCTTTCAGATAATCCCATTTAAAAAGTACATTGCCCCACAGCTGACCGGTTTCACTGAAAAAATCGGGAGGTACGCCGGCCACCATTTCCGGATTCAGGTCTTCGTCAAGCATAAATACTTCCGGATTTGCCCAGGCATCGCTGCT
>CAZDBX010000318.1:0-1857 GCA_964503805.1 uncultured Lentimicrobium sp. | reverse complement strand
TTCGGGAGCGAGGTGGGATGCAGCAATATGCCGCCTGATCGTTGGTTGGTCATCATGGTTTTCAGTGCTCGTCTTTAACAAACATTACGGTTGCCGCTGCAATAAACATCGAAATACCGCCGAGTACAATGGCGTAAACGGCTTCACCGCCGAAAAGGTCGCGGGTAAAGAAACCCAGTATGCTGGCTGCCAGTATTTGCGGGATAACGATAAAGAAGTTGAATATGCCCATATACGTTCCCATTTTGTTAGCCGGAAGTGCGCCCGCAAGGATGGCGTAAGGCATGGATAAGATGCTTGCCCAGGCAAATCCGACGCCCACCATGGAAACCAGCAGCAGATTCGGATCTTTGATAAAATAGATTGAGATCAGCCCCAGTCCGCCGGCGACCAGTGCCACCATGTGTGTGAACTTCCGTGAAGTGCGTTTGGCGATCACCGGAAGGAGGAAAGCCACTGCGGCAGCAAATCCGTTATATACGGCGAAGCAGATGCCTACCCAGTCGGCACCCTGATTGAAAAGTTCGGAGGTGGGATCGGTAGTGCCATAGATGTGCTTTGTTACGGCAGCGGTGGTGTATATCCACATCGCGAAAAGCGCGAACCACGAAAAAAACTGGACAACCGCGAGTTGAGCCATTGTTTTCGGCATGCGGTAGAGGTCGTGCATTACTACGGCAATGCCGTTTTTGAGGTTACCGCTCCGGATGATAAGTCCTGAGATCAGCATCATAAAACCATAGACACCCAGGCCGGCCGAAAAAATGTAGAGCTCGGGGTGGAAGCCGAAGTGAAATATGATGTAGGAAAGAATCAGTCCGATACTTATCCAGAGGATGCTCCGGTTGAGGAATACACGGCTGACCTTACCCGGTTCTGAGATTTCCTCACCATGGGTTTCTCCGGCGATCAATCCTTCTGCTTCTGCGTGCGCCTTCAGTTCTTCGGGAGCGTATTCCTTTGTCCGCAGAACGGTCCATAAAACGGCGGCAAAAAAGGCGAAGGCACCGAGGTAGAAGGAGTATTGTACCGAGGGGGGGATTTTTCCTTCGGGCGCGGTATTGGCAATGCCGAACCAGTTTGTCAGGATGTAAGGCAGGGCAGAAGCCACCACAGCCCCGGTACCGATAAAGAAACTCTGCATGGCAAAGCCTTTGGTGCGCTGTTCCGAAGGGAGCATATCACCGACAAATGCCCTGAAAGGCTCCATGGAGATATTGATGGATGCATCCATAATCCAGAGCATACCGGCGGCAACCCAAAGGGTGGGGGAGTTGGGCATGATGATCAACGCAATGGAGGCCAGTATGGCACCTATCATAAAGAACGGCCGTCTTCTGCCCCAGCGGTTCCAGGTATTGTCGCTCAGGTGGCCGATAATGGGTTGCATAATCAGTCCGGTTACCGGGGCGGCAATCCATAGGATGGGAATTTCGTCCACTTTGGCGCCAAGTGTTTCAAAGATCCGGCTTACATTGGCATTCTGCAGGGCAAATCCGAACTGTATCCCCAGAAATCCAAAACTCATATTCCATATCTGCCAGAAACTGAGGTGCGGCTTTTTACTCATAAAGACGGTTTTAGAATTAAGCGTTAAAAATACGGAAAAACTTGCTAAACAAACTGAAGTCACCGGCCCGATAATTTTTTCACAACCGCTGTCTTTATAAATATCAAGTTTTATTACTTTTGCAATGGAATACCAATCGCGGAAGTAGCTCAGTCGGTAGTCTCGTTACCAGTGACGAGATCTCAGGCTGAGGGTTTAATAATAACAATGCGGAAGTAGCTCAGTCGGTAGAGCATCAGCTTCCCAAGCTGAGGGTCGCGGGTTCGAATCCCGTTTTCCGCTCAAAA
>CAZDBX010000317.1:0-3091 GCA_964503805.1 uncultured Lentimicrobium sp. | reverse complement strand
ATCTAATTTTCTGCTTCATGAAAGTATTCCTTAGGGCTTTTAATCTGGCCGATTATGAAATGATTTATCCCTGGCTGCTGGAGAAGAAAAACCAGTCTCATACAACAGGGTATACCTATTTTGCATCAAAAGATTATGTCAAAAAATGGGTAGAGGAGAAAATCTTCAATACGAAAGATATATACCTTGCAATATGTTTAGTGGAAACGCAGGAAATGGTGGGATATCTGAGCATCAGGGAAATTGATCACCGCTACAGGAAGGCGCTTATTGGAGGAATACTAATAGGGAACAAGGCTCACTGCAGAGGGACTACAGCTTTGGAAGCAGGATATCTGTTATTGAAATATGCTTTCGACGAGCTGAATATCAACCTGCTTTGGACATATGCCCTTGAAGAACAACTGGCCACGATAAGACTTTGTGAAAAGCTCGGATTTAAAAAAACAGGATATCTTCCTCAGAGTGTTTATAAGGGAGGCAAGTACCACAATCAGGTTTTTCTATGCATCTTAAAAGAAGAGTTCATCAAAGTCTCCGCTCCTGAATAGGATTTAAAAATTTACTGTCTTCAGTTGTTTAACAATTGAGAGCTTATCTCATTATCATTTCTATTAACTTGGCCCGTAATGCTAAAAATCGTACATGTCTTTTCAGACACAACCTTTATCTCTGAATATGAACATTTTAATTACCCCTATATTGCTAATACCATTCTGATTATCGGTCCTGGGCCAAAAGGATGTCTGGATTCCGTTCCAGCTCCGGCAATCATTTCCAACATAAAAAATGAACTTCAAAAAATATTAAAGATCTGTTCGGAATCGGACCTGACAATTCTTTATGAGATGGATTATTCAAAATCACAACTCGCAATTATGATTCCTTGTAATGTGATTGTTGCATGGCGTTTTTTCGGAGCAGAACTATATGACCTGAGACCGGAATTGTACCTTTCAGAATTATCTTTAAAGTTTCTCAGAAAGAAGTCTGAACAGCTCAGAAAATTGACTGACCCTAAAGCTATTATCAGAAAGTTACACGACCTGACCTCAATAAGATCACAAAGGAATAATACTTTTTTTAAAGCGATAAAGCGTGTTAATCTCCTTCTGGGATTATCTGAGTATGAGTATAGCCATCTGATAAGCATCTGGAAACAACTTCCTCCCTTCCTTCAGTTGCCTGTAAATTACAAACGAAACGAATTGCGATTGAGAGAAAAAAAGGATATAATAATCATTGGCAACAGCCGGAGCTCATATAATAACCATTTGGATATAATAGAGTTAATTAACAATAATCCGGCCAAAGGTGAATACAGATACATGGTTCCGTTCAGCTACGGGATTGAGAATTCCTATACCCGGGAAGTAAGGAATCTTATCAGAGGATCAAATAAACAGTTTATACTTATTGAAGAATTGCTGGACAGTAAATCCTACTCTGATCTACTGGCATCTGCAAAGGCAGCGGTTTTCAACACCTACAGGCAGATGGCTATGGGAAATATAAGCTTTTGCATTGGTTCTGGAGTAAAAGTATATTTGAACAAAAACAATGTTATTTTTAATTGGCTAAAAGATACGGGATTGAAAGTCTTTACTATTGAAGACTTCGCACAGGATTTTTACCTTGGCAGAATGCAGCTAAGTTCTGAAGATATCGATTGTAATATCCAGACATTTGATAAGTTAGCAAAAATTTACAACCAGGAGGATTTCATTAACAAAATCATTATGTACTTCAAGGGAAATAAGAATTCATAAGAAAGCTGTTCTTTGTTGAAAGTAACAAAGCAAAATATCTGAAATGGTCTGCATTGCAAAGAACAGGAGGTGAGTTTCAGAGGGTTAACGAGAGTTTTTATCCTTGACAGAATAATCAGGTAAACATAACAACAAAATGCTAAGAAAAATATTATACTTTGCAATCGTTGGGAAAGAATTCGGGGGTGTCGAACAGAAAATTTTAGGTCAGTTTGATGCTATAAAGGAGCTTAATGCAGACATCAATCTGATTCTTGTTAGCAAGTTCAGACCTGGATCGGCTTTGCAATCTGAAATAGATAGTAGGGACAGTATCACTGTCTTGGTTAATTCTTGTGAGAGAGTCAGGAAACCGTGGTCCAGAAGGAAGGAGAAGTTTGACCTGATGAACTCTGTCCTGGGAAAATTTAACCACCAGAACACCATCGTCTATTTAAGAGATCCACTTGCCGATATATATTTATTGAGATTTTTGAAAAAAAACAAAAATCATCTTTTTGTATCAGAACACCAGGATATTGAGAATACATTATGCAAATTTAAAATCAGAGGCAGGCTCGTAATTAATTTGCTCGAGCTCATTTGGGGAAAACAATGCAGAAGGTATATAACCGGTTTTGTCGGAGTAACAGACGAAATTACCGATTATGAAAGATCAGTTGCCGAAGGACCATTGAAACTGTTTAAGACAATTGGAAATGGAATTGACATTAAAAAATACCCTCTGAGGCTCCCTGAAACAGACTCAGGGAATAATGAAATCAGGATTCTATTTGTGGGATCAGGGTTCAGAACTCATGGACTTGACAGATTATTAAAAAGCCTTCATGAATACTTCAGAACCAATAAGGATCCACGCCAGATAATTCTTAAAGTTGCAGGAGATAGTCATGAAATGCATTTAAATAGAAGGCTTGCCAAAAGATTTGGTTTGTCCTCTAGGGTAATATTTGAAGGCCACCTGGAAGGTAAAAATCTTAGTGACCTGTTTAACTGGGCCAACATTGGTGTTGGAAGCCTTGGTATTCACCGCAAAGGCCTGATATTCACCTCAGAACTAAAAGCACGAGAATATTGCGCAAGAGGATTACCTTTCTTCTGGAGCACTTCTGACAGTGATTTTTTACCAGATTGGCCATATATCCTCAGGATTCCCCAAAGTAACAGAAAATTCAACCTGGATACAGTAATATCATTTGCAGACCGGATGAAAGCAGACACATCTCATCACATAAAGATGAGAAAATATAGCAATGAATTTCTGGACTGGTCAGTTAAAATGAAAGAATTAGTCTCTTTCTTTGAAGAAATAATAAAATCCA
>CAZDBX010000316.1:0-3113 GCA_964503805.1 uncultured Lentimicrobium sp. | reverse complement strand
GGGACAAGTTGTGCCTATTGTGGTTTTTTTTTATGCAAGGCTTATGACACGCGATAGGAGACGCGCGCTGACTTCAGGTGGAACCGAGGTTTACATGCCGGAATTACTTCACCCGCATCAGGCTGAAGAGGCTGAACATCCAGCGCGGCAGGGGGCCGGGCTTGCGTTTGGTAAGGTCGAGGGACCAGCCCAGGCGTTTGAGCAGGGGGATTTTGTGGGTTTCCACAAATTCTATCAAAGTACCTTCGGGCGCCTGTATATAACTGAAACTTCCGGCGGCCTCTCCCATATCAAACGTATCCATATCGCGGGCGCTGTCGACGGTAAACGGGAAACCTTTCTCCTTCACCTCTTCACGCAACTCATCCATGCCGTTGATGTCGTAGCAGAGATGGATAAAACCGGGATCGCCCCAGAGCCTGCCCTCGTAGATAGAACGGGGCTGCCTGTCGAGCGCCTGCAACAGCTCAATGCATGAGGGGCCGAACATCGGGCTGAAAGCTCCGTTGGGTGTGTGAGAATGGCGGAGCAACACCCGGCGGAAACGACCTTCACCACCCGCTAATCCCTGCAGGTCGTCAAACTGTCCGCTTACATCGTAAGCCACCCGGTCGTAGCCCAGGATCTGCTGATAAACCGGCAGACTGGCTTCCATATCCTGCACACCAATCACCGCGCCATACACACCTCCGGTGACAGATTTCTGCTTCTTAAACACATAAGGCTCGCTGCACACTTCCCAGGCGTTGTTGTAAACATCCTTAAGGTAAAAATGCTGCTTCCCTTCCGGATCGGTAGTGATGCCTGTGAGCAGATTGAGGTTCAATTTCCTGAAGTAACTAAAGGCCTTCTCTGCATCGGCGGTTTTCAGCTTGCCGGCAAAGATGCCCAGGTCGCCAGGTTTCAGTTCAAATGCGGGATATTCTGGTTTTTTCCCGGTGTGCTGCCAGATTTCGAAGCCACCGCCCCCTTCGAGGTTCAGCGCCAGGATGGCGTGCCGTTCGCGGGGTTCGCCCTCGGTGTGGGGCAGCATCAGCTCGGCCATGGCGGCCTCTTCAAACATCTTGATATCCATCCCGAAAACCCGGCGGTACCAGGCGAATGCTTCCTGAATGTCAGTGACGCCCACCCCCAGTTGCTGAATTCCGTTGATCTGTTTTCCCATGCTCTTTAACGCTTTAACTGATTACACCGGCCTGATCCGGGTAGAAAGCCTGTAATACAATGCAGGAAGGAACCTGCGTATATGCAGCATCATCAGCTCTTTGCCGCCGACATGCACCTCTTTTTTTTCTTTGCGGAGCCCCTTCAGGATTTGCCTGGCGGCCTTTTCGGCGGTGATGCCGTTGGCCTGTCCGGGGTCCATTTTTCCGTATTCTTTGCCTTCCTTATCCAGCGCAAACCTGGAGATATTGGTCTGTATCCTTCCGGGGATCAGGATGCTTACGCGGATGTTGTGCCTGCTGTTCTCGGCCCTGAGGCTCTCGAAATAGCCGTGCAGCGCGTGTTTGGATGCGGAATATGCCGATCGGTAAGGGAAGCCGAATTTGCCCACCAGGCTGGAAGTCACGGCCAGTTGTCCGCCTCCGCCGGCGATCATGTGGGGCAACACAGCTTTGGCCAGCGCCACCACCCCGAAAAAGTTGACCTCCATAATGCGGCGGTCGTTGGCTTCGGGCGTTTCCACCACCAGTGAGCGCTGGCTGATGCCTGCAAACTGGTAAAGGCCGTGGATACGACCTGCCAGCCCGGTAACTTCCGCTGCCGTGGCAGCAATGGCGGCAGTATCTGACATATCGAGCACCCTGGTAATCACCGTGGCCCCTTTCAGGCCGGCTTCCTCAGCCACAGCCTGCAATCCCTGAGGGTCGCGGTCGGTAAGGATAAGCTTCGGCTGATACCCGGCAAGCAACAGGGCCAATGCCCGCCCCATACCTGAAGCAGCGCCTGTAATCCAGAAACATTGCTGATAAAAATCCATCCCGGAAAATTAAAGTGCGAATATACAAACTTCATCCGCGCAAGCCCTGATTCAAAGACTTTTCTTTGGGGATTCACAGCGGGAAAACGGGTTTATTTATCTGATGCGCCTGATTGTATTCAAAATTTAAAATATACCAATAACCACAATATTCCAACCTGTAATTCCTGACTACTAAGGTAAAGCACAAACTTCATTCACTTCCAGCCTGCCGGACTTCAACATTCAAACAGGGGCAATACGCTGAAAATAATATGCTTACAACTTGGATCACCAACAGAACTGAATCACTGGGAGATATCTGTTAATCAATAAGAACAAAGATGAAGTCAATCAGAAATATCGTACAACTTCGCGAATCCGTATATGGCCACAAATTCATCTACTTCCTCCTTGAAAGTCTTCTTATTATGATGCTTTTCCTGATTCCTGATATACTCCCTTACCTTATCAACTTGTGAGTTAGAAACAGATACAGCATAATATTCATTCTGCCATTCAAATTTATGATCACAAAATCCGGATTGATTTATCCAATGGGATGACTCGCCCTTAATCAGCTGCATTACGGAACTTATTGTCTGATCAGAATTCAGAGAAATTAGACAATGACAATGATCGGTATATCCATTTACGAAATCAATATAGATTGCCTTCTTTTCTGCATTTTCCCTGATATGTCGCCAAATTGCTGTTCTTTTAGCTGATGTATTAAAATATGGAATCCCTCTTTTTGTTCTCCATACAAAATGAATATATACACTTACAAATGGCATAATACAATTTATTTAAGTTATTTTATACAAATATATGTGATTCGTTTTAATAATTATTGATACTCTCTCACATTTCTTTGATTCTTAATTACAAAAGCAGGTAATTATCAGCCAACTTATCCTGTCAACAAGCAGGGCTATGATTCCTGAATAAAATGTATCGCGTGCAAGAGTTTCTTAAAGTAAATAATTCTGAAACCTGCTTCCGCGCAGCCTTAAACACAATTTCCTTTATTTCCTGCAATTTCCGAAGGTGCTTTATTCCCGTTAATTACCCCCGGCTTGAGCCGGGGGTAATCAGGCGCTGACAAACACATGGGCTTCAGCCCAAAACGCAGCAAAAGTTTATTCGCATC
>CAZDBX010000315.1:0-3159 GCA_964503805.1 uncultured Lentimicrobium sp. | reverse complement strand
CTGTTTTAAAGTGGAGGACTGAATATTTCAGGGACAGGCCAAGCGCTTACCGGAAACAAATATATAAAGACACCGGTCATCTTCAAAATCAAATCCGGGCATCCTCCCGGCAACCAACCGTTATTATATACCAATACTCCGTGAGAATTTTTAATGAATTGACTTACAGCGGATTATGTATACTTGTTTAAGATGGCAAATCATTCATAATCAAGTCGTTGCTGCCTGCCCCGCCACTTTTGCGGGGTCTTTGCGCCCTTGCGTGATTCTTAAATTTGACGGACTATTGTTTATACAGAGTGGCGCAAATCCATATTTCCGGTCTGCGGACATTGGCAGGTAATTGTGGATCAGCAGCTAAACCCATATAGGTCAGAGTTATTCTGATCCCGCATTTTGCGGGAGAAGAATCTCATAATTTACCGGACAACAGTGATTGGAAATAAATCCTGCCCTTCTTTTAACGGGCAACCCGGATATTTAACGATCAACCCGTATCTTTGTGATTGGCGCTGCCTTTGCAGCGCATAATCCATTTCCCTAACAGGTGATTTATATGCAGCATTCTACCACCTCCTGGAAAACCGGTGACGGGCTGACCATTTTTGCCCAATACTGGCAACCGGCCGGGCTTGCGCCCAAAGCGGTTGTCTGTTTTGTGCACGGCATCGGCGACCACTCCTCACGCCATGTACATGTTGCCCGGGCTTTTACAGATGCCGGATTTGCCTTTTTCACCGCAGACCAGCGCGGGCACGGGCAATCGCAGGGGCAGCGCGGCCATTTCCCTTCGCGGGAGACAATCCTGCACGACACCGACCTGTTGCTGCAACATGCTTCTGAGTTGTTTCCGGGCCTTCCGGTGATACTTTACGGGCACAGCATGGGCGGGATCCTCGTCCTGTTTTATGCCCTGGAGCGCAAACCCGACATCGCCGGCGTTATTTCCAACAGCCCGGGACTGCACAATGCCCTGCAAAAGAAACCCCTGCTGATTTTTGCCGCTCGTGTGCTCGGCAGCATATTCCCCCGCATGTCCATTTCAAACGGGCTGGACCTCAATGGCATTTCACGCGACCCGCTGATGGTCCAGGCTTACAAAAGCGACCCGTTGATCCATGACCGCATCACCATGGGCCTGGGCAAAGTAATGCTGGGTGTTACCGGTTTCACCATGAAAAATGCGGCCTTGTTTCCCCTTCCCCTGCTGATGATGCACGGCAGGGAGGATATCATTACCTATGCCTCGGGCAGCGAAGCCTTTGCCGCCGCCAATCCGGGCAAATGCAAACTGATTCTTTGGGAAAAAGCCTTTCATGAAATTCACAATGAGCCTGAACAGCAGGAAGTGATGTCGGCAATGACCACCTGGGTGCAGGATCTTATCAGCAGGTAAGCGGCATATGGAAAAGTATATTTTAGCCCTCGATCAGGGCACCACCAGCTCAAGGGCCCTGATTTTCGACCGGCAGGGAAACATTTGTTCCATTGCCCGGAAAGAGTTGCGGCAGCATTACCCGCAGCCGGGATGGGTTGAGCACGACCCCGCCGAAATCTGGGCATCCCAGGTGTCGGTCGCGGTGGAAGCGATGTCGAAGATCAGCATCAGCGGCAGGCAGCTGGCGGGGGCGGGCATCACCAACCAGCGCGAAACCACGGTAGTGTGGGACAGAATCACGGGCGAGCCCGTGTACAATGCCATTGTATGGCAGGACCGCCGCACTGCTGCCTACTGCGATGAGTTGAAGAACCTCGGCCTTTCTGCGTTGCTGCGCGGGAAAACAGGGCTTGAATCCGACGCCTACTTCAGCGGGCCGAAGATCCGCTGGATACTCGATCATGTTCCTGGGGCCAGGCTGAAGGCTGAACGGGGGCAACTCGCGTTCGGCACCATTGATTCATGGCTTGTGTGGAAACTTACCGGCGGACGGGTGCATGTGACCGATGTGAGCAATGCCTCGCGCACCCTGCTTTTCAATATCCATGACCTCTGCTGGGACGAAGAGTTGCTGGAGCTGATGCATATCCCCGCTTCACTGATGCCCGTGGTGGCCTCCAGCAGCGAAGTTTACGGGTTTGTGACGGATGCTTTCGGCGGCGCGGAGGTGCCCGTTGCCGGAATCGCCGGGGACCAGCAGGCGGCATTGTTCGGGCAGATGTGCCTTGAAAAGGGGATGGTGAAAAATACTTACGGCACCGGTTGTTTTATGCTGATGAACACAGGGGGGGAGCCGTTTATATCGGAGAACCGCCTGCTTACCACCGTGGCCTGGCAGATGAACGGACAAACCACCTACGCCCTTGAAGGCAGCATATTTATGGCGGGCGCTGTGCTGCAATGGCTGCGCGACGGGCTGGGCATTATACAATCATCGGCGGAAGCCGATGCCCTGGCCCGGCAGGTAAGCGATACCGGCGGACTGTATTTTGTCCCTGCATTTACAGGCCTGGGCGCCCCGCACTGGGACCAGTATGCCCGCGGACTGATGATAGGGCTGAACCGGGGCACCACCCCTGCGCACATTGCCAGGGCCGCGCTTGAGAGCATCGCTTTTCAAACCCTTGATGTGCTGCAGGTGATGGAACAGGATACAAACCTTAAGATTCATGAACTGCGTGTGGATGGAGGCGCCTCGGCAAGCAACCTGCTGATGCAGATACAGGCCGACCTGCTGGGCATTCCCGTGGTGCGCCCGCGGATAACGGAATCAACGGCAGCCGGGGCCGCCTGCCTTGCCGGACTGGCCACCGGATTCTGGAGTGATGTCAATGAAATTGCCGGTCAATGGCAACGCGACCTTGTATTCAGTCCATCAGCCGACCCCAACCAGACCCGGATTAAGAAACTGCGCTGGGCCGATGCGGTGAAAAGATCCGGAAGATGGGAGCGGGAATGAACCGGAGAGCTGCCTTATGATTATTCGTATTTGAGCATCAACCATTGTTCAATATATCCTATTTCTGTTATAAGCGGCCCAGCCGTGGTCAGCTGCTTCCAGTCTTCCAGAATTTTTCCCGTTTCAGATAGAAATACCTGATCTCTTTCCTGATTAAAATACAGATACAACGCCATTACCCGCAGCCAGTCCAGGCGCTGGTAATTATCGGCAGGTTCGGTGGTTTTGGTCAGGTAGTTATGAAAGGTTTGCAGCAGTAAGT
>CAZDBX010000314.1:0-3172 GCA_964503805.1 uncultured Lentimicrobium sp. | reverse complement strand
ATTTGCTACCAGCATTGCTTGCCATTCTGCTGACAGGCTTCAGGGCTGATCTGGCCGCTCAGCAAACGGAACCATCACCTGCCGAACTGATGCAAAAGATCAGCGACCTTGAACACCGTTTCGACGAACTGGCCAAAGGTATTGATGATATCCTCTGGTACCAAAGGGTAGGGGATGTTGCCTATATCGATAAAATATATATTACCGGCCCTCCCCCGGCGCGGGTAAAAAACCCCACCGCCATGGGCGCCGGCAATCCGCTTAAGTTTTACAGCTATGTCTTCATTCCAAGGTGGATCAACCCCGGTGACAAATACCCCCTGATTGTGCTTCCGCATGGCGGCGTGCATGCAGATTTTACCACCTATCATACCCACATTATCCGCGAACTGATGGCCCAGGGCTATATCGTGGTTGCACCTGAATACCGCGGAAGCACCGGTTATGGAAAGAGTTTCTGGATGAAAATTGATTATGGCGGACTTGAAATTGAAGATGCGAAGGCGGCCCGCGATCATATGGTGGAGAATTATGAAATGGTGGATGCTTCGAGGGTGGGCATTATCGGCTGGAGCCACGGAGGGCTGATCGCGCTGATGAATGTATTCAATTATCCCGATGCTTTCAATGTTTGCTTTGCCGGGGTGCCCGTCAGCGATCTGATTGCCAGAATGGGTTATTACGATGACGAATACCGCGCACTTTACTCCGCGGATTATCATCTGGGTAAAACAGCCCAGGAAGATGTGGAGGAATACCGCCGGCGTTCTCCTGCATGGAATGCCCACAAACTGAAAACGCCCCTGCTGATCCATACCAATACCAACGACGATGACGTGAATGTGCTGGAAGTGGAACACCTGATCAAATCGCTGAAAGCAGAGGGGAAGAAGTTTGAATATGAGATATTTCAGGATGTTGAGGGCGGCCACTCCTTCGACCGTATCGATACCAAAGTAGCTAAAGAAATCAGGCTTAAGATTTACCGTTTTCTCGACAAGCACCTGAATCCTCCCCGGAAACTCAACTCAGTTTCTGATATCCATAAAGCCGCATACAGACCTCAAAACAACTGAGCATAGCCCAAAAAAACAAGAAGGCTGCTTTAAAACTGATGATGGGTTTTGAAACAGCCTTCTTGATCATCTTCCAGGAGAAAACTGCTTAAAGCATTAAACTCCACCAAATTTCACCGTCAGCAACATCTTCGTTTTTACCTTCCGGCCTGATTGCTTTCCGGGGTTCCATGCAGGCATCAGGCGAATTACGCGCAGGGCTTCTTCATCGCAGCCATAACCCAGCGACTTCATAACACGTAAGCTGTCAAGGGTGCCATTTTTGTTGACCACGAATTCGACAATAACATCACCACTGATGCCTTGCTGCAAGGCCAGTGCCGGGATTTTCAGGTTTTTTTTCAGAAAACGCTCAAGCGCCTGCTCCCCGCCACTGAAGGAAGGTTTTGTATCTACCTTTGCGAGATCCAGCACCTCAGTATCTTCCATATCTAAGCTAACTTCTTCGCACACTGTATAACCCATGGATGCATGCTCAGCCTTGTTGTAACGGCTCAGGCGAACACCTGAAACATGCTGTGCAACAGCATAATCACTGACCCCCTCGGGCAGGGGCAGGGGTTGACGCACGGTAACAACAGGACTGCCGTCATTTCTTATCATACTATCTACCGCGACAAAAGATGTATAGCTGGTAAGCAGGTTATAGTCCAGCCCCAGTTTGGTCACCTTTTCTTCCACCTCGCGCGGTACTCCATCAAAGCCTCCTGTATAATCATCAACCCGGCGGATCTGCTCCCTGGCCCAGAGGTATTTAATGGCTTCATTATCAGATGAAACAATAGCCCGGCTGAGCGGAATACGTGCTTCATAATCGCCTTTCCCGGTCTTTCCGGATAGCACGATACTCCCCTGCGGTTTTCCGCGGTATTTACCGAAAATTACCACCGGACGCGAGGCAAATAAATCGGGTACCGAAGCAGGTTCCGGTTCATAGACAATAAATTCATTGAAGGCAATGTTGACCCCGGTAAGCAGGGGTGTGCTGATGTACTTTAAAAAACTGCCGGCTTTTTCAGCAGCCTCCTGTTCTCCTGTGATGATGCATGATTCGCCTGCACCGGCATGGGCCAGCCCTTCGATAAGATAACGGTTTACCGAACTGCCGATGCCGAAACTGAAGAAACTGGCTTCATTCAGGCTGCTGCGGATCAGCCCGAAAGCCTCTTTTTCCACGGTAACGTAACCGTCGGTGGCAATCACGAATGTCCGTGCAAAATTCCCGGATGATTTCATGGACAAAGCCTGTTTCAGCGCCGGAAGCAACTCAGTGCCGCCCCCTCCCTTCTGCCCGTCCAGCATCCTGAGTGCTGCAGAGATATTTTCACCTGTTGCAGCTACCGATTGCCGGGCAAATTGAGATGATCCACCTGAAAAGAAAATAATGTTAAACTGATCGGAAGGCTTCAGCCCCTTCAGCAGCCCGGAAATCAGCTTTTTAGAAACCTGCAGCGGGAATCCGTACATGGATCCCGACACATCCACAATAAAAATGTATTCCCGGGGAGGGATCAGCTCCGCCTCCACCCGGGCCGGTGGCTGAATGCTGGCCATAAAATAGTTTTCCTCGCCGTCGCTGTATAGCCAGATGCCGCTTTCCACGCCTTCGCCCCCCAGACGGTACTGCAGGATAAAGTCCCGGTTGCCACCGTGTAGTTCGCTGCTTCCAATCTTTACCGAGGCTGAATTCCGGTTTTTGTAGTCCACCTCAACCTGATGCGAAGTACACCTGACCTCCCTCAGGGGCATGCCGGAGGCGATGCTGCAATCCAGGTCAAAAGTATAAGCCGGAAGTTCACCCTCATTCAACCAGGGGTTAGCGTTCCACTCCGGACCATCATTCCCTTCACCACTACCTCTGTGATAGCGGGGCCCCACCACCGTAGGGTAAACAAATTCATAAACCCCTTCGCGCTGCGGCAGGGTTTCGGTATAGGCGATTTCCACCTCCACCAAATCACCGGGCATTATATTACCCACATGCATTTCGAAAACATTGGGCCGCTGCTGCTCGAGCAGCGAAGCAGAACGGCCTTCCTGCACCGCCGCAGCGTAGTCTTGACGCGCCTTATCACGGGTTTCAATTTTTGCGGTAA
>CAZDBX010000313.1:0-3185 GCA_964503805.1 uncultured Lentimicrobium sp. | reverse complement strand
CTCAACCTCAACCTCAACCTTAACCTTAACCTTAACCTTAACCTTGGTTGCTGAGCGAAGCCGAAGCATAGCCTTAACTTTATTTTCTCCCCCCAACGATCAATCCGCTCAGAGTTATTATTTTTACAAACCTAATCAATATATGCTCGAATATGTTTCCATTCAGGATCGGCATGGGTTACGATGTTCACCAACTGGCTGACGGACTTCCATTCGTACTGGGAGGTGTAAGGATAGATCACCCGAGAGGAGCCGTCGGGCATTCAGATGCTGATGTCCTGCTCCATGCGATTTGTGATGCCTTGCTGGGGGCCGCAGGACTCAGGGACATTGGCTATCATTTTCCGGATAATTCAGCTGAGTATAAAGGGATTGACAGCAGGATTCTGCTTAAACATACTATCAGGTTGTTGAGTGAAAATGAATGGCTTACCGGCAACATCGATTGCACCATTGCTTTGCAGCGCCCCAAGATAGCCGGTTATATTCAGAAAATGCAGGAAGAAATCGAGGCCATAACAGGATCAGGGCCGGGAAGTGTATCCGTTAAAGCAACAACCACAGAACACTTGGGATTTACGGGTCGTGAAGAGGGGGTTGCAGCCTGGGCTGTTGCACTGATCTATAAATCCGGTTCAGCACATCCCAGCCATTGATATTCACTTGTCCCTGACTAATTAACAACGAAAGAAAAGCATACCAAGGCCACCATGACCATAAAATACATCCCTGCGCATCAGATTGACAAACCCGCATGGGATAACTGCATCCGCTCAGCAGTAAATGGAAACATTTATGCATATTCCTGGTATCTTGACCTGATGTGCGACAGTTGGGACGCTTTGGTTGCCGATGAATACAGCGCAGTTTTTCCGTTGACTTTCAGGCAAAAAGCGGGTATCACCTATCTGTACCAACCATTTTTCACACAACAACTCGGCATTTTTTCTATCAACCACCTGACGCCTGAATCAGTAGAACAGTTTTTGCAGGCGATCCCCGCAAAATTCAGGTTCGCGGAGATTAATCTCAATACCTTTAACAAGCCCGATTCAGTTCGTTGGAGAATCATACAAAGTATCAATCATGAACTGGATCTGATTGAACCATACGAGCAGATCAACCGGGGCTATTCTGAGAACACCCGCCGCAACATTTCCAGAGCGGCGAAAAACGGCATTACCATTTCAACAAATGTCAGACCCGAAGAGATAATCACCCTTTTCAGAAGCAACAAGGGCCGCAACATCAGCCAGTTGGGCGAATATGATTACCGGCGCCTGTTGCGACTGATCTACCAATGCCTTCACGATCATAAGGCCATTTGCTACGGCGCCTATACCAGCAACAACACCTTCTGCGCGGGGGCCGTTTTCGTTTTCAGCCACCGGAAAGCCATATTCCTGTTTTCAGCTGCCGGAGCGGAAGCGAGAACCACTGGCGCCATGTCATTTCTGATCGACCGTTTTATTCAGGATTCGAGTGGCAACCATCTTACCCTTGACTTCGAAGGCTCAAATGATTCTAATCTGGCAAGGTTTTACCGTGGTTTCGGGGCTAAAGTTATCACCTACCCTTCACTCAGATTCAATCGCTTGCCCTTGCACCTGAACATGATGATGAAAATTGTCAAAATGCTGAGAAAGATTTCCCTGAAGAAATAAATCACCGGAATGTCTTACCATCCTGCTTTTAACACAAAACCCCGGAATTCCGGGGCTTTCTGTTAAAAAATTGCAAAATTATCTTCTTATCAGTTCTGATTATTCTGTTTCTGGAAAGCTTCAAAGTCGAAGTGCAGGGTAAACCTGAGCGTATTCTCCAGCGGATTTTTAGCCTGGCCTCCTGTAGGAATCAGATAGGCAAAATCAAGACCGAAAACATTGTAGCGCAAACCGGCACCAAGGGTAAAGAACTTTCTGTTTCCCTTTGTCCTGTCCTCATGGAAGTATCCCCCGCGAATGGCAAACTGTTTATCATACCAGTATTCCACGCCTACGGCGAATGACAATTCACGGATCTCTTCGTTGAACCCGCCGGGTGCATCAAAAAATGACTGGAACATTCCGACCGGAACAGATACATTGGGATCTTTACCTTTAAAGATCAACTGGTTTCCATTGTCATCGTAAATCGGCTGCCCGGTTAATGAATCGGTAGCATAAATCGGAGGTGTGGGAATCAGCAGTTTGTTGATGTCAACCATAAATGAAAGCCGGTTATACTCATCAATGTCCAAAGTCAGCGAGGGGCCGACACGGAGATTGGTGGGAATAAAATCGCGCTGTGTATTGTCGTCAGAATAGGAAATTTTCGCCCCAATGTTGCTGATATTAAGACCCCAGGCAAAGAATCCTTCCATATTCGGAAACTCAACGTCGTGACGTGAATAAATGGCAATATCGGCAGCAATGGAGTTACCGGGTTTGGTGGAAGCACCACCAACGCTCTGCCCCTGTGTCAGATTGGAGTGGATGAAGCGGGCGGTTACTGCTCCCGACAAATTTTTAGTCAGCATTCTCGAATAAGAACCGCTGATGGCAAACTCATTGGGCCTGTAGTTCCCGATTGTAGCGCCCTGAATATCAGTAAATGTGATATCTCCCAGGGAAAAATAAAGCAGGGAGCCGGAAACCACCTGATTGTTCCCCAATTTTTTATATCCGGTAAGATAAGCAAGGTTAATATCGCTGACAAGGGCCCGCAACCATGGGCTGTAGGACAGTGAAAATCCCATCTCATTCTCAATGTACGAATATTTTGCAGGATTCCAGTGCATGGAATTGGCATCGGGCGTACTCGAAACACCAGCCTCTCCCATCCCGCCTGAACGTGCATCAGGAGCTATCTGCAAAAATGGAACCGCAGTGGTGATGGTGTTCAGATCCTGTCCAATGTAGGTTGTTGATTGAGCATTGATGGATTCAGAAAAAAAAGCAAAAAGGCCGGCAACAAGGCATAATTGCAAAACCGATTTAATACGCATACAGTACTTTTTGATTGAAGTGTGCAAAGTTATTGATAATTTCTAAACGAACGAACGTTAAACAAACGATTACAGCCGGATATTATTGCAGCGGGTCCATTTTTGAAAGATATCAGGTAATAACATTGTAACCGGCATTTTATTGTTGCTTTTATCAATAATTGTAAAATTTTAAAAACCAGGTTAATAACGCTAAAAC
>CAZDBX010000312.1:0-3229 GCA_964503805.1 uncultured Lentimicrobium sp. | reverse complement strand
TCAGACTGGATTTTGCTGACAAACCGGATTCAATAATCTTTTGCAGTTGTACCTGCTTATAATGTCTTACCAGGCAATCTGCAAGGTAAAACGATTCGGTGACGTTCTTATTGTACGATAAGACTGATGGTACCCAACCTGCGGTTTCCGTCAGGGCCTCGTGCAATAATGTTCTCCAGCCATATCCTCTCGCCGCGTTTACAGTTTGAAATAAAGGTCTGCATTTCCTGGGTCAGAATATTACCGGTTCCCGGGCGTTCATAAGTATCTCCGCCACGCACTCCGACAAATGTATACGAAACGATTTCAAAATTCAGGTCGAAATCGAAATCATCCGGCATACGGGGGATAATTGCCCTGGCGGCAAGCAGCATATTCTTCTGAACAGGGCCTCCATCCGTATTTGCAATGAATGCTTTGGGATCCGGAACACGCTTGATCCTGAATTCAGCAGAGCCCATTTTCCGTTGGGTTTTCCCGTCATTATGAACTACCGAGATGGTGGCTTTCTGTCCGAGAGGCACCCGGGCAATCCAATCCTTACCGTCGCGCCGCAATGTCCCCGAACTGATGGTCGGCTGAATCTGCGACTCGGGTATCCCGGAAGCGGCGATGGAGATGGGATTATCTACATTGGCATACAACACGTTCATCTTGGTAGGCGCCACGGTAAGTGAAGGGGTCATAACAAAATATTCGCTTTCAAACGGATACTCCTTCAATTCACCATCGGGGCCGGCAACTTTAATGGTTCCGCGGTAGGTCTGTAAACCGGTAGCACCAGCGGTAACGGTATATTTGGCAATACCTCCGGAAGCAGGGATGGTGCGTCCGCCGATTACCACTTCAGGATTCTGTTTCGAATCGAGCGCAGCAACCATAATTTCAGCCTCATAAGTATCTCCCTGGAAAACAAGTTTTGAATTGGGGATAACCTTGGGCTGAACCATGTCGAATTTATAGTCTTCAGCAGAAATTGAACCATAGAGTAAAGAAACAACGTCGATTTCCACATTGCGCACATCAGCAATCAGCTTGTTGAGGAAAGTAACGTTGGCTGCGAGAATCACGTGATAAAAGTTATGCTGTTCCCAGTTCTGATTCTTACCATTGGCATCCTTATAAGGGCCTTCGGTATCCATTCCGAGCTTTACATTGGAACGGTGCTTTTCATCGAGTTGATTAATGACATCGGCTTTGAATTTCTCGATTCTCTGCCTGAGCTCACCAGCTTTTCCTTTAGATCCATCCTGAGAACCTCCGAAAAAGTAATTGGTCGAAACGTCATATTTATCCCTGCTCTGTATCTCGGAAAGGGGGGTTGTTTTGGCTTCATCAACCGAGATCTTTTCAGACCTGGAAATCACTTCCCACTTGATATCTTCAATATAGGAAATCAGATCATTTGAGAGGGTTCTGACCTCCTTTGCCCTGTCCCAGAAAGGACCAACTTTTGCTTCATTCATCAGGTTCTGTTGCTCAAACCTTGCGTAAGTCTCATCGATCTTCAGTTTGAGGTTCTCGTTGGTATTCTCCATACTGTTGTTTACCGAGACGAAAGCCTGAATGATCTCTACAGACACATTAAGGGCAAGCAGAGCAGTCAACACCAGGTACATCATCGCGATCATTTTTTGTCGCGGTGTCTCCTTGTATCCAGCCATATTAAAATTTATCTTGTAGTGTTAAAAATCAGTTAAAAATCAGCAGTAATGACTATTTAACATTCATTGCTGCAAGCATGTTACCGTAAACATTGTTCAGGGCAGCCACTTTCTTGGTAAGTGTATCGAGCTCCTGCCTGTAACGGGTCATGTCTTCACTTGATCCACTGATATTGGCAAGGTATTGATTGATGCTGGAGTGAAGTTTGTTGGTATCCTCAAGATGTGTATTCGAATTCTTCAGCTGAAGTTCATACACTGCATTAAGGGCGGCCAGGTTGCTTCCGATTTTCTGCAACTGCTCGCTGTATGTCCTGTTATCCAGACCGGTAAAATCAAATTTCTCAACCGATTTGGCCAGGCTTTGAGCGGTTTGCTGATAGGTAACTGCAAACTGGTTGGTTGATTCGTTGGCTTTGGCTACTGACAGTGAAAGGTCATTCACCGATTTGGCAGCGTTAGAAAGATTCTTCGAATAATCATTGGTTGCCACTGCGGCGCTGGAAAGGTCAGCCATTTTACCGGCGTTCTCACTCAGGCTTCGCAAACCGTTGCCCAGACTTTGTATTAGTTCAGGACCTATCTTGGCTTTTTCAAGCATGTTGTCAAGCTCCTGGGTCGGGGTTTTCCCTTTAGGACCAGCAGGTGATCCACCACCATGATACATGCCGGCCAGCTCCGGATAAACAAGACTCCAGTCAGGCTCAACGTGCGGGGGCTCAAAAGCAGAAAAGAAGAAAATGAGGGCTTCGGTACCCAAACCAACGATGAGCATTTCATTGGCACCCGGGTAGTGATTGATTTTAAAAAGTGCTCCAAGAATAACTACAGAAGCTCCCCATCCGTAAAGCTTTGCCATGAAGTTCCTGAATGCTTTCCCTCTGACGACATTATTCAATCCCATGATAGTTACGTGTTAATTTGTTGAGTGATTAAAGTTTGTTGTTTATTCAGTTTCAGAAAAAAGGTAATCCCTGATTAATTGTAAATTTTTGAGGCCCTTGCAGGGTTATCGTCTTTCTGACGTCCCATGTAATTCTGTACACAACGGAAGCCGATATAGCTCTTGGCTGTATCCTGGAATTCGTAAGAACGTGCGTTTACCTGAAGGTAATAAGCAATGTCCTTCCAGGATCCGCCCCTGACAACCTTGCGCTTCAGTGCCGGAGGATCGCTGTCCTTTGCATTGTAGCTGTATGCCGGATTCATATCCCAGGTAAAGTTATAGGCGCTTTCATCAAACGCATCGTTTGTCCATTCCGCAACGTTGCCTGACATATCATACAAGCCAAAATCATTGGCAGGATAATGGGCCACGATAACCGGAGTGAGGCCGCCATCGTCAACATAATTTCCGCGTAAAGGCTTGAAGTTAGCCAGGAAACATCCTTTTTCATTACGGGTGTATGGACCTCCCCAGGGATAAGCGCTGAATGAATTTCCACCGCGGGCAGCCCATTCCCATTCTGCTTCTGTCGGGAGCCTGAATTCATTGACAACTGCATTTCCCTTGCTGTTCAGATAAGCCCTGAGCAACTCTGTTCTCCAGATACTGAAGGCCTTGG
>CAZDBX010000311.1:0-3229 GCA_964503805.1 uncultured Lentimicrobium sp. | reverse complement strand
GAAATATCAAAATCCTCCCGGTATGATGCCAGGTGCCGGTTTATCTTTTCAATGTAAATATCACGAACAGTGATCATTATGCCGGTTTCCTCAACATTGCCAAAGTGGTGGTTGATAAAGGTCCCAAAACACTTCATTGTGGGTGACAGGTTCATGTAGGCATTGATCAGCGGCGGGATATTCTCACCCAGTTTACGCACCTCCTGTCCGAGGATTTTCAGGTTATCCCTGAAATGCTTCGCCGAAAAGATCCTGTCCATCTCCTCCTTGTGAATGTCAACGGAGATCGGGTCATCAGGCACGGCAAGCTTGTCCGGGTCTGGGAAATATTTAAGCATGAAATACAGGATCATGTTGCGGGCCTGGACATTGTAATGCGTGTACATTGTTACCTTTCCGAACAGATACCGTATCTGCCTGTTATCTATGATGATAGCGCCCAGTCCGTCCCATAGGTTATCAAGGGAGAAGAGGCTCTTGCGGCCCATCGCGGCACTCTGATACTCCGGCCTGACAAACGAGCGGCCAAGCTCCATCGTGTGGGGGAGGTATTTGCGAATGAACTTCCTTGAAAAAGTAAAGTAAGAAGACGAGGCAAACCGCTCAACTGAGAAGTTCTTTTCCTTATGTTCCGGGAAAATGAACCGGTAACCGCCAATTATCTCACGGTTGTCAGGGTCCCATATAATCAGCTGTTTCTGAGGATGATCAGGATCGAGATCGTACTCATCGAGGTCCAGAGACTTACCTGTCCCGCCTCCCGCGTGCCTGAAGGTCAGTTCGCGGATGCGGCCAATCTCGTGCATAAGTAACGGAGAACTTCGGTGATCAAAGATGTATACCTCGTTATTGGCATTGTTGGTCTTCCTGAGATATCCGATCCTTGCAAGTTCTGCTGCCAGATCTTCCACCGGAACAGCCTCGCCGAGAGGCTCCGCCTTGCCATTACCCATCATTTCCTCCACCTGAGAGATATAATTGAGGACTAAAATTAAGAAAATATCATCAACCGGCTTTAAATCTTTCAGGCAAATTATAAGTTTTCTCACGCACCATCTCTGCCCATTCCTGCGGCTTCTTCGACCGGTCAAAGGTCTGCCACGGTATCGGCTCCCCGAAGTAAACATCAATGTTTTTGCCTTTCTGACGGAACATTTCGTCGACCAGGTAAAGCATTTCGAGGTTCATTTTCAGCCTTATAGCTGTTCTGAAGTTGGCGAGGTTATAAAAGAATGAGCTGTTTCGCCCTGCGAAGTAACACGGCACGATATCGCGTTGATGCTGCACTGCCTTTACGATGAAGCTTTTCTGCCACGGGAGATCAGTTATCACCCCGTTGATTTTCCTGGAACATATCCCTGCGGGGAAGTTAAGGAGCTGGTAGTCTGAGGCGTATGCTTTTTCCATCAGTTGCGCGGCCTCACGGCCGAAAGAGCCCACCTTGTTTACCGGAAGGAAAATATCGCCGTAATTCTCGATGTAAAGAAGGATATCGTTTACCGGGAATTTTATGGCCGGGAAATGTTTGGTGAGTTCGCTCATGAAGACCATTCCGTCGAGGCCGCCGAGGGGGTGATTGGAAACGAAGATGTTCCGGCCTCCCCTGGGAAGGTTTTCAACACCGAAGGCCCGGTACCTGATGCCCATGAATCCAAGGGCGGCATCATTGAATTCTGCACCGCGAAGATGGGCAAAGTTGCGCAGGATCTCATTGATATCATCCTGGTGTACAATTCGTTTGAGATAGCGGATCACGAAGCCGGGGAGCAGCCTGCGGATCTTCGGGTTCTTATCCGCCAGGATTTTCTCAACGTCTACCTGCAGTGGCTGAGAGGATTGTTCCATTTTTCATTTTATACTTGTCCAAAGATAACATGTGGCATGGAAATTTCAATCCGGCAGTCCGGGGTTCCGACACTGGGAGCTGAATCCCCGGCCTGAAGTCGTGGGAAATCAACCCGGCAGTCCGGGGTTCCGACACTTGGAGCTCATTCCCCGGCCTGGAGTTTCGGGAAGGCAATCAGCAGTCATCATTACAACATTTTGAGTTTTCAGGATGTTATCTTTACCCTCACAAACAGTATAACCATGGATATTGAACTCAGAGACAAATTCATTGAACGTTGGAAGAAATATTTCGGTAAGGCCGAACTGCCAATAACTTTCTATTACACCCTCTCCGACACTGCCACTGAATGGGCGGATAAACCAAAGGGCTGGAGCTGCATCATATGTGAGCTGGCAAAGGTGAGGAAGGGAAAGTCGCTGATGTACAACGCTGAAAGGATCAAGTGTGGCGGCGGGAAGCGATATCTGGGGTATACCGATACGATGCGTCCCGGTTTTGAATATTTCCTTTCGTGTGGCAACGAAAACATGGAAGGCGAACGGTACCTGCAAACACCTGAGCTCGTCAGGGAATTCATGAAATCACAGAAAAAGCTTTCGATTGACGGAATGAACCTCGTTTTCAAGAGATGGGACAAGCTGGAAGAAACCGACGAACCCGATGTGGTTGTCTTCTTTGCCACGCCCGATGTTCTTGCCGGTCTTTTTACACTGGCGAATTTCGACCAGTCGGAGCCGAACGGTACATTCACTCCTTTCGGCTCGGGGTGCAGTAGTATAATCCATCATCCTTATCTTGAGACAATTACGCAAAGACAAAGGGCCGTGATAGGGATGTTTGACCCCTCGGCCCGCAAGTGTCTGACCGGCAATGAAATCTCCTTTGCAGTGCCAATGGCAAGGTTTGAAAAGATGGTTGAATATATGGATGAAAGTTTCCTGATAACCGATACCTGGTCAAACATCAGGAAACGGCTTTCATAAGGTGCCATAATCACATTTTTCTTTGCCCTGCCCGCAATGTTGCCGGTTCTCCCGCCTGCAGAATAATTTGACATGGGCTTATTTTGGGTGTAACTTTGACATTCACCGGATTACGGGGTGGTAATTTCATCCTTGACATTCATGGGATTACTGGCGTAGTGATTTCATCTAAAAATAATCAGTTATGAAAACAAAAGGTTTATTTTTCAGTGCACTTGCACTTGTTGCGGCTTTGCTCCTGGCCAGTGGCTGCGGCGGTAAAAAGGTGGAGCCTGCCAGGCAGTATGCTGTTGAGGATTTCTTCCGGAATCCGGAAAAGGCGAACTTTTCTCTTTCTCCTGACGGGAGTTTTTATGCCTGGATGGCCCCGTACAGAGACATGATGAATGTCTTCGTC
>CAZDBX010000310.1:0-3236 GCA_964503805.1 uncultured Lentimicrobium sp. | reverse complement strand
AGCCTTTCGCCGGTAAGCAGGAAGGCAATGATGGCCATCAGCGAAGGGCCTTCGAGCAGCGCGAACCGCATCAGCATGGAGGAGCGGTAAATGTTAAGCTTTTCCTCCGGGGTTTCCGCCTCCTGCGCCTTAAGCAGTAATCGCCTGCCCAGGAAATTGCCCGCAATAAATCCGCCGAATACAAACAACGGCACGATCATCAGAAAGGGGTTACGCAGCGCTGGGGTTGCTTCAAACGCCCCGCTGCTGACCAGCCAGAGCGAAACAAGCGCAAAGATAATCTGGCCGGAAAGCATGGCAAAAAAGAGGATGGCCAGCGTTTTCTGAAAGTCCTTGAAATACTGAGTGTTGTGCATGTGCGGATGTTTTCGGTGATGGATGCAAAGATAGGACGTTGAGTTGGTATTTCCTTTCCGCCTGGAATGATTTAGATGATTGTCAAATCATATGTTGTTTTTCACCACCAAAGCACGAAAACTCCGGATGCTGCCGGAAATCCATAAATCATAGTTAGACCGCTTAATAAGATTACAAAATTGCCGGTTTATATGGCTCGCGGAGGTTTTTGCAGCGAATGGACTTTTGAAGTGCTTGTTTTGGGCTTATCTTTGTGCACCCATCAACACCGTCTGTCTGTAATGTCGCTCAGGTTAAAGTTGTTTCAGCTAATCAATGCGGTCAACCGCTGGCGCCGGCGTTTGCTGCGCTGGCTCGATGGCCTGGGCATTGTTGCCGCTGTGGCCGGGTTTCTGCTGTTACTTTATCATATAGGTTTTGATCATAATGAGGCTCAGATTTTACTGATTCAGCGGGGTTACAACATTGTTCTTGGCCTTATTCTGGTCAGTAACCTGGCAGGGCTTACCCTGAGCACCTGGAGGGTTAAGGTGTGGAAACTCCGCCTGGCCGAACTGATCATGATTCCGCTGGTATTTATGCTGCTCGGCCAACGCATAAATTTTTCGGGATTCAATTGGCTACCCGGAGCTGCAGGATCATTTCTGTTGCGTGATATCGCGGTGCAGCTGATAATAGTGTTTGTATTGCTTGTTGAGATATCCACCAGTTCGCTGAGGCTCAGCAACCGGAATTCAAACCCGGCCAGGCTTTTTATAGGCAGTTTCCTGTTTCTTATCGTTTTCGGTGCCGGCCTGCTGATGCTTCCCAATGCCACTTACTCCGGGATATCGTTTACTGATGCCTTTTTTACCGCTACCAGCGCTGTGTGTGTCACCGGACTGATTGTGGTGGATACAGCCACCTATTTTACGCCGCTTGGAAAGGGATTTATCCTGATATTAATACAATTGGGAGGCCTCGGCATTATGACGTTTACCAGCTTTTTCGGTTATTTCTTCAAGGGCGGCTCGTCGTTCGGCAATGAATTCCTGCTGAAGGAGCTGCTGAATGAGGATAAGCTGGGGGAGATCTTCAGGACACTGGGCAAAATCATCCTGATCACCTTTTCCATTGAAGCCATCGGCGCTGTGCTGATCTATCAGAGCCTGGATCAGTTTCAGGCCGGGAATCCGGTGGGACAAATCGCCTTTTCGGTGTTTCATTCCATATCAGCATTCTGCAACGCCGGCTTTTCATTGCTCGGCAATAATCTGTTTGAAGAGGGATTCCGGTTCAATTACAATATGCAACTGGTAATTGCTTTGCTGATTATTGCCGGGGGGCTGGGCTTTCCCATCGTCTTTAACTATTACAGATTATTCCGTTATTACCTTATAAACCGTTTCCGGCAACTTGTTTATAAAAAACCTTATGAACACCTGCCCGGAATCATTAATGTTAACAGCCGCCTGGTGCTGATTACGACTTTGTGCCTGCTTGCCGGCGGATTTCTGCTGTTCTTCCTTCTGGAATATAATTATAGTCTTAAAGGGCTTTCATTGCAGGGAAAACTAACGGGGGCATTTTTCAGTTCCGTAACTGCGCGCACTGCCGGTTTCAATACCACTGATCTGACTGCCATGGCGCCGGCTTCAGTCCTGATTATGATTTTCCTTATGTGGGTGGGGGCTTCGCCCGCTTCAACAGGGGGAGGCATCAAAACCACCACTTTTTCGGTTGCATTGCTCAATGTGCTCAGCCTGGCGCGCGGCAAGGACAGGATTGAACTGAAGGGCAGGGAAATATCAAATGTTTCGGTCAGGAGGGCTTCTGCCGTTATCTGGCTCTCCCTGCTGGTGATCGGACTGGCGGTGTTTTTGCTGCAACTGACCGACGGGCATCTGGGAATGAAAAACCTGGTATTCGAGACTTTTTCGGCTTACGGAACCGTCGGCCTTTCGCTGGGCATCACATCGCAGTTATCCACACCGGGCAGGTGGATACTCATTATAGTGATGTTTCTGGGCAGGGTAGGCACCCTTACGCTTATCATAGGATTCTTCCGCAAGGTGCGGAGCCTGCATTACCGCTATCCCGCCGAAAATATCATGATCAATTGATAATCAAATTGATGGCAGTATATTGTTGTGATCAGTAATTTTAATTCTAAAATACCGTTGCTATGAAATTTATAATTATCGGGTTGGGAAATTTTGGTTCAGCCCTGGCCATGCAGCTTACGCACATGGGACACGAAGTGATCGGTGTTGACGGCAGCGAGGTGAAAACTGAAACTTTCAAGGAAGTAATCACCCAGACCATCTGTCTCGATTGTACCAATGAGCTGGCCATGAAGACGTTGCCACTCAGGGAATGTGATTATGCCGTGGTCGCCATCGGTGAAGATTTCGGGGCTTCGGTAATGACCACCGCCCTGCTGAAAAAGGCGGGTGTCAAACGGATTGTAAGCCGGGCCATTGATGCATTGCACCAGACGGTGATCGAAACCATTGGTGTTGATCTTGTGATGCAGCCCGAAAAGGAATCAGCCGGACAACTTGCCAACCGGCTTGTTTTCAGTGGAATCAGAAATTCCTTTCCCGTGGCTTCAGGCTTCAGGATTGTGGAGTATCAGCTACCGGGGAGATTTACAGGGCTGAAGCTGAAAGAGGTCAATTTTGTCAGGACGTATGGCCTTCAGCCTATCACCATCATCCGGAATAAGGAAGAAAAATCACTGTTTTCGAAGCCGAAGCAGGTTCCTGAAGCATCCGGATTGCTCAGCGGTGAAGAGGTGTTGGCCGCCGGGGATATACTGCTGCTGTTCGGCAGCGATAAGGCCATTGCAGATCTGGCAGGAAGGGATGAATAATCAGACCAGGTAAAAGGTATATCCC
>CAZDBX010000309.1:0-3241 GCA_964503805.1 uncultured Lentimicrobium sp. | reverse complement strand
GACGAAACCACCACCCTCTTCCATGAATTCGGACATGCGTTGCATGGTCTCTTTACCGAAGGCAAATACACCAGAACCGCAGGAAATGTTGCAAGAGACTTTGTTGAACTGCCTTCACAGATCATGGAAAACTGGGCAGGGGAACCCGAGGTACTCCGCATGTATGCCCGGCATTACGAAACCGGTGAGATCATCCCCGACGCGCTGATTGAGAAGCTTACCAACTCCAGTCATTTCAACCAGGGATTTACCACCGTTGAATACATTGCCGCTTCGATCCTTGACCTTGATTATCATAAACTTAAATCTCCGGCAATGGTTGAGGATGCAAATGCCTTTGAAAAAGAAGCCATGGACAGGACCGGCCTTATCCCGGAAATTCTCCCGCGTTACCGCACCACCTATTTCTCGCATATTTTCGACGGGGGCTATGCTGCCGGATATTATGTGTACCTCTGGGCCGCGGTGCTCGATTCCGATGCATTTGATTATTTCAGGCAATCAGGCGATATCTTTAACAAGGAACTGGCAGCTGCATTCAGAAAACACTGCCTGGCCGAGAACGGAAATGACGAAGGCATGGAACAGTACAGAAAATTCAGGGGACAGGATCCATCGCAGGAACCACTGCTGAAAAAACGCGGGTTAAAGTAGCCTGACCGGCATAAGAGCATAAAGCGGCAGCATCCAAAAAACATGCTGCCGCTTTTATTTCAGGCTTCTCAGGACTTATGCCCGTGATGCATTGCTGAGCGTGACATCTCCTCTAGCAGTTTGCCGGCCCTTTCCAGCGCCAGGTTAATGTCGGCACAAACGTTGTCCCT
Source organism: uncultured Lentimicrobium sp. (assembly GCA_964503805.1). Taxonomy (GTDB): domain Bacteria; phylum Bacteroidota; class Bacteroidia; order Bacteroidales; family Lentimicrobiaceae; genus Lentimicrobium. The sequence continues at coordinate 2,417 of CAZDBX010000309.1, read as the reverse complement.
GCCAACTATCTCAAACACATTGTTCTTTTCGAGTGTATCATAAACTGACTTAACCGGTCCTGATATCACAACGGTAATCCCGGTTGCCTGGGTCCTTCTGATAAAGTTTTTCAGGTTACTCACGCCCGTTGCATCGATAAACGGCACCCGGTATAACCGGATTATTCTGATCAACGGCTTGGCAGTGACTTGTTTTTCCGCTTCATCAAATTTGTTGGCGATACCAAAAAAGAAAGGTCCGTTAACTTCAAAAACCTCCACTTTATCAGGGATAATCAGCTTGGGCGCCGTTTCCGGCTCTTCGGCCCGCTCATCATCCACTGCCATGTTAAGTACTTCCACTCCTGAAGTATCTATAACACGCTTGAGGAAAAGGAGCACGGCCAGAAGCAATCCGAACTGAATCGCAATGGTAAGATCAATAATCACCGTGAGCAGGAAGGTGGTAAGCAGCACGGCAACTTCGCTCTTCGAATTACGGAAGAGTCCTTTGAATGAACGCCATTCACTCATATTGTAGGCAACAATAACCAGGATTCCCGCAAGACAGCTCATCGGGATCAGCCGGGCCCATTTACCAAAGAACAGCAGGATCAGTAGAAGTACCACCGCATGAATGATCCCGGCCACCGGCGTCTTTCCGCCGTTCCTGATATTGGTCATTGTGCGAGCAATGGCCCCGGTTGCAGGTATCCCGCCGAATACAGGTGCAACAATATTGGCAATCCCCTGACCGATAAGTTCTGTATTGGAGCGGTGTTTGCTTCCGGTTGCGCCGTCGGCCACCATTGCCGATAGCAGCGATTCAATCGCACCAAGCATGGCAATGGTAAAAGCAGGAGCCAGCAACATTCTGAATGTTTCCCAACTTATCGAAGGGATAAAAGGCCGGGGGATAGTTGCTTTGATCTCCCCAAAGCGGCTTCCGATCGTTTCCACAGGCATTTGAAAAATGCTTGCAGCCGCGGTAGTGACCAGCAGTGCAATCAGTGTTCCCGGTATTTTTCTGTTGATTTTGGGCCAAAGAACCGAGATCAGGACAGTAAACAAGCCTATCCCGAGTGCATAAAGGTTAACCGCATCAAAATGAATAAAATAGTATTTCCACTTCTCAATAAAATCAGCAGGCACTGCCTGGGGTACCTCAAGTCCGAAGAAATCCTTTATCTGCGATGAAAAAATTACCAATGCTATCCCGGAAGTAAAACCCACCACAATCGGGTAAGGCATAAACTTGATGATGGTTCCCAATTGCAGCAACCCCATACCAATCAACATGAAACCGGCAAGAATGGTGGCAATGATCAGCCCATCAACACCGAATTTTTCGACAATTCCATATACAATAACTATAAAAGCACCCGTAGGCCCGCCTATCTGCACCCTGCTTCCTCCAAAGGCGGAAATAAGGAAACCGGCTATTACAGCGGTAATCAGGCCCCGCTCCGGTGAAACCCCGGATGCAATTCCAAAAGCAATGGCCAGCGGAAGCGCAACCACTCCAACAATAATTCCGGCTATCAGATCGGAAGTAAAGGTCTTGAGATTGTACCCCTTAATGGTGGTAAACAATTTTGGGTGATAAATCTTTGAAAACGTGTTCAGCAAGAATTCAGCCATGTCAAAAGGGTATTAAAAAGAAGCTGCAAAAGTATAAAATAGGAACATTGCGTAACTGCCCCATCAAGGGATAACCTGTCCGATGCAACGTTAATAAATACGAAATGGTTGAATACCAAATGTTTTCAGGGTGAAAATAAATCATTATTCACATTTGAAATTGAACAATGTGCAATTTATGGATAAAATAATTTACATACGGGTTAAGAAATTGCAGCAACGCTTGGCAGAAATTCAATATTTCCCTATATTAGCAGAAAATGGCATAAGCGGAATCAGGCAGATAGTTACTTTTCCCATAGAAGACTGATTAACCGCTTCAGCGCTGAAGTTCTTTTATCCGGAAAATGACCTTACTGTTGTATCTGACAAAAGGGAAATATTTTCCGTAAAAATAATTTACAGTTGGTGCATGCATATCCAGGAATCCGGTAAAGCATTAAAATATTGAGAAGCTATGAATTCAGAACAGGAAATTACCGGGGCTTATAAAAGTAGTAAGGAGATGCAGAACCCCGGCACAGGCGCGATGGAGAATGATTTTGAGAAAGAGCAGAGCCAACGCAAAAAGGCCGAGAACCTCCTGCGTCTGAGCGAAATAAAAATTCAGGCCCTGACTGAAGCCATCCCCGACCTGATATTCAGGATTAACCGTGAGGGTATTTACCTGGATTACAAAGCAGCAAGCAGCGATCTTTATCACCAGGCAGATTCCATCATCGGAAAGAACAACCGGGAGATTACTCCCCCCGACTTTGCAGATTTAATTGACGCTAAAGTAAAACTTACGCTCGATA
>CAZDBX010000308.1:1871-3261 GCA_964503805.1 uncultured Lentimicrobium sp. | reverse complement strand
CCAGAATCACGAAAGGGTGATCAAGGGATTTATGGGACAAACCACGGCATTCAATAAAAATTTCGTGAAGCCCAATGTTATTTTAATGGGAGAAAACAAGGCTGCCAATGAAGCCAGATATATTCACGGGTCATATGGCAAAGGCACCTGGACGTTTTACGGCGGACACGACCCTGAAGACTATCAGCACCTGGTGGGCGATCCTCCCACAGACCTGAATATGTACCCGAATTCACCCGGGTACCGCCTGATACTGAACAATGTATTATTCCCTGCAGCAAAAAAGAAAAAACAAAAGACCTGATCTGCCGGCACTGGCCTGATTTTTAACTGAGCAAGCATTCCAGACATTCATTATTTCCTCCTGTATGCAAAAGTTCGTACTGTTTTTACTTCTGCTCTTTGTGTTGCAGGAGCGCCCCCTTTATGCCCAGCAAAAATATTCCGTGAGCGGTTATGTCCGTGAAAAGAACAGCAGGGAATTGCTTCCGGGTGTAAATATTTATATTCCTGAAATCCGCAACGGTACGGTTACGAATAATTACGGTTTCTACTCAGTTACCCTGCCTGCCGGCAAATACCTGATCAGTTATTCCTATGTGGGCTACAAGCATGAAACAAGGGAGGTTAACCTGAATTCAAACCTGATGATCGATGTAGAACTTGATCCAAGTCTTAACCTCAGCGAGGTCATCATCACCGCCGAAAAAGCGGAAAGGGTCAGTGAAAGTAACCGCGTCAGCATGATCACGCTGCCGGTTCAGCAAATCAGGGATATTCCTGCCCTGCTGGGCGAAAAAGATGTTTTCAAAGCGCTTCAGCTGATGCCCGGAGTACAGAAGGGCTCCGAAGGAAGCAGTGGCCTTTATGTGCGCGGAGGCGGCCCCGATCAGAATCTTATCATTCTGGATGATGCTCCGGTTTATAATGCCAGCCACCTTTTCGGATTTTTCTCCATCTTCAACGGTGATGCACTTAAAAGCGTGGAGCTCACCAAGGGCGGATTTCCGGCCCGTTACGGCGGAAGGCTTTCATCAGTGGTTGAAATGACCATGAAGGATGGCAATAAGCAGAAATTTTCAGGGGAGGCAGGCATAGGTCTGATTTCTTCAAGGCTGGTGCTGGAAGGGCCATTGAAAAAAGACACCTCTTCATTTCTGATATCAGCCCGAAGAACCTATCTGGATGTCATTACCAGGCCTTTCATGCCATCCGAAAGCCAGGGAGGATATTACTTCTACGACCTGAACGCGAAACTGAATTATGACTTCGGCCCCAGAAACAAACTCTATCTGTCGGGTTACTTCGGGAGGGACAAGTTCCAGTTTATTGACAGATACAGTTACGATAACAGCAGTTACAAAAACAAAGGGGGATTATACTGGCAAAA
>CAZDBX010000308.1:0-1861 GCA_964503805.1 uncultured Lentimicrobium sp. | reverse complement strand
ACCGGCACCCTGCGCTGGAACCATCTGTTCACCGACCGGATTTTTGCCAACACTTCCCTGATTTTCAGCCGTTACAACCTCACGATCTTCAATGAGGAAAAAGATCATTCGGGAACCTATTCGCTTGAATACAATTCAGGTATCCGTGACATTGCCTTCCGGCACGACCTCGAATATCATGTTTCAACATCCTACAGGCTCAGGGCCGGAATACAATCAACCACCCATTTGTTCACGCCTTCTGCCATCGTTGAAAAAGACAGTCAGACGCTGCTTGATTATAAACAAAAAACCGAGTACAACTCACTTGAATCAGGCGTATATTTCGAAAATCACTTTAACATCAGCAACCGGTTTCAGGCAAATGCCGGTATACGTTTAAGCCACTTCATCGCCAATGGGAAGCATTATCTATCCCCTGAGCCGCGTCTTTCTGCAAATTTTTTAATCAAAGAAGGGCTTTCAGTAAAAACCGCCTATGCCGAAATGAACCAGTTCATCCATTTACTGAGCAATACCGGTATCGGACTGCCAACTGACCTTTGGGTACCTTCTACCGACAGGGTAAAACCACAGAACTCAAGACAAATTTCGGGAGGGCTGGCTAAAGACCTGATCAGTAAGAATCTGACAGTGACCCTTGAGGGATATTACAAATGGAGCAGGAATATACTGGGATACAAACCCGGAGCCAGTTTTCTGCTGCTTGATGATCCTACCGAAGCCCAGAATTTCACCTGGCAGGATAATGTTACGGCCGGAGAAGGCCAGTCATACGGCGCAGAACTGCTGATACAGCGGAAAACCGGCAAACTGAGCGGCTGGATAGGTTATACCCTGTCATGGACCCGGCTCAGGTTCGATGAAATCAATTTCGGCGAATATTTCTGGGCCAGGTACGATCGCCGGCATGACCTTTCGCTGGTACTGATCTATGACCTGAAGGAGAATATCACCCTGTCAGGAACCTGGGTTTACGGTACCGGCAACGCCATTACCCTGCCGTTGGGAGAGTATCCGGGAATTACCCACAATCCGTTTATTGATTTGATGGGAGACGAAAACCCTTACTATTATGAGTATTATAACACCATTACCGATTATGGCGACGTAAACTCATACAGGATGAAGGCTTATCACCGCCTCGATTTCGCGATTCAGTTCCATAAAAGTAAACCGCGATATGAGAGGACATGGGAACTTGGCGTGTACAATGCCTATAACCGGAAAAACCCTTTCTTCTATTTTATTGAAGATGAGTACAATGAATCCGGAAACATCAGTAAGCTCAAGCAGGTCTCCATTTTTCCGTTGATTCCATCTGTTTCCTATAACATAAAATTCTGAAAAAATGAAAATCAAGATAATAAGGCTGATTCTCATCTTTGCCGCGGCCCTGCCCATTGCGGCCTGCGAAGATATGATCTCAGAAGTGGATGTGCCTGAATCAGATCCTAAACTTGTCGTCTTTTCAGTAATTTCTCCACAGGATGAATTCATCACGGTGAAGTTGTATAAAAGCCGGGCATTGTACAGCCTTACGCCACAGCAGCCCTGGGAAGAATCATTCCCGGTAATTACGGATGCAACGGTAAGGATTTCGGACGGAACCGGCTGGTTACAGTTACCCTACAATACTGAAACAAGGTCATACCGGATTGCTTCTGAAAACATGCCTGTATTGGCCGCACAAACCTATTATCTGGACATCAAAGCCCCCGGAGGATACTCGGCTGAAGCCAGCTGCACAGTTCCTGCCGGCATCCCGCCTGACATTGAGATTACGGCGACTGATTATATTGAAAATCATGGCGAGCAGTCTGTGATGGTTAGTTTCAGATTTTCCGATATCCCCGGGAAT
>CAZDBX010000307.1:731-3274 GCA_964503805.1 uncultured Lentimicrobium sp. | reverse complement strand
GATATAAACCCTGGGATCAACCATGCCCTGGGCAATGTCAGGGTCGCGGCCGGTTGCCTCAGCAGTTGAACGCATGGTTGAGCGCATGTAAGACTGATACTTGTCCGGCATAGGCTTACCGGTCTGGTCCACAACGGTGGCAGCACCTATGTTGGCGCCTGAGCGCATATAAATGCTGTCGCAGGCAATCGAGATCAGTGCTCCGGCCGATGCGGCATTGTTGTCGATAAAAACCCAGACAGGGATTTTCGACTGAAGAATGGCGGTTCTGATACTGTCAGCAGTTTCGACCATCCCTCCGTAAGTATTCATATGAATCAGAATGATGTCAGCATTCAACTCTTTTGCCTCACGAAATGCTTTTTTTGTATTATGCCACACCGGCGGGGCAATCTCCTGCTTGATGTCAAATTTATAGATCAATCCAGATGGATTGCTGGTGTCATTCAAGTCCTGGGCGTTCAATCCTGTCAGATTCAGCAGGAAAAATGCCAGCATGATTATATTCACAGACTTCTTCATCATTTCAGTGAGGCGTTGGTATTTAATGCGAAGATAATAGCAAATTGGTGAATGTCAGGTGTTATTTCAGTAAATGATTTTCATTTCAGATGTGACCGAAATATTTCCCGATTACCTTTTTCATTTCAGGATGCGCATGTGGATTGCCGGCGATCAGTTCCCTGCCGAAGAGGTAATTGTTGCCTCCTGTGAAATCGGTAACCACACCTCCGGCCATCTCTACAATAAAACTGCCTGCAGCTACATCCCACGAATTCAGGCCGTATTCATAGAAGCCTTCAAATCTTCCGCAGGCAACATAAGCAAGGTCAGCAGCGGCGGAACCAAGCCGGCGCAACCCAGCGGTGTGCTTCATAAAGTGCTTGAAGACCGTTACATAATCATCAAGCCTGCCGTAATCATAGTAAGGGAACCCCGTGGCCAGCAGGCTATTGTCGAAGTCCCTGACCGGGGAAACCGAGATTTCTTTGCCATTCAGCATGGCTTTGCCGCCTTTCCATGCATAAAAACACTCATCCAGATTTATCTCGTAAACCACGCCCACCACCACTTCATCACCTTCCATCAGCGCTATGCTGACGCAGAATACGGGGACTTTATGAATAAAATTGGTAGTTCCGTCGAGCGGATCGATTACCCATCTGAACAATTGCTGATCATGGCCGGCGGTGTTTTCTTCGGTAATAAATCCCGAACCGGGCAGCAGGACTTTTAGACGGGTTACAATCAGCTCTTCTGCCGATTTATCTACATAAGTCACATAATTGTGATGCCCTTTCTGCTCGATTTCGGTATGAGTTATATTGTTGAGTTGCTGCAAAATGTAATCCCCGGCTTCCCGGGCAATACCGCATACGCCATTGCATAATGCATGATAATCTGTTGTCTTCATGATTAGTTGTTGACTTTTACCGTGAACATGCCATCCTTGTCCGGTTCGAGCAGGGTGACGCTTTCAATCTGATTAACTGAATTTTTATCAAATGGTTTCTTGCAATGGATATAATTTCCGGTAAAGCCGTTCATAAATCCTTTATGCGTACTTGATTCCCAAAGCACCAACTGATGACTGCCCCTGTTTTCGTTATAGAATAACTCCTTTTTTCTTTCGGAGAGCTGATGCAGCAACCGGCTGCGTTCCTGTTTGATGGCATCAGGAACCTGTTCTTCCAGCAATGCGGCCCTTGTGCCCGGTCGTTTCGAGTAGCTGAATACGTGCAGATACGATACCGGAAGGCTTTCGATAAAATCCACGGTTTGCCTGAAATCCTCGTCCGTTTCGCCCGGAAATCCGGTGATGACATCCGCCGCGATACAGGCATCGGGCATTATCATTTTAATGGTGTTGACCCGGTCAGCAAATACTTCCCGCTTGTATTTCCGTTTCATCAGCTCAAGAATACGGTCGGTGCCCGATTGCAGCGGTATATGAAAGTGGGGCATAAACCGCTGGCTTTGGGCGACCAGCGCGATGATTTCATCTTTCAGTAGCTCCGGTTCAACGGATGAGATTCTGATCCTTTCTATGCCATCAAGCTGCCCCAGTGCTTTGAGAAGGTCGGTAAACGATTCGCCGTTCTGCCGGCCGAAATCTCCGATATTGACGCCGGTAAGCACTATCTCCTTTACTTCGGAGGAGGCAATTTGCCGGGCAACCTCAAGCGTAGCAGCGATGGTTGCGCTGCGGCTGCGGCCCCGGGCGAAAGGAATGGCGCAGTATGTGCAGAAATAGTCGCAGCCATCCTGAACCTTGAAAAATGAACGTGTACGGTCTCCCATGGAAAAGCCGGGTTCAAAATCAGTTGGTCTGGCCGGTACCGGCATTTTTTCTGCTTTCTGCTTTCGCAGGTTGTCAATATAATCGGGGAGGTGGTATTTGTCGCTGTTGCCCAGGATGATATCCACCCCGTTGATTTTATGAATTTCCTCCGGCCTTAGCTGGGAATAGCAGCCAATCACGGCAACCGATGCTTCTGGATTTTTTCTTGCAGCCTGTCTGATGGCTGCCCGGGTTTTCTTTT
>CAZDBX010000307.1:0-721 GCA_964503805.1 uncultured Lentimicrobium sp. | reverse complement strand
TGAAGTAACCGTGCAGGAATGAATCACGTAATAATCGGCCTCCTCCCTGAAATCGACGATCTCGTAACCTGATGCCGTGAATTTTCGCGCAATAGCCGAAGTTTCAGCGAAATTAAGCTTGCAGCCAAATGTCTGAAATGCAATTTTGTTATTCTTCATTGCTGCAAAGATAGGCATTTGAACAGTGTGCCTGTCTGTTTCAACGATAGGAGATCCGATTGAGTTTCCGATGTGCCGGGAACTAATTCTGTTTTAATTGCCGCTCATCAAATGACATTTTTAACCCGTCATTTTTACATATAATTATTCCGGATAAATTGTTGTAACTTTGCGAATGGATATAGATTATTTCTGAATTTCTTTTGTGATTCCTCAAATCTGAATACAGAAACCGAACTGCTGTCCGTTTTTTTTAATTGAGATTTCCGGTAATGGAAAAAGTAATTGTTGATAACATCGCGGCGACGCTGGGGCTTTGGAAGGATAAAACGATATTAATTGTTGAGGATGTTGAATCGAATTATCAGTTTCTGGCGGCTACGTTGCGTAAATCAGGCGCTGAAATTCTATGGGCCAGATCAGGCGAAGAAGCCTTGAAACTGGTTTCAGGAGATGCAATAATTGATCTTGTTTTGATGGATGTCCAGCTTGACGGTATGGATGGATATATGGTTACTCTTGAATTGAAAAAGATCAGGCCGGAATTGCCCGTTATTGCTCA
>CAZDBX010000306.1:0-3293 GCA_964503805.1 uncultured Lentimicrobium sp. | reverse complement strand
ACTCACCGAATGTCCTGTCAGGGTATTATTGCTGCCAAGCTGATAAGTGATTGAATAACTCATAACTTCTGTCCTGTCAAGCACAATGGCGCCGGTCAGGGTCATTTGCTGGGCAAATGCATGATAACACAAATTCAGAAATATAATCAATGAAAGGATGATCCTGCTGTTTTTATTCATTACCTTTAACCCGTAAATCCTATGTTAAACTTAATCTTGTAAAATTATGAAAATCTTTAAACCCGGAATGACCGTTACCATGCTTCTGGTAATATTTATGTTAGGATTTGTGAATGTTGCAAATGCAGCTTTTGCAGGCAAAAAGAGCCAGGCTCTTACTGAATCGGTAGCCCCGGCTGCATCCATGGAAGCCCCTGCCGCACCGGCCGCTGATACCGAAACCCTGCTGCTTGTGATTCTTTGTTTCATTCTTCCTCCATTGGCTGTTTTTCTGAAATATGACGATGCCGGAACCCCGTTTATTGTAAACCTCATTCTGACGCTGTTTTTCTGGATTCCGGGTGTGATCCACGCCTTATATCATGTGCTTAAATAAAAAGCCCTGATTTTATTCCGGACTCAGTCTGAAAACCATATTCTAAATGAGCTGCCCGTAACTGATTCAGACGGGCAGTTTTTTTTTGTTTTCAGCTTTTTGATGCACAGAATTGCCGGAGTCTGACAAATAGCCAATGCAGAAATCTACGGCAGAATTCTCTTTATTTTACCTGTAACACCGGGTTTAGTGATTATCGTTTCTCAGCTACCCCCATGCCGAAAAGTGCAAAATCATACTTTACCGGATCAACCGGGTCGAAACTGCGGAGTACCTGATCTATTTCCTCTACCGCTTTCCAGTCATTCTGTGCCCGTTTCAGGATTCCCAGCCTGCGCGCGACACTCCCGACATGCAGATCGAGCGGACAGCATAGCTGAGCAGGGGAAATCAGTTTCCAAAGTCCGAAATCAACGCCATTGTCATCATGCCTGACCATCCATCGCAGAAACATATTCAGCCTTTTGGCCGTGCTACCCGATGCAGGATTGGCAAGGTGTTTCTCAGAGCGCATGAGATGAGGGGTTTCAAGAAATAGTTCTCTGAAGCGTAAAAGGCTGTTAAAAACGTTATGATCCTCAGTTGAATGGCCGTCAGCAAAGGCCTGCTCAAGTCCACCATGCATACGGTAAATGTTTCTCAGTGAAGCAATGAAGAACAGGCAGTCATCGGCATTGAAGGTCCGGTGAACAAACGCGGAAATTCGCTTTAAATCAGCAGGTCCGGCATTCATTACGAAATCGTAAGGCGCATTATCCATAAGCTTCATCAGCCTGTAACCGTTTTTTACAATCGAAACCCGCTGACCCCAGGCTATGGTAGCCACAAGAAACCCTGAGATTTCAATATCCGCTCTGTCAGTAAAGGCATGAGGAATACTGATTGGGTCAGCAGGGATAAAATCAGCCTTGTTGTAATATTCAGCTTTTGTATCGAGCAGCGTCTTCAGTGCATTGGTATTCATTTGGCAAATTTAAGCGAATACAACACATTCCGGAAATGCATTAAAAAAAACAGACCTGCTGTTTTGCAGCAGGTCCGGATGGTTGGTGTGTGTGTGAAAAGGAAATCTAATTCAGCAGATGCACTGATTTGATGATTTCTTTGCCTTTACCGATGGCTTTCTCGTTTTCCGGAATCATTCCATGGTGGCGCTTGGGAAGTGATTTCTCAAGTCCTTTACGGATAAATTCCGGCTGTACAATAGGTTTCAGTTTCAGAAAACCTCCGAGAACTACCATATTAAACACCTTTGTCAGGCCCATTCTTGCTGCCTCATCGGCTGCTTCTATCTGGTAGATATTGATATCCTGACGCTGAGGATGGCGGGTGATTCCGTTGGGATCATAGATCAGCAGGCCTCCGGGCTTCACAGATTTCTCAAATTTGTCCATTGACTGCTGATTAAGAATAATCGCGGTATCAAACTGATTAACAATGGGCGAGCTGATACGTTCATCGCTGATGATGACGGTTACGTTGGCTGTACCTCCGCGCATTTCAGGGCCATAGGAAGGCATCCAGCTTACTTCCTTGTTTTCCATCACGCCGGAATAGGCCAGAATCTTTCCCATTGAAAGGACGCCCTGTCCTCCGAATCCTGCTATAATGATTTCTTCTGTCATTGCTTTTACTTTTTAATTTTTTAAACCGGAATGGTTGACTCTTTCTGCAACTGCCGGAAATTACCGGCACTTCTGTTAGTCATTCACCTTGATATCGCCCAGCGGGTAGAAGGGGAACATGTTTTCAACCATCCATTCGTTGGCCTGTACGGGATTCATTTTCCAGCCCGAGTTGCAGTTCGATACAATTTCAACGAATGACAGGCCTTTGTTCAGTTTCTGATTTTCGAAAGCCTTCCGGATCGCCTTTTTGGTTTTTCTCACATTCGCCGGGGTATGCACTGCCTGACGGGTTACATAAATGGTGCCGGGGAGTTGGGCAACCAATTCAGTCATCTTCAGGGGATTTCCCATCAAATGCACATCCCTGCCGTAAGGTGATGTGGATGATTTCATCCCGGGCAGGGTGGTAGGCGCCATCTGCCCTCCGGTCATCCCGTAGATTCCGTTGTTGATGAAAATGATAACAATATTTTCACCGCGGTTGCAGGCGTGGATGGTTTCGGCAGTGCCTATGGCGGCCAGGTCGCCGTCGCCCTGGTAGGTGAAAACAAATTTATCGGGATTCAGCCTCTTCACCGCCGTGGCCAGGGCCGGGGCACGACCATGGGCAGCCTGCTGCATATCGATGTTCATAAACTCATAGGCAAGCACAGAACAACCTACCGGGGCAATTCCGATGGTTTTATCCTGTATGTCCATTTCTTCCAGCACTTCCATCACAATGCGGTGAGCAGTGCCATGTCCGCATCCCGGACAATAACTCAGCGCTTTGTCAGTGAGCAAATCGGTTTTCTTATATATCAGATTTTCCGGTTTCCGGATATCTTCTTTGGTTAATTCAGCCATAGCATTATCCTCCGATTATTTTTGTTTTCATTGCTTCAACCACTTCGGTGGGAGAGTGGATGATACCACCCATTCTGCCGAAATGCTCAACTTTTACCCTGCAGCCGACTGCAAGTTTTACATCCTCAATCATCTGCCCGGCACTCATTTCAACCGTCAGGATTCCTTTTACCTGATCTGCCAGTTTGGAAATTATTGCGGTCGGGAACGGAAAAAGAGTGATCGGGCGCAGCAGCCCTACCTTGATGCCTTCGGCCCTGAGC
>CAZDBX010000305.1:0-3334 GCA_964503805.1 uncultured Lentimicrobium sp. | reverse complement strand
TGAACAAGGAGCCCAAATGGGTTGAAAAAGTAATGGAACTGATGGAAGCCGTTGATACATGGATTCCGCTGCCTCCGCGTGATGTTGACAAGCCTTTCCTCATGCCTATCGAGGACGTGTTCTCCATTACCGGTCGTGGTACCGTTGCTACCGGCCGTATTGAAACCGGCGTTATCCATACCGGTGACCCCGTTGAAATTATCGGTCTTGATGCTGACAAACTGAAATCTGTTGTAACCGGAGTTGAAATGTTCCGCAAGATCCTCGATACAGGGGAAGCCGGAGACAACGCAGGTCTGCTCCTCCGTGGTATTGACAAGGATGAGATCCGCCGTGGTATGGTTATCGCAAAACCCGGTTCAATTACCCCTCATAAGGAATTCAAGGGTGAAGTCTATATCCTGAAGAAAGAAGAAGGTGGACGTCACACTCCTTTCCACAACAGGTATCGTCCCCAGTTCTATTTCAGGACTACCGACGTTACCGGTGAAGTTCATCTTCCCGAAGGCGTTGAAATGGTTATGCCTGGTGATAACCTTTCTGTTACCGTTAAGCTGATCGCGCCCATCGCAATGGCTAAAAACCTGCGTTTCGCTATCCGTGAAGGCGGACGTACCGTAGGTGCAGGCCAGGTAACTGAAATTCTTGACTAATAAGCTAAATCCGAGATAAAGGTATTCCGGCATCGGAGTGCCTTTATCTCTGCCATATTAAATAAATTAAATTGGCGGAGATAAATCTCTGAGAGGAAATTTACTCAAACGGGTGTAGCTCAATTGGTAGAGTAGCGGTCTCCAAAACCGTTGGTTGGGAGTTCGAGTCTCTCCACCCGTGCAAAAATAATACTGGTTAAATGGCAAAGACAAAGATTCAGGAATACATCAACGAAAGTTACGATGAGTTGGTGCACAAAACTTCCTGGCCCAGCTGGAGTGAGCTCCAGAACAGTGCAGTAGTAGTATCCATCGCTTCCCTTATAATCGCGTTAGTCGTTTATTTGATGGATATGTCTTTCCAAACTATCCTGAAACAGTTCTACCTGCTGTTTTAGTTAGTTAACCTCTTTCTTCTACTTTACAATATCAGTTATTTGATATTCAATCTTATCAATTACGTCATTCTGTATGGGTGAACAAATTAAAAAGTGGTACGTCATCCGGGCCATCAGCGGGAATGAGAAAAAGGTAAAGCAATACCTTGAAAGTGAAATCAATCGCCTTGGTTTAAGTGACTTTATTACGCAGGTTCTTATCCCTACAGAAAAAGTTTATCAGGTACGTAAAGGTAAGAAAGTCAGCAAAGAACGGAACTATCTTCCGGGGTATGTGCTGATTGAAGCGATCTTAACTGGTGAAATTCCGCACATCATTAAAAATGTGCCCGGAGTTTTAGGCTTCCTTGGGTCTAAAGGTGAACCCGTTCCCCTCAGGCCTGCGGAAGTTAATCGCATACTGGGTAAAGTCGATGAATTAACCGAACAGGGCGAAGAAGTCAGTGTTCCGTTTATCGTCGGCGAAACCGTTACCGTAATCGACGGACCTTTCAACAGCTTCACCGGTATTATCGAAGAGATAAACGAAGAGAAGAAAAAGTTGAAGGTTATGGTCAAGATTTTTGGCCGGAAAACCCCGCTCGAGCTGGGCTTTATGCAGGTAGAGAAAGATTGACGAACGGGAAAGTGTAGTCAATTCACTCACTAAGTTTACACAAATGGCAAAAGAAGTAAGCGGTTTAATCAAACTGCAGATAAAAGGTGGAGCAGCCAATCCTTCCCCACCAGTAGGGCCTGCATTGGGTTCTAAGGGTGTGAACATTATGGAGTTCTGCAAGCAGTTCAATGCGCGTACCCAGGATCAGGCTGGCAAGGTTCTTCCGGTAATTATCACCGTTTATAAGGACAAGTCTTTTGATTTTATCATCAAAACCCCGCCGGTTGCAGTGCAGTTGTTAGAAGCAACCAAACTGAAAAGCGGATCCGCCGAACCTAACCGTAAAAAGGTTGGTTCTGTCTCATGGGATCAGGTTAAAGCTATCGCTGAAATCAAGATGGCCGACCTGAACGCCTTTACTATTGAATCTGCGATGCGGATGGTTGCCGGAACAGCAAGAAGCATGGGAATTACCGTAACCGGTAACCCGCCTTTTGCTAATGACTGATCAAGTAGTTCTACCATTGGTTGGAATTACGAACGTTTAAACAATTCATAACAAAGGCGCGAAATGGCTAAATTGACAAAAAAAAGGAAAGAGGCTCTGGCTAAGTTCGATAAGAGCGCGACCTACTCCCTGAATGATGCCATAAAAATCGTAAAGCAGACTTCCAGTACGAAGTTCGACAGCTCGGTTGACATTGACGTCAGACTGGGTGTTGACCCCCGTAAGGCCAATCAGATGGTCAGGGGTACTGTAATGCTGCCTCACGGTACCGGTAAAACTGTAAGGGTATTGGTATTGTGCACCCCGGATAAGGAAGATGAAGCCAAAGCTGCCGGTGCTGATTTTTATGGACTGGATGAGTATATCCAGAAAATCAAGGAGGGTTGGACCGACGTGGATGTAATCATCACCATGCCCAGCGTAATGCCCAAGGTTGGCGCACTCGGTAAAATACTGGGTCCCCGTGGACTTATGCCTAACCCGAAAACCGGAACAGTTACCATGGAAGTGGGAAAAGCCGTTCAGGAAGCTAAAGCAGGTAAAATTGATTTTAAAGTTGACAAATTCGGAATCATTCACGCAGCGATCGGTAAATCCTCTTTCGATGAGGTGCAGTTACTCGAAAATGCGAAGGAACTGCTTCACACCATCGTGAAACTGAAACCTTCTGCTGCAAAAGGCACTTACATGAAGTCATTGTTCATGTCAAGTACCATGGGCCCGGGTATACGTGTTGATCAGAAATCATTCACCGTGTAAGTTAATCTGTTGAACTTTCCTCGTAAACCGAAAGAAAATCATGAGAAAAGAAGAAAAGAGTCAACTTATTGACACCCTGACCGAGCAGCTGAGCAACAGCAATAACATTTACATTACTGATATCTCCAACCTCAACGTTGAAGTTACCAGTAAGTTGAGAAGGTTATGCTTCAAGAAGGACGTCAAGTTGATCGTTGTAAAAAATACATTGTTGCGTAAAGCAATGGAACGTTCCGGAAAGGACTTCTCACCGCTTTACGGCGCACTGAAAGGTGCTACTTCCATCATGTTATCGGAAGTAAACAATGGACCGGCCAAGTTGATCAAGGAGTTCCGCAAAACAAGCGACAAACCCATACTTAAGGGTGCTTATGTAGAAGAAATGTCGTTTATGGGCGATCAGAGCCTTGATATGCTT
>CAZDBX010000304.1:0-3344 GCA_964503805.1 uncultured Lentimicrobium sp. | reverse complement strand
TTGTTTGTTAAGTCTTCTGATGCGATAATAAATTATTATTCAGAAGTTTATATGTAAAGATAAAAGGTTATTTTCCTTCCTGTCTTTTCTTTTCGGCGATTTTTTTCAACGCTTCTTCCTGAATGGCTTTGCTTACCGGCATATACTGGTAAAATTCCATGGAATAGTTTGCACGGCCGCTCGAGAGGTTGCGAAGCGTTGTAGCATAACCGAACATCTCCTGCAGAGGAACGAAACCGTTAAGTTTCTGTGATCCTTTGCGGTGACGGCGCATGGATTCAATTCTGCCCCTTCTCTTGGTAAGGTTTCCGGTGATGTCACCGATGTATTCGTCGGGCGTATTGATTTCTATCTTCATCACAGGCTCAAGCAGCAGCGGGTTCGCTTTCATAAATCCCTGCTTGAAGCAGATGGAAGCGCAGGTCTGGAAGGCAAAGTCGGAAGAGTCAACAGGGTGGAATTGTCCGTCGAGCAGTACAACTTTTACATCCACCACCGGGAAGCCGGCAAGTACACCGTCGGCAAGGGTTTTCAGGATGCCTTTGTTAACCGACGGGATATATTCGCCGGGAATGGCACCGCCCTTGATTTTGTCGATAAATTCATAACCTTTGCCTTCATTGGGCTCGATGCGGATCTGGGTCTGTGCAAACTGACCTTTACCACCGGTTTGTTTGGAGTGGCGGTATTCGACTTCCACTTCCTGGCTGATGGTTTCGCGGAAAGCCACGGCAGGTTCGCCAACCACCACGTCAAGACCGAATTCATGCTTCAGCCTGTCAACGATGATTTCGAGGTGAAGCTCACCCATCCCTGAGATAATGGTTTCTTCTGTTTCTTCATCAAAACGGGCGTGAAACGAAGGATCTTCATTTACCAGTTTGGAGAGGGCCTCGCCCAGTTTGCTCTGGTCTTTCCTGCTTGCAGGATTGATTTTCAGTTCAATTACACTGGGCGGAATATGGATGGATTCAAGATGAAGCTGCTGTTCCATATCGCAGAGCGTATCGCCGGTTTTGGTGTATTTCAGACCGATCAGCGCGACAATATCGCCCGGGCCTGCCTCACTGACCTCTTCTCGGTCTTTGGCGCGGATTTTCAGGATACGTCCGATGCGCTCGGGTTTGCCCTTGGTGGAATTCATGAGTTGCATGCCTGACCGGAGTGAACCGGAATAAACCCTGACAAAAGTCTGCTGACCTACATAAGGATCGTGGATGAGTTTAAAGGCAAGGGCAGCAAATGGCTCCTTGGGCGAAGGATTGCGGTGACGGGCTTTTTCAGGATCGTCAACATCCATGCCTACAACGGCGCCTTTGTCTACCGGAGACGGCAGATAATCTACAATCGCATCCAGCAGTTGGGTGATTCCTTTGTTTTTATAGG
The DNA here is from genome assembly GCA_964503805.1 of uncultured Lentimicrobium sp. Lineage (GTDB taxonomy): Bacteria > Bacteroidota > Bacteroidia > Bacteroidales > Lentimicrobiaceae > Lentimicrobium. The sequence continues at coordinate 1,958 of CAZDBX010000304.1, read as the reverse complement.
CAGCACCACAGAATACAGGAGTAATCAGTAATTTGAGCGTGGCTTCACGGGCTGCCCTTTTCAGCAATTCACCCGGAACTTCTTTGTCTTCCAGAAACAATTCCAGAATTTCCTCATTAAAATCGGCCAGGCGTTCAACCAGTTGGGCTTTGAAATCGCGCGCCTGAGTCCTGAACTCTTCGGGGATCTCAGAAACAATGGTCTCGGCTTCGTTGAATGTATAAAGTTTGCAATTCATCAGGTCGATGATTCCCTTGAATTCATCTTCCTGTCCAACCGGAATCTGAAAGGCAACGGCACGGGCATCGAGGTTGTCGTTCATCTGTTTGATGACATCGTGGTAATCGGCCCCGGTACGGTCTATCTTGTTTACAAACGCGATTCTGGGGACTTTATAACGCTCTGCCTGGTTCCATACGGTTTCACTCTGGGGCTCCACACCGCCTACCGCGCAGAACAAGGCAACCATGCCGTCGATTACACGCAGGGAACGTTCCACCTCAACGGTGAAGTCAACGTGACCGGGTGTATCGATGATATTGATCTGGGTACCGTTCCATGAACAGGAAATGGCTGCGGAGGCAATGGTGATGCCGCGCTCCTGCTCTTGTTTCATAAAGTCCATGGTTGATTGCCCGTCGTGGGTTTCACCGACTTTCCTGTTTACGCCGGTAAAAAAAAGCAGTCGTTCGGTGGTGGTTGTTTTGCCGGCATCAATGTGTGCGGCAATACCAATGTTTCTGAGGTTGTTTAAAGGCATCTTATGTTAAAGCTGAATTAAAGACTTATGATCGGGCGGGCAAAAATAGCGTAACTTCGTGAACTATTGATTGTCAAGATGTTAAATAATCGTTAAGTTTACTCAAGTCAATACTAACCGGTGCTCCGAAATGGCCGGCAAAGGTACAAATTTTATTATAACACCTGCTTAGCTGATGAAATTATTTTGTTTGGCAGAAATTGAATCATTATATCCATTGTTTTTAAGACTTGACAAAGCGCAGATCCTATAATGCAGGTTTGCATTATGGGGTTCCGGTTCCGGATTCAGTTTCTACCGTCCAAGCGCTTTTTTGCCCCGCCCACATCCGCTGATTCACATTTCAGCTATTTTAAATTGCACACAGGACGCAGACTTATCTATATTTGTCATTCATAGCAGCAAGCGATGAAAGAGAAACTCCGGCACGGTTGGCAGTACTTCAGGTCAAGGTTCGAAGCCCTTGTCTGGATCACCGGTTTGACGCTGATGGTGACAATGCAGCCTGCTGAAGCGCATGCAAGCTTTTGCCCGCTGAGGTTGTCGGGGCTTGGCTTCTGCCCGGGTTGCGGTCTGGGTCATTCCATCGCCTGGTTGTTCAGGGGCGAGTTCGTTCAATCGTTTCATGCACATCCGCTGGGGATGGCCGCTGTCGCGATCCTGCTCTGGAGAATTTATACAATATTCAGAAAACCAGTTTTTTATTATTAACAGTAAACTTTAAAATCATGGCAAACGTACTTTTACACCTGCCCGAACTGCAGGGGATGGAACTGAATCACATTCAGATGCTGATCAAGGAATTCAGTGATAAACAGGCACAGCAGTTTGCTGCCATATACCGTGCCCGTCGTAAAGATCCGCAGATGGTGCTGCTGACCTGTCTGGTTGGTCTACTCGGTGTTGCCGGGATTCACCGGTTTATTCTGAATCAGGTCGGGATGGGAATCCTTTATTTTCTGACGGCCGGGTTGTGCTTTATCGGCACCATCGTCGATGCGGTTAACTATCAATCGCTGGCTTTTGAGTATAACCGGCAGGTTGCCTCCGAGGTAGCTCCTCTTGCTAAATCGCTTACTGACTGATTGGTTAAGTACTGCCGGAACTTAAGAAGTTAAAGCAACAGTCCTCCGGTCAGTTCTTTAACCTCTGCAATGTTATGCCGGCGGAGATAGTCTTCGATGCCGGCTATAATTTT
>CAZDBX010000303.1:0-3351 GCA_964503805.1 uncultured Lentimicrobium sp. | reverse complement strand
ACAATCTTCATTTCAACCCTTCTGTTCTTCTGACGACCGGCTGCTGTTTTGTTATCGGCAACGGGGCGTTCCTGTCCGAACCATTCTGTGCGGATGCGGTATTCTTCGACACCCCGGCTGATCAGGTAATCCTTAACTGCCTGCGTCCTGTTTTTCGAAAGGGTCATATTGGATTCCGGTTTCCCTGTATTATCCGTATGGCCTGAAAGCTGCACCTTCCAAACCGGCTTTTGAACGAGCAGTTCAGCCAGTTCATTGAGTGCCGGGTATGAAACAGGTTTGATTACTGACTTACCCGATTCAAATTCCAGGTTTGAGAATGCCCTGTCGATGATCTCTTTCTCTTCCTTTTTGATTGCCGGGCAGCCATTATTCTCGGGGACGCCGGCAATGGTAGGACAGAGGTCATATTTATCAGAAATGCCATCGCCGTCAGTATCCGGGCAGCCCATAAATTCTTTCGGTCCAGGAATCGTCGGGCAGTCATCATCTTCATCGGGGATGCCGTCTTTGTCAGAATCCGCAAACGGGCAGCCACCGAATTCCGGTTTGCCGGGTGTATCCGGACAGAGGTCTGAACGGTCGGGAATGCCGTCTCCATCACGGTCGGGACAGCCATTGAGACTGGCAGAGCCCGGCTGGTCAGGGCATTCATCAAGATGGTCGACGATGCCATCACCATCTGAATCAGGGCAGCCGCTATATTGCGGGAGACCGGGATGGTCAGGACAATGGTCGTCCTTATCTGCAATTCCGTCGCCATCACGGTCAGGACATCCCTTAAGTGCTTCTATTCCGGCATCATACGGACAATCGTCCAGATGATCAGGGATGCCGTCAGCATCAGCATCAGGGCATCCGCGCATCTCCCAGGTGCCAGGCTCATCGGGACAAAGATCATTCTCATCGCTGACCCCGTCTTTGTCTCTGTCGCCCTTAACACTGCGATACACAGGGATCTTGAACATTATATAGCCATCAAGCGCGTAACTCTGTTTTGCCAACCTGTTATTGATAATGGTATTGGATCCTATCCATACGGGACCAAGGCGCAGGCTGAGACCTGCATTGAAGCGGTTAAACTGATCCAGATGAACTGGTACCGCAAATCCAAACCATTTGCGGTCGTAACGGGGAGTAAAGGTATAGGACGTAACGTAATGTGTTTTCGATATCATATTGGTTCCCTTACGAAGGGCGAAGAAAGGCGTGAAATTCAGGTAAAAACCTGCTCCGAGATTGAAGTCCGCCTGCAGGCTCAGGGACGTTGGAAGTCCCATGCTGTATGATTCATTGGCATTCTCATTGAATCCGAAGCGGGCACGCAGGGTATCATTGATATCCGAAATCGAATTAATGTCCATGCCATGGATATACCAATCCCTTATGTCTGCATTAAAATCCTGGCTGTAAAAACCTTTATTGTACCTGATGCTGCCAAAATCAAGCAGTGAGATACCCAGCCTGAAGAGATATTTGTCCTTGTCACCCCTGAGCAGACCATCCTTTCCATCCATTGAATAGGTGAATGAAGCAATATCCGGCCGGTACTCATATACCAGGCCCAGATCAAAGCCGAATCCAGGTCCGGGAAGGTTTTTAAAGGCTGGATTACCTTCCTCATCAAATGTTTCAGAGATACCATAGTTGACCTTTGACTGAAACAGCGACAATGTATCAGGGCTGTCGAGCCTGTATGTGAGGTCATTGATATACACATATCCTGAACTCAGCCCCTGGAGATATTTCAGGGTAGCTCCCCCCTTCAGAAAGTGTTTCTGTTTATTCAGAATTACCGTGGCATAGGTAAATCCGAACTCAGCCCAGGAGTTTGCCTGCATACTGAAGTTTGCATTGGTGAGCGTTTTCCTGAGCAGCGGTTCGTAATCAAATCTTTCGCTGAAGAGCTGTGCCAGGTCTTCCGTGATGTTGTCAATGTTTAGCATGACTCGTGTCCTTGAAGTGAATCCGATTGCCGAATTCTCATTAAGGTTGATCATGAATGATGGCAGGATAGCACCTGCACTCACAAACCCGTATTTATCCTTTCCGTCATACTTCCGGAAAACGTACTTATCGCCGAAATCCTCGTCCTCCCAGGTAGAAGGCTTAAAGAAGACCTTCTTGTCAAGTGCCACAAAAGTGTTGTTTGCCATCATTTCAGCACCAAAAAGCGTAATGTCGAAACGGTAACGGCTATCGGCGATGGAGGCAGGTTGCAGCAGCAACCCTGCAGAACCGCTGTAATTGCTCTGAGAAAACGGCAGATAACTCTGTCCGGAAAGCTGCCCTGAAGGCATAATTGCCATCAATACTGCAATGAATGTAAAGCAGTTTAAAATTCGCTTCATGAGGTAACGGTTTAGAGGGTTGACAACTAAAGGTACAAAGTTTCTGATGAGGTAGTCCGGATGTTGAAATCTTTTGATAATTATCCCGGACTTACTGATAATGGCCTGAAATGACAAATTGTAACTGTTAATTTCGGTGTTTTCATTTTAAATTTGGTCAAATGTTTTGAACTGAGAGGGTACAGCTTTAATCCTGACATCGGGGTGATGCTGGAAAATAACAAAACCAGATCCTTCAATACGGATATCTTCAGGATCAAAATCAGCTATATCCGCGTATCCCGGCAATTCACCGGCCCGGGTTTACCCGGCTGCAATCATGTAAATCGCAATGACGGAAACAGCAATTCCGATCCAGTTGATTGTACTAAGCTTTTCCCTGAAAATAAAAAAACCGGTTAATGAAGAAAGTATAACCACACTGACATTGAGCAGGGGAATAAAAACAGAGACCTGTACCAACTCCAATCCTTTAAGCAGGTAAAACAATGAAAACCAGTTAAATAATCCAAGAATAATTCCGGCAAACAAATCAGCGGGCTTAAATTTTACACTTTGTTTCAGCAACCTGTAAATACTGATCAGGGCCCCAAAAACAAAAGCGACAGCAAAAGCTGAAGCTGCATAAATTACATAGGCTGCTTCATTCCCTGCCGGAAGAAAAAAATGCTGCGTGATTTTTACGGCTGAATCATTCAAACCCATTAATAAAAAGACTGCAACAGGGATAAAGATTACATTGGCCCTCAGCACGAGGGCCTTATCTTTCTTCAGGGTCAGATAAAATGCGATCAAAGCCAATAATATACCGGCAATTTTTAAAGAACCGGCTTTGTCGCCGATCACAGCCAATCCGACAATAACCGGGATAATCACCGACATTCTGCTGCTGATTGCCGTCAGCGCGATGCCGGCTTTCCGGGCTGATATGGAAAACATGACAAATCCAAGAATCAGCAATGCCCCGGTAATCAGCGACATAATCATCCAATCGGCAATG
>CAZDBX010000302.1:0-3368 GCA_964503805.1 uncultured Lentimicrobium sp. | reverse complement strand
TGAAGGAATATAGGTAGGAGTGAGTGATGCTGCATTTACCAGTGTTCCGGTGCCAGAGGATGTCCAGTTAAGCGTGGTGTAACCTGACGCAGTTGCACCGGTTACATTATAACTTACGCCGAAGCATATCTCGGCATCGGGGCCGGCATTGGCAAGCGGTCCGTTGGCGAAAGTAATTACCATTTCGTCGCTGATATTACCCGTGCAAGGTGCACTTGAAACAGCGGTTAATGTCAGTATCACATTACCGTTGATGTAATCCTGGGTGCTGGGAATATAAGTCGGGCTGAGGGTATTGCCGCTTACAAGTATTCCTGTGCCGGTGGTGCTCCAGCTTATGGCAGCATAACTGGTTGCAGTGGCTCCGGTAACAGTGTAGTTGCTTCCGTTGCAGACCTGCGCATCCGGTCCGGCGTAAGCAGTGGCTGTATTTAAAATGGTAAGCAGCATATTGTCCTGCAGGTTGGTAAAGCATGGAGAGTTGCCCTGTATGTGCATGGTAAGGGTAACTGCACCTAAGGCTACATCGCCTGCGCTCGGAGTATAGGTGGGATTCAGGGTGTTCTGGTTAGCAAAAGTTCCTGTTCCCGAAGTTGTCCAGTTAATGCTTGAGTAATTGCTTGCTGAAGAAGTGCTTACTGTAAAAGGCGTGGTTCCGCAGGTGCTTCCGTCAATTCCGGCGCTTGCGTTAACCGGTGCTCCGATGGTGAGTACCATCTGGCTGGCAGTCTGATTGTTGCAAGGGCTTACGCCTGTAGCTGTGAGGGTAAGTGTTACCGAACCGGCAGCAATATCGCCTGCACTCGGGGTATACACCGGATTTACCAATGCACTGTTTGAGAAGAAACCTGTGCCGCTGCTGGTCCAGTTAACTGATGAATAATTCGCAGCAAAGGCGTTGATCAGCTGATAGGAGTTTCCGCAGGCAACATCATCAGCGCCGGCATCAGCAAACGGGAGGCCTTGAATGGTAAGAACCATAAAATCGGCAGCTACGGTGTTGCATGGAGGCGCTCCCTGCAGGGTCATTGTCAGGGTTACTGATCCATTGGCAATATCTCCTGCACTTGGATAATACACCGGATTCAGCGCAGCTGTATTGCTGAAAGTGCCCGATCCGCCTGTACTCCAAAGTAAGGTAGCAAATCCGCTTGCGGTAGCTCCTGAAAGTGTATAGCTCTGTCCCTCGCAAACGGAAACATCAGCACCTGCATTGGCCAATGGACCAGCCTGCAGATTGAGGTTCATGGCTGAAGTTACTTCACCAGTGCAAGGAGCAATGGCTGTTGCATGCAGTGTAAGAGTTACCTGTCCGGTGGTAACATCGCCCTGCGAAGGAGTGTAAACCGGAGAAATGGTATTGGCTCCTGTTATGGTTCCTGTTCCGTTATGAGTCCAGTAAATGGCAGCGTAATTCGAGGCGGTGGCTCCGGTTACCTGGAATGAAGCTGTTCCGCAGCTGTTGGCGTTGGGGCCGGCATTGGCCTGAGGGGTCAGGTTGAATGTCAGCGTCATGTTGTCGGAAGCAGTGGTGTTGCATGGAGCAAGGCTAGAAGCCGTTATGGTCAGTACTACCGAACCGGCAGCAACATCTGCTGCACTTGGATAATACTCAGGATTTATCTGGGTAGTGTTGGAGAAAGTTCCGGTTCCGCTGGTGCTCCATGTAATGGTTGAATAATTTACTGCAGATGCTCCGGTTAGCGTATAACTGTAGTTGCCGCAGACAGCATCGTCGCTTCCCGCTGACACGGTGGGAACTGGTGCAAAGGAAAGTACAAGTGCGTCTGAAACGACGGAGGTACAAGGTGAATTACCTGTTGCGGTCAGGGTTAAAGTTACACTGCCCGCAGAAATATCAGCAAGGCTGGCAACATAGGTTGGATTGATTGAACCCGGGTTGATAAATGTTCCGGTTCCTGATGTTGACCATGAGAGTGTATTGTAGCTGCTTGCCGTGGCATCTGTTATGGTGTAATTGCTGCTGCAGCTCACTGCATCGGCACCGGCAAATACCTGTGGCAGACGGGTAATGGTCAGTACCATGATATCGGTGGCAGGCGTGCTGCAGGGTGCTGTTGCAAAAGCTGTGAGGGTAATGGTAACACTGCCGGCTGTGATGTCGGCTGCACCCGGAGTGTAAGTTGGGGTAAGTGTGGAACCATTGGCAAAAGTCCCGGTTCCGCTGCTGCTCCAGCTAAACAGTGTGCTGTTTGAAACCGAGCCGCTCAGGGTATGGGTGCTGCCTTCGCAGATGGCTGCATCGCTTCCTGCATCGGCTGTGGCTGCCCTTTGAATGGTAAGTACCATCTGATCTGCTGAGGTATTGCTGCAGGGAGAAGCTGCTGTGGCGGTAAGTGTCAGTGTTACTGAACCATTGGCGATGTCAGTAGCGCTGGGAGTGTAAATGGGATTGATTGTGTTTTGTCCCGAGAAACTTCCCGATCCTGAACTGCTCCAGGTTAATGTACTGTAGTTGGATGCCGTTGCTGTGGTTACCATAAAGGTTGAACCTGCACATACTGAAGCATCAACACCTGCATTGGCCACAGGCTCATTCAAAAGTGTGAGCAGTTTGCTGTCGGTAACCAGCTGGGTGCAGGGTGCGTTGCTCATCACTTCGAGGGTAAGAACAACCGAACCATTGGCAAAATCAGCTGCACTGGGCAAGTAAGTTGGTGTAAGGGTAGTCTGGTTGATGAATGACCCGGTTCCGCTGCTTGTCCATGTAAATGAACTGTAGTTGGTAGCTGAAGCACCTGTTACAAGATAGGAAGATGAACAGGTAACATCATCAGTTCCTGCAAAGGCGTTGGCTACCGGAGTGATGGTGAGCAGCAACTGATCTGCTGCAGGGTTTGAACATGGCGATACCGGACTTGCGGTAAGGGTAAGCACAACAGAGCCATTGGCTATGTCGCTTGCGCCCGGGGTGTAAACCGGATTGATAATGTTAGGATTACTGAATGTTCCACTTCCGGATGTTGACCAGGTAATCAGTGATGTGTGGATTGCCGAAGCGCCATTGATGGCAAAGGTGTTTCCTGCACATATCGAACCATCGTTACCGGCATTTACCACCGGACCCTGATTCAGATTGATTCTTACAACATCTGATGAGCTTCCTGTACATGGAGCTGTAGCCTGTGCTGTTAAGGTAAGATCAACAAAGCCGGCGGCAAGGTCTGCTGCACCGGGGACATAGGTGGGCGATAAGGTGGTGGCATTCGACAAAGTACCTGTTCCCGAGCTTGTCCACAACAGACTGCTGTAATTGGAAGCAGTGGCTCCGCTGAGTGTTACTGCTGCATCGCATGAAGTAACATCAGGCCCGGCATTTACAACTGGTAATGTATTGAATGTAAGTG
>CAZDBX010000301.1:0-3375 GCA_964503805.1 uncultured Lentimicrobium sp. | reverse complement strand
AATTATTGCGGTCGGGAAAGGAAAAAGAGTGATCGGGCGCAGCAGCCCTACCTTGATGCCTTCGGCCCTGAGCAGGTCAACAGCCTTCTGGCTGATACGGGCACTGGTACCATAGGCTACGATAAGATAGTCAGCATCCTCGCAACTGATCATTTCGAAACGCGTCTCCTGTTCCTGCATCAGCTTGTATTTAGCCTGAAGTGCATGATTGTGGAGTTCCTGCTTTGCCGAGTCAAGATCCAGAGAGGTAATGATATTGCGCTCCCTGTCTTTTGTTTTTCCGGTGGTTGCCCAGGGCGTGTTCTTTATAATCTCTTCTTCTGTGAACCGCGGGCGCTGCTCATCCAGTTCCACTTTCTCCATCATCTGACCTATGGCGCCATCGGACAATACCAGTACAGGATTGCGGTATTTAAAAGCCAGGTCGAAACCAAGGCGGGCAAAGTCGGCCATCTCCTGCACGGATGAAGGTGCCAGAACGATCATGCGGTAATCACCATGTCCACCGCCTTTTGTTGACTGGAAATAGTCAGATTGTGAAGGCTGAATGGTTCCCAGGCCAGGGCCTCCGCGAACAACGTTCAGGATAACACAGGGCAGTTCGGCTCCGGCAATGTAGGAAATTCCTTCCTGCTTCAGGCTGATTCCGGGACTTGAAGAGGAGGTGAGCACCCGCTTGCCGCAGGCTGCACCGCCATATACCATGTTTATGGCAGCCACTTCACTCTCTGCCTGAAGAACCACCATTCCGGTGCGCTCGTGCGGCTTCTCAGCCATCAGGTATTCCATCACCTCCGACTGAGGGGTTATCGGGTAACCAAAGTATCCATCAGCACCAGCGCGGATGGCTGCTTCGGCAAAGGCTTCATTGCCTTTCATTAATCTGAGTTCTTTCATAAACCTTAAAAATTAAAATTCCTACTCAATTTTCTTCCTGTAAACCGTAATCACCCCGTCAGGGCATACAATGGCGCAATTGGCGCAGCCAATACACTCTTCATTTACAGATTCGGCATAGTTATAACCCTTGCCGTTCACATTTTTCGACAATGCAATCACATCATTGGGACAGGCAGGAATACAAACGCCGCATCCTTTGCACTTCTCAATGTCGATTACAATGTCACCTTTTACTTTTGCCATGGTCTATATGAGTTTGGTTTTGATCGTTATGATGCAGCGAAATTATAGATTTTTATCCAATCCGGACTCCGCAAACGTTTGCAAAATAACTAAAAAGGCGCAATTTATAATCCTTTTAAACAACCAGCTCAGATCAGTCTGATTTAAAAATGGCAGACGGGAACTTTTTCAGGAATTGTGCTCGTGAAACTTTTTGAGGCGTGCTTCGAGCGCCGGAAACTGATCGGGATGAACCAGTGAAACACAGGCCCTTAACCCTTCAAGATGCTCGCTGCCGGTGATGGCCAGCGAAATGGCGCTGATGCCGTAGTAGATCAGTTCTTCAATCAGTTGTTCACCCGAGTAACCGGGATAGGCAATGGTAAAGTAGAACCCATCAGCGATCGGCTTATCTACATCGGTATCATAAACGATATGGAACCCGTTGTCGGTAAACATCTTTTTCATGGCATGAGCCTTCTCGCCATAAATCTTTACTTCGTCAATAAAGTTGAAACTTCCGTCGTTGGCAGCTTTCAGCATGGCCGCCAGGGCGTATTGCGCAGAATGGGCCGTTCCGGAACTCAATGCATAGACGGTTCCGAAGACCATTGCCCTGCCGAAAATATCAACGTTGTAGTATTTCTTCAAACCTTCAACCTTGCGACCAAACAAATCGTTCGAAATGACCATCATGCCAATACGCTGCCCTGCATAGCTGAACACCTTTGAACTGGAAATAAACAGTATATAGTTATTGGTGTATTTTGCCACGGTCGGTTGATAAGGTGGCACTCCAGGTCTGGAATAGTCCTTGCGGAAATCCATTCCAAAGTATGCCAGATCCTCACAAATCACCACATTATATTGGTTGGCCAGTTCACCGATGGTCCTGAGTTCTTCATCGGTAAAACATATCCATGATGGATTATTGGGATTCGAGTATAACACCGAATGGATGTTACCTTTTGCGAAATATGACTCCAGTTTGTCGCGCAATTTGTCGCCACGGTAATCATAAACATCAAAACTTTCGAATTTCTGACCCAACACCCTGTGCTGTTGCTTATGTACGGGGAATCCCGGATCTATAAAAAGGGTGGTGTCACGCTCAGGCGACATACGTGAAAGCGTAAGAAATGCCGCAAAACTACCCTGCATAGACCCTACAGTGGGGATACAGGCCTCGGGTTTTACTTCTATATCCAGAAAGTTCTTTACAAACCTTGAAATTTCATTTTTTAACTCATGCGTACCATCAATATCAGGATAAATTGCGGCGACTCCTTTACGCAATGCCTCAATTTCCGCATTGGTTCCTATTTCCGAAGGCGCCATTCCCGGAATACCCATCTCCATCCTGACAAAGCGATCGCCGGTTTCCCTTTCGATGTTATCAACCAACCGCTTGATTTCCCTGATGCTTGCCTTGCCGACGCTTGCCAGCCCCATTTCCTTCACTTTTCGCGACACCACTTCATAATTGACCGGAGTGTCATGTCTGAAAATCTCTTTCATAGTAATATTTTGTTATTGGTTTTTAATCCAAAGGGAAACTGATGCAATCCGGTTCTGATCACCGCAAGACCTGATTTACAAATCATTGCACGTCAATATTTTAAACTGCAGATCTGACTTAGTGTATTCAAAACAACAGGGCTGAACCGGTCGGCAAGTTATAGATTTGCCTCAACATGGCAAGGCGATTCATGAAAAAAAATTCCGGGAATTACATCAAAATACATTCAGTTTCAAACCCGGCTTAGCGCCCTTTGAGCGAGGCCATAGCCAGGATGGTACCCAGCGCAATGCCGAGAAATGCCGCAAAAAGCACCTGATAATCAACAGGAAGAAGAAATGTGATTGTATGGGCGGGATACCAGAAGAAAGGAATGGTCTTTTTGAACACGAAGTTCCACTGCACATCCCAGTTAAGCTTTGTAATGATTCCCCTGAAATCAACGGGTGTAAATAGTCCCCGCAGTGTCCCGCCGGTGTTGAGGATGTGGGTGTCCGTAATCTTATGCAGGGTCATCATTACCGGTGCATAAATCGAGTTCATAAATACACTGATGCAGAAGGCGACAAACAATTTTGATAAAGTAAAGCCTTCCTGCATCACTGCACCGGCTTTTTCAAAGCCCATATAGCTGAGGAATGAAATTGTTCCGGAACTGAAAATTACAAAGGCCAGCTTGATGGTTAGCCCCAGAAAGCCCCATACTACAGCGCGCGGTAATATTCCAAAACCCG
>CAZDBX010000300.1:1687-3377 GCA_964503805.1 uncultured Lentimicrobium sp. | reverse complement strand
TATTTTTTCATCGGGGCTATCATACTGCCTCCTCCATCTTTTGCTGACGGTCTTTCACGATCTTCTGGGCCGATTTGGAAAGATTTTCCTCGTCTTCCATAAACCGCTTGATCTTCAGTATTGCATCTTCATATCCCGGAATCTGTACTTTTTCGTAAAGATTTACTTTCTGCGTGGTTTTGCGCCGGGCATGGTCGAGCAACGCCATTTTACGGTTAAAAAATTCGCTTTCAATACCAATGGAAGCCAGCTGCTTTACGATGGCAATACCATCGGCAGTCCATAGCGGGCTGTTGAACATGCTGTAATCGCCCAGGCTGAATTTCACTTCATCGAGCACCGGAATGCGCACTCCGGCAATTTTCCGGATGCTGAGTTCAACATCGTCAATCTTTATAAGACTTGCATCAAACTCTCCCCAAAGCCTGACCATACTCCGGTAGCTTTCTACTGCTTCATCCAGTTTCTGACTGAGCGCCTGCGCTTTATCTTTGGCTTTTTTCACTTCCATCCGCAAGGCTGACTCCTTATTCTTGATGGTCGGTAAAGCCCGCACGCGCACCTTCAGTTGCTTGTTAAGCTCCTGCAGGGAGGTTTTGTTATATTGAAATTTTATCGCCATTTTTCTGTAATCGGGTATTTTCAGGTCACTTATAAGCTGAAAACTCAGCTTTACCGGAAATTCAACCGGATCCATCCGGTTTTGATGCGCAATTTCCTACTTAGGCCAGTAGAGATCTACAAATTCCTGCCTGATGCTTACCTCTGCCCTGGTAAAATGCCTGCCAAACAACTCCCAGGCTTTATCAAGCATAAAAGTGGTATCAACGTTGACATCTATAGCAAGCAGCTCGTTGGAATACTCTTTGGCAAAGCGCATGGTACGCTCGTCATAGTCGGTAAGGTCGAAGCCGTTTTCAAGCTTGGTCTTCGCATTGGCGGCATCGGCATACAGACGTACCGCGGCGTTCATCACCTGGGGATGATCTTTGCGGGTTTGCTTGCCGATTACCAGCTGCTTCAGCCTTGAGAGCGAGCGGAAGGGATCCACGATCACCTTTCCGATATCGGAATCGCGGCGCAGGAAGAGCTGTCCTTCGGTAATGTAACCGGTATTATCGGGAATCGCGTGGGTAATATCACCGCTCGAAAGCGTGGTTACCGCAATGATGGTAATAGAGCCACCTTCAGGGAACTGAACTGCTTTCTCATAAATCTTGGCCAGGTCGCTGTAAAGGGAGCCGGGCATGCTGTCCTTCGAAGGGATCTGATCCATGCGGTTCGACACAATGCTCAGCGCATCGGCGTAGAGTGTCATATCCGTGAGCAGCACCAGCACGGTTTCCTTTTTGTCGAAAGCAAAATACTCAGCCGCGGTGAGCGCCATATCGGGAACCAACAGCCTTTCAACCGGCGGGTTCTCGGTGGTGTTCACAAAGCTGATGATGCGATCGAGGGCGCCGGCATTGTCGAATACGTTTTTATAATAAAGATAATCGTCGTTGGTCAGTCCCATACCCCCCAGGATAATCTTGTCGGCTTTAGCCCTGAGGGCCACCTGCGCCATCACCTGATTGTACGGCTGGTCGGGATCGGCAAAGAAAGGAATTTTCTGTCCGGTGACCAGCGTGTTGTTGAGGTCAATACCGGCAATACCGGTAGCAATCAGTTCTGAAGGCTGCTTGCGGCG
>CAZDBX010000300.1:0-1587 GCA_964503805.1 uncultured Lentimicrobium sp. | reverse complement strand
TTCTGAAATGCTTTTGTTTCCATCAGGCCGCTTTCCTTTCATTAATAATTTCTTCCAGCTCTGCTTCGTATTTTTTAAAGTCTTCGCTATCGAAAAGTGAATAGTTCATCTGTTTGAACACATTGATGATGCGTTTGAAGTAAGGATTGACCTCCTCAAAGCCCTCGAAACTGAAGCCGGTGTTACAAACTCCGAGCACCTTGCCAAGCATGTATTTCTGTCGTTTAATGGGAGTTGAAGCATCGGTTTTGTCAAAGGCATCCTGCTGAAGAATCACAAAGTCAATAACTTCTGATTTCCAGTAGCGAAGGTGGTAATCTATGGGTACCCCGTCGTCACCCAGGATGTTGATCTGCTCGTAGGCTTCCTTGCCCCTCAGCAGGATATTTTTAGCCTCCAGCACACTGCCGAGCCAGTCTTCGGAGATATTCTCCGAGAGGTATTCCTGGAGTTCGGGATATTCAAGGTATTTTGAATAGCTGTCGATGGGATCCACTGCCGGGTAACGTTTGCTGTCGGCGCGCTGTTGTGAAAGCGCAAAGAAACAACGTGCGGCCTTTTTGGTAGATTCGGTAACCGGCTCCTTGAGGTTACCTCCCGCAGGGGACACTGTTCCTATAAAGGTGATGGAACCTGTACTTCCATTGTTCAGGTAAACATAACCGGCGCGGGCGTAAAAACTTGAAATAATTGCCGGTAGATCCATCGGGAACGCGTCGGGGCCGGGGAGTTCTTCCATCCGGTTCGACATTTCGCGCAACGCCTGTGCCCAGCGTGAAGTAGAATCGGCAAGCAGCAGCACTTTCAGTCCCATGGTACGGTAATACTCGCCCAGGGTCATGGCGGTGTAGACCGAAGCCTCGCGTGCGGCTACCGGCATGTTGGAGGTGTTGGCGATGATGGTGGTCCTTTCCATCAGCTTGCGGCCGGAACGGGGATCGTCCAATTCAGGAAATTCCGTGAAAATCTCAACTACCTCATTGGCGCGCTCACCACAGGCGGCCACAATGATAAGGTCGGCTTCCGCCTGTTTTGACAGGGCATGCTGCAACACGGTCTTTCCCGATCCGAAAGGCCCGGGGATAAACCCCGTTCCCCCTTCCACGATGGGATTCATGGTATCGATGATGCGGACGCCGGTCTCCATCAGCCTGAAAGGCCTGGGCTTATCGGTATAGGCCCTGATGGGAATTTTTACAGGCCATTTCTGCACCATACTCACCTCGTAATCGCGCTCATCGGGACCGGTAAGCACAGCGATGGCAGATGAAGCCTTATAAGTCCCTGCCGGCTGAACCTTCTTTACGGTGTACTTACCTTCAAACTTAAAGGGCACCATGATTTTATGGGCAATCCAGTTCTCCTTAACTTCGCCCAGCCAGCTTCCGGCAACCACGATATCGCCGGGTTTTGCCAGCGGTATGAAGTCCCAGGCCTGATCCGTGTTGATGGGTGCTGTGTACTCGCCACGGCGGAGGAAAGTACCTTCCATTTTATCAAGATCATTCTGCAGGCCGTCAAAATTGCGCGACAAAATACCGGGGCCTAGGGTTACTTCGAGCATATGCCCCATAAATTCCACGCTTT
>CAZDBX010000299.1:0-3385 GCA_964503805.1 uncultured Lentimicrobium sp. | reverse complement strand
GTTAGTATTATTATTCCGGTTTATAATAAAGGGCAATTTCTACATCGGTGTTTTGATAGCTTTTTAAATTCCGGCTTTGCAGAATTGGAAATTATCGTCGTCAATGATGGCAGTACTGATAATGGTGGAGTAATTTGCGATATTTATCAAAGCAAAGATAGCCGGTTTAAAGTAATTCACCAACCCAATGCCGGTGTATCTGCAGCCCGTAACAAAGGATTGGACATCGCAACAGGCAGATGGATATATTTCGCAGATGCGGATGACTGGATTGATAGTGATGTTTTCGATGGTATTGTATCAGCAATCCGCTCATATCCCGATGTCGATTTTATAAGAACCTATTGTCGCGAGATAAATGGTGAATTAGTGCTAAACCCGGATTTGCCGGCTGATATTATGGTTTATACAAGGGATCAGTTTCTCAAGACAGATTTTGTGGCAGGATACATCCATTCAATGTTTGTTCGGAGAGAGGTTGTTGAAAAGCATAATCTCAGGTTATCACACGCCCTTGATTTTATGGAGGATGTGGAATTTATTTTCCGATGTTTGTTAAATTCTAAAAATGTAGTTGTTTATAACAAAGCCTTTTATAACTATTTAACCAACGAGACATCCAGTTCGATAAACCTTGGTTTGAAAAAAGTAACTGACCACCTCACTTCAGCGTCATTAATGAGAAAATATTCACAGTCTTATAAAAGTCCGGTGGTAGATGAACATGTCAAACGTCAGTTGAACCATCAGCTATACTTGTATTTTGCTGAAATCAGGCTGGTCAAAGACAAATCGGTCGTTACTGCCCGCAGAATACGTGCTGATCTGTTGTTGTTTATACGTGATACAGACCTGAGGTTGAATGAATTGTCAGGAATAAATCTGATACTACTGGTTATGGGTCTGATTCATATCAGGCTAATTCTTGCACTTCATAGAATCAGGGCCAGTGTGAGTTCGTTAACTGCTTTTTGTTTTCCATGATTACTAAAGTCAGGCAAGCCGTCACACGACATCTTATAAATATCCCCGGCTGGAGGGCCCGGCGCAGGATAGTTGTGATTGAATCCGACGATTGGGGCAGTATCCGTATGGCCTCGCCGGAAGCTTACAGGCATTTTCTGTCATTGGGTTATCCGGTTGATCAGTGTCCGTACAATCGATATGATTTGTTGGAATCGAACAGCGATCTGGAAGCATTGTATGAAGTTCTTGATTCTGTAAAAGATATCAATAGAAGGCCCGCCATTTTAACCGCCAATAGCCTGGTTGCAAATCCTGATTTTGAAAAAATTCAAGCTGATAATTTCACTAATTACTATTATGAATTATTGACCGATACCCTTAGAAGGTATCCAAATCATGACCGGGTTTTTGAATTATATCATCAGGGTATTGAAAACAAGCTGATTAAACCGCAATTTCATGGTCGTGAGCATTTGAATATTGGGCGCTGGATGAAGGCTCTGCAGGATAACGATCAGTTTGCCAAAGAGGCTTTCAGGTTCAACATGTTCAGTGTACACCCTGATAAAATAAATGACAATGGACTTGAGTATATGGAAGCATTGGATTATGATGATGAAGCCCAGTTAAAATCCTTCAATCATATACTTGTTGATGGGGCCGGTATTTTTAAGCAGTTGTGGGGTTATACTTCGACTACATTCATTGCTTCCTGTTATATCTGGCCGGAAGAGGTGGAGCCAATGCTGAGTCAAACAGGCGTAAAGTATTTGCAGGGGACTGTTGTACAAGCCGTTCCAAGGCCTGACAAGCGGTTTGAATATACTCATAAGTACCACTTCCTGGGGCAGCGAAACAAGTTTGGTCAAAGGTATCTGGTCCGGAATGCATTTTTTGAGCCAAGTCATACGCCGTATATTGATAATGTCGGAGAGTGCCTTAAAAGGATTTCTATTGCTTTTAAATGGAATAAACCGGCCATTATCAGTACACATCGTTTGAATTTTATGGGTTCGCTCGATCCTGCAAACAGATCCAGGGGGTTAAAAACTCTGGCTGAGTTGTTGAAAAGAATTGTGGCGCAGTGGCCGGATGTGGAATTTTTATCGTCTGATGAATTGGGCGATATTATGAATGGAAATGAATCAAGATAAATGGTTCCTCAAAAACTAAGGATTTTGTTCATTATTCCTTCGCTCGAAGAAGGCGGGGCAGAGCGGGTATTGGTAAATCTTCTAAAGAAATTTGATTTTGATCGATATGAAGTAGATTTGTGTGTTGTAGAGAAAAGGGGGATTTATTTCGGAGAAATTCCGGCACAGGTAAAAGTCATCACATTATTCAGCAATGAACTTACATGCAAAGTTTTCAATGGATTGCATGTGCGGTACAATTTTAATTTTACTTACCGTTGGCTTGCAAATTGGAAAATCAGCGGTCATTATGATATAGGCATCTCATTCCTCGACAGCGGTTTTACTGATATTCTTTTCTTTTTAAAGTCTAAAATTTCGCGTAAGATCAGTTGGGTGCACTCAAGTTACCAAACCTACAGGAATTTCGAAAAGTTTTATAAAGGAGCATATAAAAAAAGAGTAATAAAACATCGCTACAGCAAATTAGATACCATCGTATTCGTATCGAACGATTCGAAAATGGAGTTTGAAGGTATTTTTGGTCATTTTCCTTCGATGAAAGTGATTTATAATATGATTGATGCTTCTGGAGTTAGAGATAAGGCGGAAGCCCCCGTCTCAGAGCCTTTTGATCCTAATGTTACTAATATCATTGCCCTTGGCGTCTTACTTCCTGTGAAGGGATACGACAAACTGATCAGGGCTGCGCGATTGCTTAAAGACGATGGAATCAGATTCAGAATCAGAATCCTTGGAAACGGTGATCTGGAAAATGAGCTCAGGATCATGGTTAAAGATCTGGACCTGGAAAATGAAGTCATATTATCAGGATTCATTAGCAATCCATTCCCATACCTAAAGCTATCTGATATATTCGTTATGACATCGGTTTCAGAAGGTTTACCTACAGCCTTATGCGAAGCCATGATCCTTGGCTTGCCGGCTGTTGTTACCGATTGCAGCGGATGCCGGGAATTGGTGGGAAGCGGACAATATGGAATGATGGTTAAGCAATCTGCAGTAAGCATTTATAATGGATTAAAGGAAATGATTGCCATGCCTGAAAAGCAGGCGTATTTCCGAAAGAAATCACTGGAAAGGGCTGCCATATTTAGCGATGATTTAATTCTGGGCCAGATATATGACTTGCTCGAATTTAAACCATACTCATAATGAAACTGCTACAGGTAAGTTCCACACTTAATACCTCAGCCATTGGCCGGATAGCCGAAGAAATTGGTCAAATGGCCATGAAAAGAGGTCATGAGAGTTATGTAGCATAC
>CAZDBX010000298.1:0-3389 GCA_964503805.1 uncultured Lentimicrobium sp. | reverse complement strand
CGCATTTTTACCCAGGTATTCTCCAGTATGCCCGGAGTGGAGACGAATTTGCCCCAACCGCCGGCATTCGGCAGGTATTTGTAGTAATAATGGACAACCTTGTCATTAACGGTTCCGTCTTCATAAACACCGTCAAGAATAACTCCGACGTTTCGTGTGATACCGTCGGGGTCAGTATAAGGAAGGCCGCCTTCGTCGCGTTCAAGCAGCGTGGACGGGCTTTGTCCGGTTTGCTGTGCAATTACCCACGAACCGCAGTAGATATCGCCACCCCATTTTGTATCAATCAGGGTGCTGATTTTGATATTCCTGAATATCCATTCTGTCGTAAAGCCACCGATAAAGTCCGGCGACGCATTGCCGATGGGCACGCGGGTGTCGGTGATTTTGTAGTGGGTGCCTGCATCGTTCAGGATACGGTTGCCGTTCGCATCATAAATATAATCATATCCGGTTATGGTGCCGTATTCACTGCCTTCATACAATTCCATCGCCGGACCGTTAAGTCCCCAGATATCGGCCAGGTGATAGGTGTCGGAATATCCGCCAAGGCTGAGGATACGGTTGCGGTTACGCGCAAGGTTCAGGCCGGCCTTCAGGATGAAATTCCGGGTCTGAAGGGGAACGGTATTGAGTATAATTTCAAATCCTTTGTTTGATAGTTCGCCCCGGTTTATGGTAATGTTGTATGATCCTGAACTAACAGGGACCGGCAGACTGAGGATCTGGTCAAATGAATGTTGATAGTACCAGGTAAAATCTACATCGATGCGGTTGTCGAAGAAACCCAGGGTGACGCCTGATTCATATCCGGTAACGAATTGAGGTTTAAGCTCAAAAGGCGGGATGACATCCGGCAGAAAACTGGCTTGCTGTCCGCCAAAAAGGCTGCTGTTGTAATAGAAATTCTTCTGATAAGCCATGGCCGGACTGGCCGTTTGTGCAATGCCTCCCCTGATTTTCATAAAGTTGAACCAGGGTAGTTTGTTTTCAAATTTGAACGCTTCACTGGCGATAAAGCTTAATGATGCTGATGGATAAAAGTAGGAATTGTTGCTTGAAGGCAGGGTTGAAGACCAGTCATTACGGCCTGTCAATTCTAAAAACAGATAGTTCTTGTATGACAGGTTCAGGAAGGAGAATACGGAATTTGTACGCTGCCTCAGGATGGTTTCGGAAGGGATCAGCTGCGAGCCGGCATCACCGCTTCCAGGGTTGATCACCATGGAGTTTCCGTCGTCATCGGTTTCGAAGATGTAATCGGTAAAGTTGAAAAAAGTATACATGTTGGGATAATACCAGGTGCCCGATTTTCCTGCGATGCCATATGCATTGTAGTCCCAGCGGCTGCTGCCGGCACTCAGCCTGACATTGATTCCTGAACCCAGGATTTCCTTCTTTTCAGCGGTGAGCAGTACCTCCATATTGTCGTTGGTATTCCGGGCCAGGCTGTTGCTGTAGCCGCCACCGAGCATTCCAATAAAATCAACAGGTTTATTCTTTGAGGTGAATTGTTCCACTGTGTAATCTCTTCCGATGCGGCCGGTGGCATTCAGCCAGGGAGTGATGTCCCAGGTTAAGGCAATCGCCCCGGTATATTTGTCGCGGTCCTGCCAGGTATTGTTGTTGTAATAATTCCACCAGATATACCGGTCCACATACAAAAACGGATAACCATCAAGCAGGTTTCTAGATCCGTCGGGCATCTGGTATGTATCCCGGTCAATGCCCTGATAACTGCGCGGCCATGAATAGAGAAAGCCTTTACTGAAAGAATTGCCGTCTTCGCCGATCATGGGGCTGTTTTTGCGTTTGAATTTCACGTAAGTAAGCGTTGCATCGGCCTTAAGTTTCTCTGATATTTTGATGTTGGTCCCGAAATTAATGGTGGTGCGGTTGTAGTTGCTATTGTCGATGATGGGGGTGTGGTCCTGGTTTGTCATCGATAGCCGGATGGTTCCCTTGTCATTGCCTCCCTGTACCGAAACATTGTGCGTTTGGGTGATGCCCTGCCTGAAAGGCATTGATAGGTTATCCGGTTGGGGAGCGTAATTGCGCATTTCACCGTCCCACCATTTGATCAGTTGACCTTTCATTTCAGGTCCCCATGAAACGGCAGAGCCATAATACCCGAATTCCTGAGAGGTGGTGGAGGTTGTCCCTTCCTGATCCAAAACCAGCTGGTCGTTGCCATAAATTCCCGGATAGAGCAGGGTGCCGTCTTCATCCAATGGGAATACCGGTTCAGTGAGGGAAACGGGCCCGCCGTGACCGTATTTGTTCTGTACTTCACGGTAACGGTAAGGGTCGCTCATTTTGACGGTGTAATTATAGGTAACACCCAAACCCTGTTGCTTTTTACCCCTTTTGGTGGTGATGAGTATGACTCCGTTGGCTCCGCGTTCGCCATAAAGCGCCGAAGCGGCTCCGCCTTTCAGTACTGTATAATCTTCAATATCAAAAGGATTGATATCGGCAATGCCATTTCCCCAGTCCACGCCCCGGCCGATATTGTCAAGTCCCGGATTATTGTCAAGCGGTACATTGTCAACCACAATCAACGGTTGGTTGTTGCGGGCGAGGTTGTTGTTGCCGCGGATTACAATGCGGGTGGAGCCGCCTTCAACACCGTCGCCCTGCGATATCTGCACTCCAGCACTCCGGCCTGCCAGGGCTCCGATTACATTGGGCGTTGATGAACGCAGGATTTCGTCGGTATTCATCTTTTCTGATGAATAGCCGATCTCCCGTTTCTCCCGCTTAACCCCTAGGGCTGTAACCACTACCTCTTCCAGGCGCCGGGCTTCCGGTACGAGTGAAACATCAATAGTGGCGCGGTTGCCTGCCTGAATCTCGGTGGTGCTGTAACCGATAAAACTGAATACCAGCACGGCCTGCCTCCCCGGCACGTCGATGCTGTACCGGCCATTCACATCGGTGGCAGTGCCCTGCGTTGTGCCTTTGATCAATATGCTTACCCCGGGAAGTGTCTGCCCGTCGTCGGCTCCTCTCACAACACCGGAAATGGTTTGCGCACGGATTGAAGTAATCAGAAATGTCAGGAACAACAATGGTGTAATCTTAACGATACATGTCATTGGTCAGGGGTTGAGTTTGAAACGTTTGAATTGACCTGGGATGATGAACATAATTGATTTAGGATGTAAACTTAATAAAAATGTTATTTAAGTATACTGTTAACGTTTATTTTTTACAGATGTTACCAAAAATTTTATCAACAAAACGAGAAATTCAATACAAATCTGTAAATCCGGTTTGTTCGTTTCGTCATTCAAAGGAAAAACGGCCAGATTCATTGCTGAAAATGGCCGTCGGGATTGAAGAGAGGTCTGTTGCTAAAGCACGATAATTTTACGGTTTGCAAGTCC
>CAZDBX010000297.1:0-3390 GCA_964503805.1 uncultured Lentimicrobium sp. | reverse complement strand
CCAGCCTCATCAGGCTGTTGAGGTTGGCGAGCGGCCCCCTGAGATCATGCGAAATAATCGAAAACAGCCGGATCCTGCTTTTGTTGACCTCCCTTAATTCATTGGCAATCCTGGATAATTCAAGGTTCTGCTCCTGTAATGCTGTTTGTTGTTGCCACACCAGACGGTCGTTCCGGAAACGGTAAACATAGTTTCTCCACAGAATCATGGAAAGGAACCAGGCAATGGCAACAGAGGTGAGCCCGTTCACATAATTGGAGAGCAGTACCTCCTGAAATGGCTGGAAATGGGTGATTACAATAAAGAAAAATGTATATGCCAGTAGATAATACAAGGCAGAGAGAAGGGGAGGGATGATCAGCACCATGGCCGTGAAGAAACACACAATCATAAACGGGGTGATGGCGTTGGTGATAAGCTGATCTATACCTGAGATAATGGTGCCTATCAACAGGAAAAACAGGAACATGAAATGCGGGATCGCTTTGGCGTATGGTTTATTGATCAGATTCCGTTTCCTGATAATGATAACGCTGAGTCCGGTGATCAGAAAAACCACAAACATGGTTGAGTGTGAGGCAATGATCCCGTTTTTCCATTGCAACGCTGTTCCCGAGGCTTCAGAATTAAAGAAATAGAAAAGAGTAATATGTGCGATAGAAATTGATAATCCTATGGAAATCAGGTAAACAAGGCGACTCAGGTTGACTCTCAGGACTTCCGCTTTGCCGGCAGCGCTTTCTTCCCGGTTAAACCGAAAGTCAGCCTTTGAAATTGAGATATTATGCTTTATGAAATCAACCACGCTGAACTTCTTCTAATTCCTCGTCAAAATAACCGCATTCATTTGCGATCAAATGTAATTCAAAATATTTAATTTTTTAACAAGATGGACATTATGTATGAAATGCACTGGTCATTTCATCGGATTGTCAGCGGGTAATTCGGTGGGATGAAGTTGTTAGCAGTCGTTGATATTCCGGTCCAAAGAACCATGGCTGCAGTGTGTACATGCTAATTTCTCGGTTATATTACTTAAGCAAAAGCCTGATCTGTTTCAGAGATTCACCCGGATCAATATTCAGCCCCTGCTGCTGAAAAGACAATTCCCCTTCCCGGTTTAATAGCTGTATGATATTCGAATGGTCAAAACCTCCATCATCCAGGGGCTTGATCCTGACCCCCAATACCTGGGCGATCTCCATGGTAGCGGCCTTGTCAGCGCGGATCATTTCCCAGGTGTTGTTCAGACGGTGGTCAGCGGCAAATTGCCGCATCCTTTCCGGAGTGTCCCTTTCAGGATCCATACTGATCAACAAAAACTGAACCTGTTTCCGTTCTTCTTCGCTCAGGGTCGATTCTATGTTTTTCATGTCAGCGACAATGCGCGGACAGGCCGATGGACAATGCGTAAAGATCATTGCTGCCACGGTGACTTTTCCGCTTAAATCCTTGAGGACCATGCTGGTATTGCTGTATGTCTCCCAGGTTGATTCAAGTAGAAAGATAGATTGATCTGAAATCACTGTCCTTGCGCTATCTACGGAGCCGGCAGTTTTACAGCAACTGCCTGTTTCTGAATTCCGGCTGCAGGCTCCGGTGATGGCAATGATCATTACAAGGGTTAAAAGAGGTAAAAATTTTTTCATTGTTTCCGGTTTTGATTGAAAGTTGATATTCTTCAGGATTTATGAATTTTATCGGTGTCAAAAAATCATGGCTTATGATAACGGCCGGTTTACCGCGCAACATCCTTCGCGCACCTGAAGCCAAGGCTTTGCACCGTGTTACTGGCTTTGAGGCTTGAACGCATGGCATACCTGAGAAAAGCGGCATAATTTCCGGTATCGCCCGATTGCGAAGATCCCCCTCCGCAGAACAGGGTATTGTCGAGACTGGCATTTCCCCTGGATTCTCCGGTGGAAAGGGCGCTGTTGAAGTCCCAGGTCCACTCCCAGGTCACCCCGGTCAGGTCCCATACTCCGTAATAATTCTTCAGCGTTGTACCGGCTTCGGGCAATTGTGCCGGGGATGGTTTTGAAACCAGTTCAAGAACCAGGGCATAAAAACCGGCTTCATTCCTGCCATCCGGCCTGGTCCTCCCGGCCTCCGCAACCCTTTCCCATTCGGCGGTGGTCGGCAGCCGCTTTCCCTGGCATTCACAGTATTTCTGCGCGGCAAACCAGGAAACATTCACCACGGCACTGCCGGCAATGCCGGGTACAAAAGTGCCGTCATCTTTCCAGTGCCTGAGATACCCTGCATCCGCGAAAAGCCGCTTTACATTTTTCTTGCTCCATTGCGGATTTTCTATGATAAACCGGCTGAAATCCGCATTGGTTACAGGCAGCCGGTCGATCATAAAAGCAGGGACCTTGGTGGTTTTGTTACCGGAATAAAGCGGGAGATAACTTCCCGCCGGTATCAGTGCCATGGTTTGATCCTCCTGAGCCGATGCCGGAATGTGAAACAACTGCATCATCATCAGCAGCATAGAAAGAATCGTACAGGAGATGCAATTTTTCATTTATTTGCGCGCCTTTTTTACCTGTTCCGCGGTTACCCTCATGTCAGAACCATTCATGGCGCTGTATACAAAATTCAGTACTGCCGCTGTTTCTGCATCGGTAAGGGCCTGGCGCGGCATCACGCTGTTGTACTTCACCCCGTTAACGGTGATTTCCCCCGATAAGCCGTTTACCACCGCCCCGATTGCCTTTTCGGTGCTTTTCGAGATGAAATCACTGCCGGCAACCGGCGGAAATACACCCGCTACCCCTTTGCCATCGGCAAGATGACAGGCGGCACAGTTCACCTGATAGAGTTTTTCGCCCATGGCCAGCTGCTGCTCCGGACTTATTTCAACTGCCTCCGTCGATTTGCGGACTTGTTTTACTGCTTCTGCTGACGGCTGGTAGATGCCCGGCTCGCTTTTGCCTGAATAGATTTGCTTGTTTTCCTCCCCGTCAACAGCCAGGATGCCCAGTGCCCCTTTGTTAAATGCCCGGAAGATGGAATGATCCACCAGGATAAAATTTCCCGGAACTTCAACCTTAAACTCTGTAATGGCAGATCCGCCGGCAGGTACCAGTGTGGTCTGTATGTCGTGGTTTTTAAGCGAACCACCTTCCATATAGACATTGTCAAATACTTCCCCGATTACATGGAAACTTGAAACCAGGTTGGGCCCGCCGTTTCCGACGAACAAACGTACTGTTTCCCCCGCCCTGGCTTTCAGTACATTGTCTCCGGTAAGGGCGCCAACCTTACCGTTAAAGACCACATAATCTGCCTGCTCCTTAATCGCCTTGTTCATATCGAACGCCTGCAGGCCCGACTCGCCATAACTGCCTTCGGTGTAAAAATCGCCCTGCATTACGTAAAACTCTT
>CAZDBX010000296.1:0-3394 GCA_964503805.1 uncultured Lentimicrobium sp. | reverse complement strand
AAACATTGATAAAATTCTTATTAAGAAATAGAGGAGCAAAACACTCGCAAATAAATGAACACTGTCACCGATTGTAGTTTCAATGCCATACGAGCTTAAAGCCCCGGCAAAGAAAATAATCATCGTTATTTTTAAAAATACGTTTTTAAATTTTCCGTAAATAAATATAAAACCAAATGTAAATAGATACAAAAAAAGAGGTGCCGCAAAACCAAAGATTATCATAAAGACTCCGAACATTGTATATGGCTGCGTATTCAATGACATTATCAGCTCTTTCCGCCCTATATCCCCTCCTAAAAGATTGTATTCAATAACCTGTGGAAATAGCTGAGAAGACGGTGCATATGCCTCAGGGAAAGGAGTGCCCGGCAGAAGTAAATTTAATGTGTTTTTTGCCAAATAATTAACAAAATCGATTGTAATGCCCGTATCAGGCGTATTTATAATAAATGATTGAAAAATTAATAAAAATCGATCAATTCCACCGTGAGAAAAACGATAAAATATTTGACTGAAAACATCATAAGTCACACCCACATTAAACTCAGACATGGCAGCAAAAGAAACGCTTGGATCACGCTGAATTAAGGCAATCAAAAACATTGGTAGTGAAATCAATGCCATAATTACAAGGAATTTAGGAGAGGGAAATGAAATCCGTGCATCAGGGTATTCTCTAAAAAAAGACAGGGGATACAACACAAGCAAGACGAATCTGGTCATGATTGCAGCTTTGCTCCCTGCCATAAACTGTACGGCTACAAATCCAATAAATATTAAAAATATCAGTAAATTAATTTTTTGTAAATTTGCCGTGTCTTTTTGTTCATTCAGCTTAAAAGCCAGTAACAAACCCGCCATAGCCAGATAGGCATTGTCAAAAAAAATAAGAGACAGTAACGAATCGCTATATTCGGCCCCGCTCATTTGGGCAATGGCAAAACGTTGATTGCCAAACCAGGCGATAACTAAAACAACCGCGCCTGTTAAGAGAACAGGCGCCAGTTTGATTGACGAAAAACTTTCCTCATTGATTTTCCGTCTCTTACTGTTTGCGGTAACAATTCCCCACCAAACGGCAAACCAACAGAATGACAGAAATAAAAACCCCCAGGGAAGTGCCTGCTGATAAGCGCTCTGCAAGAAAGGGGTAGACGCCAGTCCGGTGCCGTAAATATAATCACCACCCTCTATCAAAATAAATGCTGCGGGAATATTAAAAAACAAAAACGTAAAAAAACAAAAGGGGATGGCAAAGGGACTGCTGCGAAATGTTTTGTTCAGACTCAAAAGCGCAACAGTAATGATATAAAGCAAGCCGTATAAGGTGGCGAATATTCCCGCGCCGGAAACAAACCCATATAGCGCTGTAAAACCTAAGAATAAATTTGCAAAGAAATAACCATTAAAAAATGCTTGCGCAACTTTATGGGAATTATAAGTCTTAAATATCATTTATCTTGATTTTCCGGTAAACAAGTTGAAGTCTATTAATATTTTCTATTTATTTTATAAAATTTCCAGAAAACCATTAGCCGCTATAACATTTCCGGGAGAACTCTTTTGGGTAAATCCATCCGCCTTCACGGTTCCACCCGCCGATTTTACGAGAACAAGACCTGCAGCAACATCCCAGAACATAATACGTTCTTCCCGATAGGCGTCTATTCGTCCACATGCTACATAACAAAGGGACAACGCTGCGCTCCCAAGGAGACGCACCTTTCGGAACTGCTGTATTTCTTTGATAAATCGGGAAAGTGTAACATCGGAAAAATCAGCATTCACAGGGAAACCGGTTCCAATAACTGCTTTGGATATTTTATCAACATATGAAGGTCTGATCGGTTGATGGTTAAGCCAGGCGCCGCCACCCATGACTCCACTGTAAAGATCACCGCTGTTGAAGTCAAAGACCACCCCAAGAACGGGTTCTGTATAATTGTAAAGGGCTATCGAAACACAGGACAATGGTATGCCCTGATGGTAGTTCAGGCTGCCGTCCAAAGGATCGACAATCCAGTAAAAACCACTGTCGATATTTACCTTTTGCTCTTTCCTTTCGGCAACTACATCTCCTGTTTCCTCGCTGAACACAGATATATTGCTTTTGGAAAGACACCGTAAAATAATTTTTTCAGATTCCCGATCGGCGCGGATCTTCAGGTCGTGACCTGATGCACTTTGAATACTGAACCATTCTTTTCTCAGGTCCACCAAGTATTTCCCGGCTAAAAGCGCCGCTGATTCAGCAAGATGTAAAAGTTCTTCTTTTTCTTGAAATTCCACTAGAACCCCGCCTCCCTGAATCCCCGAATAAGATTTTCCACGGCATCCAACTCCATTTGGAGCCGGCCTTCTGCAGTATAAGAACCGACATGAGGTGTCAGAATCACCTGCTGGTAATTTTTAAGCACTCCACTGTATGGCTCCTGGTTAAATGTATCCAGCCAGGCACCCGCTACCTGCCCTGAATCGAGAGCATCCGCAAGTGCTGATTCATCGATCACTTCACCGCGAGCGGCATTAAGGATAAATGCTCCCCGCTTTAAAAGAGATAATTCACGGGGTCCTATTATCTGCTCGGAACCGCTGGCGTGAAGCGAGATTATATCAGCCTGCGGAAGCGCATCTTCCAAATTCACCATGACGTAAGGAACATCGCTTTTATTGCTGAACATGGGGTCACAGACCATAACCTCAACTTCAAAAGCTTTAAGCAATTGTGCAACATTCTGACCGATCCGGCCGAAACCAATGATCAGCGCCTTCATTCCTTTGAGTTGACGCCCAATCAACTTATTCCATTTTCCATCGTGAAGAGAACGATCCATCAGCGGCACTTGCCTGATCAGCGACAAAAGGCAACCCATTGTCAATTCCGCTACAGCCCGCGTTGGTCCAAAAGGAGTATTGTAGACCCGGATACCCAATTCCTTCGCCGCACTCGTGTCTACATTGCTGATACCCGCTCCGCAGCGGGAAATAACTTTAAGATGGCTGTTTTCCAGGACTTCCCTATCCAGCGTCTCCAAACCCGCAATTATCCCATGGACATCTTCCGCCAATAACTCCATCAATTCTTCTTTGGTTATTTTTCTCCTGAACGGATTTATTAATACGGAGTAACCGTTATTCTCCAGCTTAACGAGGGGAGCTCTATCCTGGTCTGCAAAAGATGACGGGCCGATAAGAATTTTCATATTGTTATTTTCCATTATTCCTGCCCCGTCTGTACTTGCGAATATATTTTATATTGCAGCCAATTAGCCAGCAAATGATTTAAAATCATATGGATATCTTCAACAGGCCCATATTCCCCGGGATTAGACTTTACATGAACACAAATATCGGATAGCTCTTTTAATCGGCCTCCGTCAAACCCGACAAA
>CAZDBX010000295.1:0-3400 GCA_964503805.1 uncultured Lentimicrobium sp. | reverse complement strand
ATCTCCTCTTCAAAGATATTGTAGATGTTCTCGGCATCCAGTTCATCCTGGAACTGCTGATTTTCGTATGTACGTTCTTCCTGCAGCGCCCAGCCGGCGTTCGGCTTATAACCTTCGGCCCACCAGCCGTCGAGCACGCTGAAATTCACCACTCCGTTCATCACGGCCTTTTCGCCGCTGGTACCCGAAGCTTCGAGCGGACGTGTCGGCGTATTCAGCCAGACATCGACCCCCTGCACCAACTGGGCGCCCAGTGCCATGTCATAGTTTTCGACGAATACTACCTTACCCATAAACTGGGGTTGTTTCGAAAACTCAATGATGCGCTTGATCAGATCCTGCCCTGCTTTATCGGCAGGATGTGCTTTACCGGCAAACACAAACTGTACCGGATGCTCCGCGTTGTTTACCAGTTGAGCGAGACGCTCCGGGTTGGTGAACAAAAGGTGCGCGCGCTTGTAGGTGGCAAAACGCCGGGCGAAACCAATGGTTAGTGTATTTTCATCCAGCTTATCCAGCGTTTTCATAATAAACTTGGGATTCTCCTGCCTGTGTTTCAGGTCCTCTCCCAGCCTGTTGCGGAGGTATGCGATCAGTTTTCTGCGATGCTGATTCCTTAAAGTCCAGATTTCTTCATCAGGCACCTCTGAAATTTTCTGCCAGCGGGCCCTGTCCGGCTGATTAGTAAGAAAGTCCTCTCCAAAATAACGGGCATACAGGTCCTTCCACTCAACCGACGCCCAGGTGGGCAGGTGCACGCCATTGGTAACATGCGAAATATACAATTCCTCCGGATAGTAACCCGGGAACATTCCCTGGAACATTTCGCGGCTCACCCTTCCGTGGATGCGGCTTACCCCGTTCATTTCCTGCGAAAGGCGGGTGGCCAGCACACTCATCGAGAACTTTTCATCATGTTTGTCCTCAACATAACGGCCCAGGTTCATAAATGAATTCCAGCTCAGGTTCAGGCGGTCGGCATAATGCGGAATGTAAGCCCTGAGCACATCTTCGCTGAAAGCATCATGTCCTGCGGGCACAGGGGTATGTGTCGTAAACAACTGGGTGGCCCTTACAATTTCGAGTGCCTGATCAAACGAGAACTTCTGTTCCTGAACAAGCAGGCGAAGTCTTTCAATACCAATGAATGCAGCATGTCCTTCGTTGCAATGATAAACCGATGGATTGAATCCGAGGGCCTTTAACATCCGGATTCCTCCGACGCCCAGCAGCAATTCCTGTTTGAAACGGTTATCCCAGTCACCACCATATAACTGATGCGTGATGAAACGGTCCTGCTCGTTGTTTTCGTCAATATCCGCATCCAGCAGATAAAGTGGTACGCGGCCTACATCCAGTTTCCAGACCTTGGCGTAAAGATTACGTCCCGGAAGGGCAATGGACACCTTAAGCCATTCACCATTGCCGTTGCGCACCGGTTTCAGCGGCATGTGGGTAAATTTCTGCGGATAGTAGCTGTCAATCTGGTCGCCGGATATGGAGAGGTTCTGCCTGAAATATCCATAGCGGTAAAGCAGTCCCACGCCGACCATATTCGCGTTGGAATCGCTTGCTTCCTTCAGGTAGTCACCGGCCAGCACTCCAAGCCCGCCGGAGAATATCTGAACGGTGTCGTGCAAACCATATTCCATGCTGAAATAGGCGATCTGATGTCTGGATTTTTCAGCGCCCTTTTTCATGTAACGTTCAAACTCTTCATATACATGGTCGAGTTTGCTCACAAATGCTTCGTTGCGTTCAAGCTGCAGCATCTGTTTCACCGTAAGTGATTCAAGCAGCGCGATCGGGTTGTGATGCAGGGTTTCCCACTGTACAGGATCAATCATGCGGAACAGCTCTTCAGCCTCGTGGTTCCAGCACCACCACAGGTTTCGCGACAGGCGTTTCAGCCCGTTAAAACGCTCAGGAATCCCGGGTTTAACGAGCACTTTGTGCCAAACCGGAGTCTGGTGCTGCTTAAGCGGGAAACTCATCAGCATATCGGGCTGACGTTTGTCGCGGTACAATTCCTCGCGCAACTGTGCCTTGCCCAATGCGATGGAAAATGCTTCCCTGTATTTCCCGGCAAGGTCATCCCAGAGGGCGATCCGGGATATCTGCCAGGCCAGATTTCTGGCATCTTCAGTTTGATTTCCGTTAAATCCTGAAAATTTAAACAGGATTTCAGTTATTGAGGTTACAACTTCATTGTAATTATTATCCTTTCGATCAATAACCCAGGCTCCGGGCTCATATTGCTTCATTTTCTCCCTGATCCAAAGTCCAAATCCTGCAAGGGATGTTGTGATGGTGGGAATATGAAATGCAAGGCTCTCCAGCGGAGTGTATCCCCACGGTTCATAATAGGACGGGAATACTGAAAGATCGAAACCGATCAGTAATTCATAATAGGAGTAATTGAAGATTCCATCGGTTCCATCAAGATAAGAAGGTACAAACACAAGCTTAACCTTGTCGCCGGCCTTGTTCAGCAATCCGGCCGACCTGGCCTTGTTCAGTACCTGATCGTATTCAGCATCGTGAAGCCCATGGGTAAGGTAGACTCCTTCAACAGGATTGCTGAAATCGGGTTCGTTCAGCCGTATCAGCAGCTCAGCCGAAGGACCTGAATGATTGGCAGGCACAGTAATAAAGGCTACCACCTGACGTTTCAGTTCAGGATTCCGGTTTAACCCTGCAAGCGCTTCGATGTAAATATCGATTCCTTTATTGCGGAATTCGTACCGTCCGCTGTTCACCACGAGCATGGAATCCTCAGGCAGATCGGTATTGAATAACGCCCTGGAAACCTGTAACAGCTTAACCCTGGCCATTTCGCGGCGGTTGCCGAATTCGGCGGGCGACGGCACAAAGCCATCGTCGAAACCGTTGGGGGTAACCAGGTCAACCGGACGACCAAGGAAGTGCCTGCATTCGGTCGCCGTAATATCGCTCACAGTGGTAAATGCATCACTGGCCTGCGCTGCAGCCCGTTCCAGTGAAAACTTTGATACAATGTCAAATCTGCGTGCAGCGGCATCGGGCGGATAACTGGCAAATTCACCGTACAGCGGAAGATTATTGCCGGCAACAGCCCTTCCCAGCGCCGTGGCATGGGTGGTGAATATACATCCTACCTGCGGCACCGCCTCACGGAGGTGCAGCACACCGGTGCCGGTCATCCACTCATGGAATAATGCCACAATGCGATCATGGGCGGAAATATTGAACTCGTAAAAGCTTTCTATAACCTTGGCTGCAGCATACCCAAAGAGGGCCGGCTCAACATAATCCCATTGCCCTGAAATAGAGTCCAGCTGGAAGGATTCCCAGAATTTCGCAAAAATTTTATCCTTCTGCTGAAAATAGGGCGTAAAATCAACCAGTACCACAATCGGAC
>CAZDBX010000294.1:1935-3403 GCA_964503805.1 uncultured Lentimicrobium sp. | reverse complement strand
TTCCAATTCCTTTCTGTGTAAAGTAAAATGAAGAAATGGATGCGGCTCAAATCTTGGTACGAAAACCCCATAAATTGCTGCTTGATTAATTTTTTTCTTTATATCTATTAACTGCGAACGCTTGGATGGCAGTATCATCGCTCCATATTTAATGAATGCTCTCAAAAGGATTTCAATAGACATAACCCCAAGAATAATAATGGAAAAAAAAGTAACACTCCTCGGGTATTGAATATTACATACATGAAAAACTAAAATCGCTATTATCAAAGCCCAAAGCAAATAGCGAAAGAACCCTGCCAGATAGTCATGGACATCTTCCAACCCAAGGAGCATTTTGAATATCGGAGGGAAAAGAATAATTATTTGGATAAAGCTTATAACGATAAAAATCGACACGGAATCAAGCATTACTCCCATAGACTATGAATTAGTGATGCCCTAACTTTTTTTAAACTGCAGTGCATGGGCTTCCCGCTCCGCCAGATCCAGGTCATGATCGGTCATTAAACGGACAAGTTCCTGAAAACCTATTTTCGGCTTCCAGTTTAATTTTGTCCGTGCCTTCGTGGCATCACCGAGCAGATAATCCACTTCCGTCGGCCGGAAGTAATAAGAATCTATTTCCACATATTCCCGCCAGTCGAGATCGAGATAGGAAAAGACGCTTTCCAGGAATTCCTTTACGCTGTGCGACTCGCCGGTTGCTACAACGTAGTCATCCGGTGTATCCTGCTGCAGCATCAGCCACATAGCCTCAACATAATCTCTGGCGTGCCCCCAGTCTCGTTTCGCATCCAGATTGCCCAGATACAGCTTCTTTTGCAGGCCTAACTTAATAAGGCCAGCAGCCCGCGTGATTTTACGGGTAACAAAGTTTTCTCCCCGCCGTTCACTTTCGTGATTGAAGAGGATGCCGTTGCTGCAATGAAGATTGTAAGCCTCCCGGTAGTTGGCCGTGTGCCAGTAAGCTGCTACTTTGGCCACGGCATACGGGCTCCGTGGTTTAAATGGTGTATCCTCATTTTGCGGAGGAAGTGACGAACCGAACATCTCGGAAGACGATGCCTGATAAAAGCGTATGTCTTTATTGCAAGTATCCTTATAATCCCTGATAGCTTCCAGAATTCTTAAAACGCCTGTTCCACCAACGTCAAAAGAATATTCCGGCTGATCAAAGGAAACTCTCACGTGGGATTGTGCCGCAAGGTTATAAACTTCGTCCGGCTGAATTTTCGTGAGAATATGCCTGATGGATGAAGAATCCGCCAAATCCCCGTATTCCAGAAATAAAGGAATTTTTGTCAGATGCGGATCCTGATAAATATGATCAATTCTTGTTTTTTGTACTGAACTGGATCTGCGAACCATCCCATAGACGCGGTATCCCTTTTCCAGTAATAATTCCGCAAGATATGATCCGTCCTGTCCCGTGATTCCCGTAACGAGTGCGCATTTTTCGCTCATA
>CAZDBX010000294.1:0-1835 GCA_964503805.1 uncultured Lentimicrobium sp. | reverse complement strand
ATATGATCCGTCCTGTCCCGTGATTCCCGTAACGAGTGCGCATTTTTCGCTCATATAGCCTTCCTCAAAAAATTATTTTTTACGAGTTCATCATTTGTTTGTCCTGATGATTGCCGCCGTGCCTGTAAGCTGCACTTATTTTTTATCCCAATATTGATTGAAGCGCAGTGATAACGTCATTAATTTGGCTATCAGTAATTGCCTGCCCGCTCGGCAAATATAAGCCGTAGCGTGATATGCGTTCCGTTATCGGCAAAGAAACATCCTGAAACAAACCCGCCTTCCTGAAAACAGGCTGCTCATGCATCCCCAGAAAGAACGGTCGGGTCTCTATGCCTTTTTCATTAAGGCGCGCCGCCAGATCTTTCGCCGTCAAACCTGTTTTTTCATCAATAACCAGTCCGTACATCCAATAGACATTTTTCGCCCACGGCTTTTCTACGGGAAGCTGAACAGGCAGAGAGGCAAGTCCTTCATCATACATTCGCGCCATCTTACGCTTTCTTTCGACAAATTTTTCGATACGCTCCAGTTGCGCCAAACCCAGCGCCGCCTGAATATTTGTAAACCGGAAATTATGGCCGATTTCTTCATGCAGAAATCGCTGTCTGCTCTGAAAACAGAGATTACGGTAGGATTGAAGTTTTTCCGCCAGTTTGTCACTGTTTGTCAGGATCATTCCACCTTCCCCTGTGGTGATGATCTTGTTGGCGAAGAAGGAGAAACAGGAAACATCGCCAAATCCGCCGCATTTTTTTCCTTTATATTCCGCCCCGTGCACTTCGGCGGCATCCTCGATGATCTTCAGATTATATTTTCCCGCCAGATTTATGAGCGGATCCATGTCAACGGCATGTCCGTATATGTGGACAGGCATGATTGCTTTGGTTTTCGGTGTAATGGCGGCTTCGATGCGGCTGACATCCATGCACCAGGTATCGGGATCGCAATCCACCACCACGGGAACGCATCCCGCCTTGGTAATCGCCTGAGCGCAGGAAATGATCGTAAAGTCGGGCAGGATAATTTCTGAACCTCCGGGAAAATCCAAAATTTCCACCGCCAGTTCCAGGGCGATGGTGCCGTTGCAAACGCTGATGCCGTGTTTCATTCCACAGTAGTCAGCCCATTTCCTCTCAAAGTCGGAAATGTACTTTCCCGCCGATGATATCCAGCCGCTCGTAACGCAATCGCTGACATATTGCAGCTCGTGGCCGTCGAGAAGCGGTTCGTTTACCGGAATCATGGTCTTACTCCTTGATATCTTCAAAGGTTATTTTATCATTTTCTCCGGCATAAGGACCCTGCTTAACCTCAATCATAACCGACTCCTCCAGCATGATCAGAGAATGCCCGCCGCCGCATAACAATATGACGTCACCGGTCTCCAGTATTCTGCTGGTTAAAAATTCTTTAGCTGAGGTAAAAAAATTTACCTGCACCTTTCCTTTTTTGATAAGCAAGACTTCCTGGGTATACAAGACCTGCCGGGGAATCAACTTGTGCACATGAGGAACGATCTTTTTCCCCGCCGGATGTTTCATGTAGGCAACCTGTTGGGAAAAACTGTCAGGAGTGAAAAAGTGCAAACCATCTTCCTGAAAATCGGCTCTGATGATTAAGGCAATCGGTTCAAGCCTGTCTACTATCGTTTCTAAGCTTTTATTATCCACGTTTTCCCTCCTATGTTTCCATATTGTTTTAAAAAAGCCGGCAATCTCTTACATATTTTATTGATAATCGACGCTGCAGGAATCAGTAAAATCAACACCTGTTCATAGCTGTCTTATTTTCAAGGAGTGACTTCACAGCTGCGGCCATAAATATCTTCGAAG
>CAZDBX010000293.1:0-3429 GCA_964503805.1 uncultured Lentimicrobium sp. | reverse complement strand
CGGAAATTGAATATTTCCGGGCATGGTTAAAAAATGAGCGGAAGACTGCCCGTGGCAAAGAGTTTGTACCTTATCTGAGTAATGGTTGCTGAAAAGGGTATCTGGCCTTTGATATTTCATTGTGATGCGGTGTTCAGAGATGCTTTTTTTATCAGATGCAGATGAATTTGCACAGCCTGCATAGCATGCCGCTTCGCACTTTTGTGTGTTTTTGTCATGTTGAAGTAATAATTATGCCGGTAGAGCGTTTATTCGGGAAGTGTTAAAATCGGGGAATTTTAATTTGATGTTCTGCCAATTGTTTTAACTTTGGCATTCTTTTTACTAACCGGCACTATCAGGGATCATGTGCTGTTACAATAACTTCATTACGTGCTCAGACTTAGGCTTTCGCTATATCTTCTGCCTGTAATACTGGCTTTCTCCGGATCTGTTCGTGCCCAGGAAATGAATGGGTTTGTACACAGTAATTATTCCGGCATTACAGGCAGTCTGATCAATCCCACTTCCATCCTCAATTCCAAACTGTATCTTGATATTAACCTTATCGGTCTTCATCTGAATGTCGATAACAACTATATATTCCTTGCAAAGGATGAATACCGGTTTAGTCGCTTTCTTGAAACGGATCCGGTTTTTCCTGAACATATTGAAGAGGTCTCGGGCGATTCAAGAAATTTTTACGATTTGTATAATACAGATCATAAAAATGCATTCTCCCAGGTCAGGGTAATGGGGCCTTCTGCCATGTTTGCCCTTGGAAGCCAGGCTTTTGGTGTATCAACGGCTTACCGGGTACTTGCTTCGGGACATCAGATTCCCTATGATCTGGCCAAGTTTGCCGTTGAAGGGCTGGACTACTATCCGCAGCAGCGGATCAATTATATCAATCAAAACGATTTCAGGGCGGCCGCCATGGCTTTTGCCGAGGTTTCAGGCACTTATTCAGCCATTATTTACCGGCGTAACCGCGAACACTGGACTGCAGGGATTACGCTGAAAGGGTTGTTCGGGACCGGAGGTGCATACGGCTATGCTGACAATATTGATTATGTAATCCCCAACTCCGATACCATTATAGTGAATAACGTCAATGGATCTTTGGGAATGTCCCTTCCGGTTGATTACAATAACAATGACGTTTTGCTTCCTGACAATCTGTTCCAGGGAAGCGGATTTGGTGTTGACCTTGGGATAACCTATCAGAAAAAGATGCAGGGGCACTCCACCAAACTGTACTCGGCCCCCTGCGAAATTCCTTACCAGCCATATCTGTTCCGTCTTGGCATTTCGTTGCTTGATCTGGGCAGGGTTACATTCCGCAAAAATACCCAATGGATGGAGATGAAGGATGCATCAGCCAATTGGTACGATGTACGGGATCATGATTACGTTTCGCTCAACGATTTGTTCAGAACGATCAGTTATGAGTTCTCCGGGGATTCGACACGGCTGATCGATGAAAGCAGTTTTTCTGTTTCACTCCCTACGGCTGTCAGTTTGCAGGCGGATTTCAAGGTCATCAAAGATTTTTATGTCAACAGCTCCCTGGTTCATCCGGTGGTTCTGCAGGATGCCGCGGTGGTGCGCCCCTCGCAACTCTCTGTGACACCCCGTTATGAAAACCGTTTTTTTGAGCTGGCTGTCCCTTTTACCCTCTATAATTACCGTTATCCCCGCCTGGGCCTGAGTGCCCGTTTTTACAGGTTTATCATCGGCACCGACAAGCTGGGCGGCTTTTTCGGGATGAATGACTTCAAGGGCCTGGACCTTTATATTATGGTCAAACTGCAGTTTGAAAGGGGCAATTGCAGGAACTTCAACAAAAAATACGGCTGCGGCAACCTGGAATACCTGCAGCAGTATTAAACCGTTGTGGTTGTTTTTACATCGAGGGCGTCGCGTAATCCATTCCCGATCAGCATAAAGGCCAGCACCAGTATCATGATGCACATTCCCGGAAGAATGGCAAGCCATGGGTTGTCCAGGATGATGTAGGAATAGTTTTCCCTGATCATCGTTCCCCATGATGGCATGGGCGGCTGAACGCCAATGCCCAGGAAACTGAGCCCGGCTTCAATCAGAATAGCCGAAGCGAAATTGGCCGCTGAGATTACAATTACAGGGCCCATGGCGTTGGGCAGAATATGCCGGGTAATGATCCGCCCGTTTTTAAATCCGAGGGCGCGTGCAGCCTCCACGAACTCTTTTTCCCTCAGGCTGAGGATCTGCCCCCTGACTACCCGCGCCACTTCCACCCACATCGTTAATCCGACCGCGATAAAAACCTGCCAGAATCCTTTACCCAGCACAAAAGTGATGGCGATCACCAGCAGTATGGTGGGAATTGACCAGATAACGTTGATAAACCAAATGATAAGATCGTCCACCCATCCCCTGAAAAATCCGGCAAGGGCGCCCAGCAGTATGCCCAACAGAAGGGAGATTATCACTGAGATAAGCCCGACGGACAAACTGACTCTTGTTCCGATGAGCAACTGGCTCAGCATATCCCTGCCAAAGCGATCGGTGCCTAACAGGTAATGCCTGGTTATGATATGATGCTGAATAATTTTATTTTGCAGAGCATGTCTGTCATCTCCTATGATTGTTCCGTGCAGATCAGGTGACCCGGCGCTGAATGATAATTTTCCGTCCTGAGAAGGAAGGGCGTAAAGCACATCCTGAATTAAATACTCGTATGTAATTATATTGGTATCTCCTGATCTGTCGTAGGCCGACAGGATGATTTTTCCGTTTTCGAAACGGTAATCATTGAACGGGATGTAACTGTAAGCGTTTTTACACCCCAAAAGCCATTTTTCTGTCAGCGGGCAATGATTTTCAGGTTCGTTTCCGGTGACCTTCAGCATTGAAACGGAAAACCCCGGCTTTTGTGCAGCGATTTCAAGGTGTTGTTCGTTGGCAAAAGGGCTGCTGTCGGGGGTAATGAGGTATCCCAGCAAAGCGGTTAAAACAGCGGCAACAATGATTCCTGCGGAAATCACTGCCGTATTGTTTCTGAAAAGGTTCTGCAGCGCTTTCCGCGACAGCGAACCTTCGGGTAGTTTTGACGGATTTCCGGGAAAAAGTTTCACAGCAATGATTTTAGTCTGCAGCGCTGTTAATATGACTTGTCGCCTCCCAGAATACCGCCGATAATGGATCCGCCGATACCGCCAATACCTCTGCTTTCTTCACGGTTAGCGCGTGATGCGGTCACGATCCTGTCGGCCAGCCGCGAGAAGGGCAGGCTCTGGAGGTAAACCAGCCCCGGGCCGGTGAGTTTAACCAGGAACAATCCTTCTCCTCCGAACAGCGCATTTTTAAAGCCGCCGATAAACCTGATATCGTAGTTAACCGAAGGGTGGAAAGCCACCAGACAGCCGGTATCCGCATGCAACACCTCGCCGGGCTGCAATACACGGC
>CAZDBX010000292.1:0-3432 GCA_964503805.1 uncultured Lentimicrobium sp. | reverse complement strand
TGCTGAGTGCTTCGATCAGCTCATCATCGGGAGGCCAGGTGCTCCCTGCAACAACCACATGTTTTCCTGCAACAAATTTGTCGATCAGCGGAAAGGGTTTCTGCTGTTCTTTTATGGCTGCTACCCTGTCGAACCGGGTATCTCCGCTGATCACAATATTGCTTACATCAACCATCCGGAGCAATTCGGCCGATTCTTCATCCTGAACAAAAATCATATTGATTTTCCGAAGATGGGTGCGGAACCAGCCGCCGTACCATTTGAAAAAATGCTGGTTGGGCCTGAATATGGCTGAAACAGTAAATACCGGAACGTGATGGAGGAAGAGTTCGTTAAGATAATTAAACCAGAATTCATATTTGACAAAAACTGCAACTGATGGCCGTGTTATTTTGATAAAACGCCGGGCATTCCGCCTTGTATCAATGGGGAGATAAAATACATGGTCAACAAAGTCATAGCTATGGTGATGGTTATAGCCCGAAGGGGAGAAAAAGGTCAGGAGGATGGTATAGAAAGGATATTCTCTTCTGAATGCTTCAATTACTGGTTTCCCCTGCTCAAACTCGCCCAGGGATGCACAATGGAACCACATCACAGGAGCCGGGTTCGCTGAATTATAATGCCTGGTGAAAACTTCCCCGAGTTTATCGAAAAGCGATTTCCGGCCATAATGCCACGACCTCGCCTTGGGACTGAAAATTCCGGCCAGTCGCAGGAACAAGTAATAAATTGCAATGGAGGTGCTGTAGAGAAGCCTCATGACCCGGACGTGTTGATGAATATTTCTTTCACAGCAGTTTTTGATTTTCAATAATAATAGAACTCTTTCGGTGCCCTCCTGTAAACAGGAATGAACCATCCGAACCTGATACCGGCAAAGGTATCAATAAAACTACCTTCATGGTACTTTCTTTCAGCAAAACTATAAGGTCTCACCCATGTGGTTTTTGCCAATGAAAAATCAAGGCCGGTATAGAAATTGACCTTGTTGTTGTTGCCCAGGTAAAGATAACCCAGAAAAATATTGGAAACAAATCCGTTTTTGAGTTCATCATAACCTTTCAGATAATCACCGGTGATCTGCGGTGCGGTTTTGTCCCGGTGTTCAATGTATATTTTATGCTGAAGATATCCTCCGGCAAGTGTCAGCAATATACCTGAGTTGCGGTTTGGTCCCCAGGCCGGTATAACTTTTCCAGCTCTGGCCAACGCGTTAAATCCCCGCATGTAGAAATGAAAATCGGCGTATGTGCCTTCTGCGTCAATGATATTACCATCAGCGGTGGCGATGCTCTGAAGGATGTTGACACTGTTTTTTACAACCCCGCCAAAGAAAAAATTGCTTTCAATTCCCACTATCCAGTTAGTCCTGGTTTTGAACATGTAGCCGGGCCCTACCTGGGCAAACTGACCAAACCTTCCGGCAAGATCATTGCCCGGCAGTTGCAGCGACAAACTGCCATGAATAAGATGTGTGAATATGGCAGAATCACTGATGCTTTTTTGAGCAAACAGGCCGGGTGTTGCCAGTAAAAAGAGAAGGATCAGTTTAAATGAGTGTTTCATTAGCGGAGTTTTTTCAATGGTCGGATAGATTTACAACCTGTCATGGAGAATAGTTAGCATCCGGTCTGCTGTTTAAATAATACCTGAAAGACCAGCTGAGAGGACAGCATTTTGCCTTGCAATTAATTTGCTTCATTCTGAAAGGGCTCCCGAAGTTGAATTTCCTGCGCAGTCAGACAAAGTAAAATATTATGGCAAAGATATGAAATTGAATTATCGGAAGTTATTTCATTCTGCCGGCAAGAGTTAAGTATTTATAAAAAACTCATGTTTGTTTGTGGCATGTTTATCAGTGGACAGCCGAGTTATTGTATCTTTGCCGCGCAAATAATTTCTCAGGTTTTTACCCTGTAAATAACC
The DNA here is from genome assembly GCA_964503805.1 of uncultured Lentimicrobium sp. Lineage (GTDB taxonomy): Bacteria > Bacteroidota > Bacteroidia > Bacteroidales > Lentimicrobiaceae > Lentimicrobium. The sequence continues at coordinate 1,503 of CAZDBX010000292.1, read as the reverse complement.
CAACCTTACTAAATCTGCAGCCGATGAACAAGATTGCCATGGTTGACCTAAAGCGTCAGTATGAAAAAATCAAACCTGAAATAGATCAGGCCATCAGTGAAGTCATTAATTCAACAGCTTTTATAAACGGGCCCGCGGTAAAGGCCTTCCAAGAAGACCTGGAGAAATATCTTGATGTAAAACATGTTATCCCGTGCGCAAACGGAACAGATGCGCTGCAGGTTGCCATGATGGCTTTGGGAATCAAGCCCGGTGATGAAGTGATTACAACCAACTTTACATTTATTGCAACCGCCGAAGTGATTGCCCTGCTTGGGTTTACCCCGGTGGTTGTGGATGTTGACCCTGAAACATTTAACATTGATCCTGAGGCCGTTCGCCGTGCCATCACGCCTAAGACAAAGGCTGTTGTTCCGGTTCATCTTTTCGGACAGTGTGCCGATATGGAGGCCATGCTTGAGATTGCGAAGGAGCATGATCTGTTTGTGATCGAGGATGCCTGTCAGGCCATCGGAGCCGATTATATTTTTGCTGATGGCAGCCGTAAAAAGGCCGGAACGATAGGTCATGTGGGTTGTACTTCCTTTTTCCCGAGCAAGAACCTTGGTTGTTATGGGGATGGCGGTGCGATTTTTACCAACGACGATGAACTGGCCAGGCAACTACGGGTGGTGGTAAATCATGGAATGACAGTCAGATACTACCATGATTATGTGGGCGTTAACAGCCGGCTCGACAGCATACAGGCGGCTGTACTGAAGGTGAAACTGGCCAGGCTGGATGAATATGCTGTCGCCCGCAACCGCGCGGCATCTTTTTACGACAAAGCTTTCGGCAATCACCCGAAGCTGAAAATCCCCGTAAGGTTTGATCGCTCTACCCACGTATTTCATCAGTACACCCTGGTAACAGACGGCATCGACCGGGGCGCCCTGATCGATTTCCTGGCTAAGCGCGAAATTCCTGCCATGATTTATTATCCGGTTCCGCTTCATCTGCAGAAAGCATATATTGATCCCAGGTACCGTGAAGGTGACTTCCCGGTTACTGAACACCTTTGCAAAACGGTAGTTTCGCTGCCCATGCACACCGAACTGGATGAGGAGCAACTTAATTACATCACGGCTTCAGTGCTGGAGTTTGTGAATCAATAGTGTTGACTTACTGTAAATGCACAGGCCGGTTTTTTTCCGGCCGTTTTTGTTATTCAATCTCCTAATTAGTAAATTTACATTTGCATCTTGCCAGCCCCTGGTGGCAATGATATAAAACAGGATTATTATGGAAAATGATTTTTTTGTGCACGAAACAGCCGTGGTTGACGAAGGCTGCGTAATCGGAAAAGGGACCAGAATCTGGCATTTCTCGCATCTGATGACAGGCTGCAAACTGGGTGAAAACTGCAACCTGGGACAGAATGTGGTGGTATCGCCGGGTGTAATACTCGGAAATAATGTGAAGGTGCAGAACAATGTCTCTATTTATACCGGCGTTATTTGTGAA
>CAZDBX010000291.1:0-3446 GCA_964503805.1 uncultured Lentimicrobium sp. | reverse complement strand
AAAAATTCATAAAATAAGCAGGTTGGTAATTTCCAATAGAAGTTCTATATTTGCAGGCTCAAAAAATTAGTCTAATTCAAATAAATAACTAACACACATGCAGAATAAAGGTGCTATTAAATTCTTCGCGATTGCATTGGCAATTGTGTGCCTTTTTCAGCTTTCGTTCACCTTTTTCACAAAAAGGGTTGAGAAAAAAGCCAGGGAGTATTCCAGGAATGAAGCTGCGATAAGTCAGGCGAAAGAGCTGGCCGGAGGAAACACATTGCTCGAACAGAAACTGATGGATTCTATCAGTAAGTCAAGGGAACGCTATTATCTTGACTCTATGTCGGGCCAGCCGGTATTCAACATCCTGGTTCGCAAATATACTTATCAGGAGTGCAAGGAACGCGAGCTGAACCTTGGGCTTGACCTCAAGGGAGGTATGAACGTAACCCTCGAAGTCTCGGTTGTAGACATCGTCAGGGCGTTGTCAGGCAATAGCACCAATCCCGTATTCACCCAGGCCATTGACATGGCCCTCCAGAAACAGAAAAACAGTCAGAGTGATTTTGTGACGCTGTTCGGAGAATCATTTCAGGAGATTGATCCCAATGCAAGCCTTGCCGCTATTTTCAACACCGTGGAGCTCAAGGACAGGGTATCCTACAATTCGACCAATGCTGAAGTTCTGAAGGTAGTCCGTGAGGAGACCAAGGGCGCCATTGACCGCACTTATAACATCCTGCGCACCCGTATCGACCGCTTCGGGGTAGCACAGCCCAATATTCAGCAGCTTCAGACTGCAGGCCGCATCCTGGTCGAACTTCCGGGTATCAAAGAACCTGAGCGGGTACGTAAGCTCCTTCAGGGAACTGCTCAGCTGGAATTCTGGGAGACCTATCAGTTTGCCGAGCTTGTTCCTTACTTTGAAGATGCCAATAAACGGCTTGCTTCCATCGCAGCCGAAGCCGTTCAGGCAGATTCCACCATTGCTGACACCACAACTGCTGTTGCGGAACAGACACAGCGGACAGAGCAAACAACTCCTGCCGATACTACCGCCACTGCTCAGTCTGACACTGCCCAGTCGACGTTGCTTGACAAGATCAGCGATACCACCGCTGCAGATCAGCAAAAGGAATCTTTTGAAAAATATGCCAAAGAAAATCCGCTCTTTGCTTACCTCAACCCGGCTATTTTCCCCAACGCCCAGGGGCAGTATTTCCCGGGCGAGGGCGCTACGGTTGGTTTTGCAACGATAAAGGATACCGCAAGGGTTAACCGCATGCTGCGTCAGACCGCCAGTATTTTCCCCAGGGACCTGAAACTGGCCTGGACCGTAAAACCTGAAAAGGATCGTCCCGACATTCTTGAACTGATCGCCCTGAAGGTGACCAGCCGCGACGGCCTTGCTCCCCTGGGTGGCGACGCCGTGGTAGATGCCCGCCAGGATTACGACCAGAATGGCAGGGTGGAGATTACCATGCTGATGAATGCCGAAGGCGCCAAAACCTGGAAAAGACTCACCGCCGATAACATCGGCAACCAGATTGCCATTGTACTCGATGATTATGTGTATTCGGCACCGCGCGTTAACAGTGAAATTCCCAACGGACGCTCATCCATTACCGGAAACTTCAGCATTGAAGAAGCACAGGACCTTGCAAACATCCTCAAAGCGGGTAAGCTGCCTGCTCCTGCCCGCATTGTTCAGGAAGAAGTGGTCGGACCATCACTCGGACGCGAATCCATCACCTCCGGTTTGACTTCGTTCGTCATTGCATTTGTCCTGGTACTTATCTACATGGTGCTGTATTACAACCGTGCCGGATGGGTTGCCGACCTTGCCCTGGTTACCAATATCTTCTTTATCTTCGGTGTACTCACATCGTTAGGAGCAGTGCTGACCCTGCCAGGTATCGCGGGTATCGTACTAACCCTGGGTATGGCCGTTGACTCCAACGTAATTATCTATGAACGCGTCAGAGAAGAGCTAAGAGCAGGAAAAGGGCTCCGGCTTGCCATTACCGACGGTTACAGCAACGCATACTCTGCCATTATCGACGGTAACGTTACCACGCTGCTTACCGGTATTGTGCTGAATATTTTCGGATCAGGCCCCGTTCAGGGCTTTGCCACCACGCTGATCATCGGTATCATCACATCGTTGTTCACTTCAATTTTTATCTCAAGGATAATTTTTGAATGGCAGTTGCGCAAAAACAGAAATATTCCGTTCGATAACCAGTACACCCGCTACGCATTTACAAAAGTCAATTTTGACTTTATCGGCTTGCGTAAAAAGATGTACATCGCTTCCGGAATTCTGATCTTTATCGGCATCATATCACTGGCTACCAAAGGATTAAACTTCGGTGTTGACTTCTCGGGAGGTCGTACCTATGTAATCCGGTTTGACAAGGAAGTAGGCACCAATGAGGTGAGAAGTCTCCTTGCTGAAGAACTGGGAGAAGCGCCTGAAGTAAAAACCTTTGGTAGTTCCAACCAGGTGAAAATTACCACCAAATACATGATCGAAGAGGATACACAGGCTGCCGATTCCATTGTGGAAGCTAAAATCTACGACGGAGTAAAGAGCCTTTACAATGTCCCTATGAGTTTCAACGACTTCACCGCCGACGATGAAGCCAAGGTGCTGGGCCGGCTGAGTTCTCAGAAAGTTGGCCCCACCATTGCCGATGACATCAAACAAGGCGCTGTGCTTGCCGTATTCTTCGCACTGCTGATCATCTTTATCTATATCGCCATCAGGTTTAAAAAATGGCAGTATGGTATGGGAGGTCTGTTATCACTGGCGCACGACACCATGATTACCATCTCGATGTATTCGATTTTCTCAGGGATATTACCATTTAATCTCGAAGTGGATCAGGCATTTATCGCCGCCCTGCTTACGATCATCGGTTACTCTATCAATGACACTGTGATCATTTTCGACCGTATCAGGGAGTATATCGGGCTCTATCCAAAGCGGGCAATTACCGACAATATGAACCACGCCATGAACAGCACCCTGGGCCGTACCTTCAACACCGCCGGTACCACCCTCGTTGTATTGATCGCTATCTTTATCTTTGGCGGTGAGGTAATCCGCGGTTTCGTATTCGCATTGATGGTTGGTATCGGTGTGGGTACCTACTCATCCATCTTTATTGCTTCTCCGTTGGCTTATGACTTCATCACCAATTCAGCAAAACGCAGGAAGAGGAAAGAAGAAGCAAAAAAGCTTCAGAAATAATACGCTGAAAAACCTGGAAAAGCCCTGTTAGCCAATCGTTAACGGGGCTTTTTTATTGGATGGTCATACGGAAAACTGATGAAAATTCAAATGCATCCATCAGGAATAAAAATCTGTTTACCGGCATCCGATAATCGTATCCGGAATAAAGAAGGTTTTTTGTAATTTTACCACATCAAGCAATAAACCAATGTACATCCAG
>CAZDBX010000290.1:0-3455 GCA_964503805.1 uncultured Lentimicrobium sp. | reverse complement strand
GGCACTCCAGAAGGTATTCGCCCTTGAATGCGGCGCCCCAGATCAGATCGCTTTCCTGAATGATATCGATAACCTCTCCGGCAACAACGGCTCCAAGCGGGTCGTTCTGGTGCGACTGTGAATAATGAAAACTGCCGGATGCAAGCTCCTTCATAATTCTCCCGGAAACGGCTACCGCGCTTACCGGGTAGCCATTCCCCAACCCCTTGCCCATGGCAACAATATCGGGCTGTATGTTGTAGTGCTGATATCCGAACCATTTTCCGGTCCGGCCAATACCTGTGGTGACTTCATTCGAGATTACGATACCGCCGTTAGCCCGGACTATGCCTGCAATTTTTTCAACAAGGCTGTGCTCCGGGAAACGAACCAGCCCCATGGAGCTGCCCGGTTCAAGGATAAAAATCCCGATATCCTCAAAAGGAATCTCCTTGAATCTGCTGCAATCACCTGAGCAACCATTCCCGTTTTCATTGCACTGGCAGTTGAGCCTGTCGTAAACAAACCAGTTTCTGCCGTCTCTGAGCGCAGCATCTCCGTATGTGCCGAAATAAGCATCTGTAAAAGACAGGGCCAGTGGCTTCCGGCTCAGCGCCCGTGCGATGCGCATCCCGTATTCCACCGCTTCGCTTCCCGAAGACAGGAATTCACAGCCACCATCAGGCATATTGGTAATGCTCAGAATCTTCTCTGCCGTTTCAGCGACGGCCGGATGGCAGTAACAAAATCCGGTATGGCTGATCCTGTTGATCTGGTCAGTGATGACGGCGTTGATCCGTTTGTTGTTGTGGCCCAGACAGGTACACCACACGCCCGATTCGAGGTCAACCCATTGCCTGCCGCTACGGTCGTACACGTAACAATTGTCGGCATCGACAATGTCGTTGTATCTCAGCATGTGTCCCGTTGACCAGATGACATTTTTCATAAAATACCAGGAGAACTTTGGTTGATCAATAAAAAGCAGCATCACTTCCCCGTGGGCTGAAGCGGCAAAGCTAAGATGCCTTTACCCGGAATTGTAATTTATTACCATGAAACGTTTCAGGGTGCTGATGAAAGGGGATTTTTCATTTGTGAACTGTGACGGCCGGGGAACCGGTTTCTTCAGCAGAATTGTGCTTTCACAGGTATGTCATATTGCCGGAATATGTCCACAAGTATTCAGAGTGCGGCAATTCTTGCTTCAACCCATGCCTTGTCCATTTTAAGTAACCGGTTTTTTTTGAGATTTTCTTTAACAATATGTCGGATATGCGGGTTATTCATTCCGGCAAGTTGTTCAAACAATTTTTTCCCTTCCCGGGGATGGTGAACGATGGCAACACTCCAGCAGTAACCCAGGGCTTGACGCAGGGTTTTTGCAGCATCGCTTATTTTTCCCGGGGAAGCGTTGAATCCGAGGGTAATAACCCATAAGATTTGGAGTACTTCGTTTACAGTGTCTTTGTCAATAAGCAGCCTGGGTTCACACAGCCCGGCGACCACGGCGCGTTTTTCAAGTTCATTTCCATCAAGCCAGGATTTGAGGTGCATGATGAGCAAATCCATGTTTCCGGCACCGGTCTCCTGAATCCCCATGGCCACGGCTTCGCGGATACGCCAGCTGCCGTGCGAAGCAAAGCGCCGCAAATATTCAAGACATCCGGGCAGGTCGTTCCTGTGAAGCACTGCGTAACCCACAATGCCGCACATAACTACAAACTCTTCCGGTGAATTTTTCAGATCATCCCTGAGGTAAGTCATGCATTCGGATATTTCCATGGCATTGGCCGAATGTGCAAAGGAATACATCAGCTCCAGATTGCCCCTGGGGCCGGGAAGATTTGAGTTTTTCAGCAGGTTATCTATGGAAGCGGTCATAATGGCTCGGTTAAAAACGTGGAAAGATTAGGAATTAAGCCATTTTTTGAAAGCGGCGGCACGGTCCACACTCACAATGGCATCATATTCTTCGTCGGCTTTGGGCCTGAGTTCAAGCTTGACGCGTCCCCGTGAATAGGCAACCATATTCGAAATGGCGTCCATATTTACAATGTACTTCCGGTTTATCCTGAAAAACTTTTCGGGGTTCAGCAGGGTTTCCAGGCGGTCCAGCGCATAATCGACAGGATAGGAGTTTCCCTGCAGGGTCTTCAGATACACCCCTTTTTCAAGTACAAAGAAGTATGCAACTTCCGTAATTTCAATTTTTCTGATCCTTTCACCGATCTGAATCAGGAAGCGTTTTTTGTATTCCGGTTTCCTTCCCTGTAAGTTGGCCATCAGCAAATCGAAATCGATACTGAAAGCCGACCGCAATGAATGATATTTTCTGAGGCTCTCTGCCAGGTCGCTTTTTCTGATGGGCTTGAGCAGGTAAGCAATGCTGTTGAGCTGAAAGGCCTTGATGGCGTACTGGTCGTAAGCGGTGGTGAAAATCACCGGGATATTCACGGGGATTTGTTCAAAGATGGTGAAACTGAGGCCATCCGAAAGTTGAATATCGAGGAAAATCAGGTCGGCCGTGTGATCCATCAGCCATTTAACCGAATCTTTTATAGAACCTGTTTTCGCAAGTATCCTGATGTCCGGATCAACCTCCATCAGCATCTGCTCCAGCTTGTCGGCAGCAAAGCTTTCATCTTCAACGATCAGTATGTTCATCACTTTCGGGATTAATAAGGGGGATGCGTGCAATATAATGGCCGGTCTCAATTTTGAATGAGGGTTCCTCACCGGTAATCAGGGCATAACGTTTTACCAGGTTTTTCAGTCCCAGGCCGGTTGAGGCTGCCGCTGAAATTTTCGGCTGCAGGTTGTTTTTAACCACGAGGTTGTTTCCTTCGCTGTAAACCTCGATCCTGAGCGGCTTTGACTCGTTAACGATGTTGTGTTTGATGGCATTTTCGAGCAGCACCTGCAGCGAGAGCGGGGGAAGTACGCAATTCAGCAAGTCGGCGGGAACATCCACCGAGAAACCCAGGTTCCGGCCATACCTGATCTGCTGAAGGAAGAGATAGGAATGCATAAAATCCAGTTCCCGCCCCAGGGTTGTCACCGGCTGTTCAATGGTTTCGAGCACGTAGCGGTAAACCTGTGAAAATTCGTCGATAAACTGCTGGGCTTTCACCGTATCCCGGTTAATCAGCCCCGAAAGTACGTTCAGGCTGTTGAACATAAAGTGCGGGTTGATCTGACTTTTCAGCACTTCAAACCTGATCTGCGAAAGCTCCTTTTCAAGGATTTCCGCCTTGAGCGTTGCCTTTTTGCTTTCGATGTAGTAGATCCAGCCTTCAAGAACAGCCATCATCAAAAGGTTGGCCACAGCAATAATAAGGGCATTGGTGATCAATACGCCTGTAAGATTTTCAGTATAGGGATTTATCCAATTTGCGGTCAAGGTAACGGCCAGGGCTATAATCACGGCAATCGTAACAGCAAATCCCATCTGAAGAGATATCCGCAGGGCTGTT
>CAZDBX010000289.1:0-3469 GCA_964503805.1 uncultured Lentimicrobium sp. | reverse complement strand
ATCCTCGACATCGGCCTGCTGGATGTGGAAAGCAACCATCTTTTTCCGGCCGATCCGATGATAAAATTTGCCGGCAGCAGCAGCGATATGATCGTGATCGACCTGGGCGGGAACGAAAAAAATTACAAAACCGGCGATCTCGTGGAATTCAAAATGGATTATATGGGGGCGCTCCGCATCATGAACTCAAGATATATCGGCAAGCAGGTGAGGTAAACCCATTTATTGCATTGCATAAATACTGATATTTGCATTTCATTAGCCTGAAAGGGCTTTTTTTCAGTATTGTCACCCTCACACAAACCTGTTATGCCTTTTTTGGTTGTTGACCTCGAAATGAGCGGCCCGGAGCCGGGTTATCATGAAATCATTCAGATCGGAGCAGTTTTACTGAACGACAACTGGGTGGAGCTCGGAACTTACCTCAGCAATGTGTATCCCGAAAACGAGGAGGCGTTTACGGCCTCCGCCGAGAAGATTCACGGGCTTTCGCTCGACGAATTGCAGGAAGCGCCTATGATTTACGAGGTACTGGAGGATTTTGAACAGTGGATCCGCAAACTGCTGAAACGGCAGGGGGGCGATCTGCGCGATTTGGTTATCTGCGGGCAAAGCGTCATCTTTGACGTGAACTTCCTGAAATTTGCCTACAGCGGCGAAAACCTCGAATGGCCCTTCAGCAACAAGCTGATCGACCTGCATACCATTGCTTTCTATACCTTCCGTATCCTGGAAGCCAACGGCAAAACCGTCCCCCGCTCCCTCAGCCTGAAAGCCATCTCGGCATGGTTCGGCTTTGAACGGGAAGGCGACACCCACAACGCCCTGGAAGATTCACAACTGACCATGCAATGCCTGCAGAAGTTTTTCCGGATGGCGGCAAAGTTTAAAGTTTCAGACTAAATCTGCTGCAACATTTCAAACTTTGGTCAGCATGAAGCCATTTTGCACAGATGAAAAAGATTGACCTCAAATTGGCCTCACAACGGAATTTGTGCAAGCATAATTTTCGCTGAAGTTTTTCAGTATAATCCGACATTTTAAAATCAGGAATCCATCAATTAAGGAAAAGGAACTCTATAACCGCCAAAAGAATCGCGACGCTGTATAATCATAACACATGCTGAACCGGGCTTCCTTTCATTAAAGATTTCATTCACAGCAAGGCCGATTCTGAGGTTATAACTGAAAAACAGAATTCAATTCTTAAAAAAAACCGGCACCACGGCAAACGATAAGCCGGGGATTTTATAATTTTGAAAAATCTTACACGGAACGCTCACATGATGCCTGATGATTCTCATATTCATAACATTGCCGGTTCCATCCTCAGGAATTATAACTACCTTTTCCCCTCTACATATCCTGATATCCCGTTAAACCTCAATATGTTAAAAGAGGCCATGGCAGAAACCGGATTTTTTCTTGAGGAAGAAAAAATTCCGGAGTTCATGGAAGACATTGAGCTGCAACTCGCCGCCATGGTTCCCCTGAACTGGAACAATTACGGCACCATCGCCATACTGCTGAACAAAGCCCACCCTGAGGAAGACCTTATCGCCATCAGTTTGCAGCGGATCACGGAACTGGTCAGGGAATTGCCAAACTTTAATGATGCTGCAGTTCCGGATGAAGACACCCTGGACTCAATCATTTATACCTGGATAAGCCTTACGGATGAGTATCCGTGATTTACGGAGGATGAAGCCTGGTCGTAAACCGGGTTCCGTTCACCGGGCCTGCTGATTAACAAAGAAAAACCATCGTATGAAAAAGATCCTGAGTTTTCTGTTACTGTTTGCATTCGCAGGCAGCGCCGTGGCACAGCAGAACAATTTTACACCGCCACAGTATAAAAAGATCAGAAAAGCCATCGAAAAGAAGGGCTCCGGATCATATTATCCCGGTCTGATGCAGCGGTTACAGACCAATGACACTACCCTTACCGTGCAGGATTACCACCTGCTTTACTACGGATACGCCCTGCAGCCCGGCTATGCCCCATATGCCACCCATCCCCTGGCCGACAGCCTGATGAGCATCCTCCGGAAAGAGGAAGTCACGGGTCAGGATTACGAAGCCATTATCCGGCACGGCTCGGCCCTGCTGCTCGAAAACCCTTTCGAAATCAGGTTTCTCGATCCGTTGATCTATGCCCACCGTATGAAAGGGAATCAGGAGATGGCCGCCAGGCTTGAATTCAGGTTTGGCCGGATCATAGAAACCATATTCGGATCAGGCGATGGATTAACCAGAAAAACCGCCTTTCATGTAATCTCGGTTTCCCACGAATATGACATGCTCAGGGCGCTGGGCTTCGGCTTTGGCGGGCAGCAGCAGCTGATCGACGGCAAATACGACTACCTTAAAGTCAGCAAAAACGACTATGGCATAGAGGGAATGTATTTCGATGTATCCGTCCTGCTCAGTTCCCTGTCAAACCTCCGGTAAACAGCCGCTATCCGGATAAGGACACATAGCAGGGTTGCATTTATCCTGCCACATGAAAGCAACACTTAATGAATCCGTTGAGATTTATATTGATTCTAAATTACAATTATCCAGACCTACATATCAATTTTCTATATTTGTGAGTAATCTTTGGTGGTGAAAGGAACGACTGTCCGTTCCTGCCTGCCGGCAACTCCATTTATGGCAAAATTCAAGATAAAGCATACTGTCCTGAGGTTTTTTTACATCTTACTCACTGTTTTTCCAGGCCTCCTTGCAGCGCATTCACTGCCCGATTCCGGCCTGGTTGCCGCCTATCCCCTCGACGGGCATGCCAAAGCGCCGGAGCAACGGGAATTTTCAGGTAAAACCCTCAGAACAAAAGCCGTTGCTGACCGCAATGGCCAGGCTGGCCGGGCGCTCGGATTTCATCCCGGGCCCGGGATGGAGTTCAGCCAGGCTGAGTTACCACTCGACATTTCACCCGATGCGTTACCCGTGGTCACCATTACCTGCTGGATCAAAGCCGCAGAAACCTTTAAATACCTCACTCCCCTCTGCAGCGGCGACAAGAAACAAAGAGGCCTCCTCACCGACAGGCACAGGGGCAGTCAGCGCTGGAGCGCTTCGGCCGGCAGGGACGGCATCATCCACGGCTCTCCGGTCCTGAAGGATCAATGGACTTTTATCGCTTTGATCTATGACGCCCCCAACGAACAGGCCCGGCTGATTGTGAACAACCAGGTGTTCGGTGGCAGGGCGCGGCAGCGGAAAAGCAATCCTTCAACAATCATAGGCGCATTCAACGGCGCCATGGACGAACTGATGGTCTATAACCGGGCGCTGTCGCTTGAGGAGATTGAAAAATTGTATGGCAGCCCGATAGACATAAACAGGGAGGACTTTGCCATAGACGACCGGAGCGCGTACCGGCGCCGAATGGAAGCGCAACGGAACCCGGAAGTGGAAGCCGGACAACAATTCATTCCCGGCTACGAAGAACTGATCATCCGCGACA
>CAZDBX010000288.1:0-3540 GCA_964503805.1 uncultured Lentimicrobium sp. | reverse complement strand
CCGCCCGGGAGTCCGCGCAGGATTTTCACGGAAGATACACTGCCGTCAGGCTCAACCACGAAGGTGATGTAAACGGTTCCCGAAATGCCTGACTCTCTCGCCGGGCCCGGATACCGGATATTTTCAGCCAGATACCTCATCAGTCCGGCTTCACCACCGGGGAATTGAGGCATCTTCTCAACAATTACGAAAGGCAACTGTTCCTCAACAGTTTCTTCATCAGGCAGGCGACCGGGTAATTCGAAAGGAGGAATAAACTCCAGCGGATCGGTTTCAATTTCTATTTCAATCTCCGGCAAATCTTCAGCCAGGTTGTCCACCTCCCGGATCAGAGTGGTGTTTACCGGTTTCGGAAGTTCCTTTTTGACGGGAATAATGTCGATGATTTCCATTTCCGGCTCTGAGTAAGCCCGGGGGGGCAGGTCAATGTTTCCTGCATCAGGGGTTTTCCACTCGAAAGCTGCCAGCACAACACCCAGGGAAAGGATCAGCCCCAGCTGCAGAAATACAAAGCGCTTCTTCTCAAGATCGGCCTTGCTGTTTTTACGTGTTTCCATAACAGAGCGTTTTATGTGAGTTTGATTATATAGTGTAGATGCAGCGGTTCTTCGTTTTCCACAGATGGCAGTCAAAAAAAACAGGAAATTTCAGATCAGGCATGGCATTTAAATTGATCTGCAATCATTACATTTGTCAAAAATCACTGATCTTATGACGATTTCCCTGACGGAAGGCAAGCTGAGCGATCATCTGAGCGATGAGGAGCTGGCCGGATTTTTCCGTCAGTCAGGAAATCAGGAAATTATAGGGGAGTTGTTTCGCAGGTATTCACATCTTGTATTGGGGGTGTGTTTGAAATACCTCGGAAACCGCGATGATGCAAGGGATGCGGCCATGGAAGTCTTTGAAAAGCTCTTCCGGGCACTCCGCAAATACGAGGTAAACAATTTTAAATCCTGGTTATTTACGGTAACACGCTCTCATTGCGCCATGAAACTGCGCGAGCAACGAAAGGAAGGGTTTAAGCTGGGATGGGAAGCAAATCTGATGGGTGAAATTATGGAAAAACTGGGTTCTCAGCATCTTAATTCCGATGATGAGACCGACGAGAGAATCCGCAGGCTTCACCTTGCGGTTGAAAATCTTTCTCCCGGGCAGCAGCAATGCATCCTGCTGTTCTATTTTGACGAGAAATCATATCATGAGATAGAACAACTAACAGGATTTACGGCCATGGAAGTGAAAAGTCACATTCAGAACGGCAAAAGGAATCTGAAAAATGCCCTGGAGAAATCAGAACACTGAACGGTATATGGAAAACAAACCTGATTATAAAATATTCACACCTTCGGGATGCCTCAGTCCGGAAGGAATGGCATTTTACGTTCAGGGCAGCCTCAGCACTGCAGAAACCGCTTTAGTTATAGATCATCTGGAGCATTGCGAAATGTGCGCGCTTGCGGTGGAGGGCTACCGCTTATCCGTACCCGGCGAGTTCAGCGAAGACCTGGTGATGCTCGAAGCTTCGTTTATTCAAATGACGGAAGACGTTCCCGAAATCATTGATGAAGCAATACCCGCTGTTTCCTCAAACTTCGAAGGGCCCCGTTTCCCCAGGCTCAGCAAGGAGGATATCAGAATTTTCAGCGATTCCATCATGCGCGACCGCCAGACTGCAGATAAAGAAGCCCGATCCATCCCAACAGCAATAAAGCGGAAAGCAGGATTTCTCAGCAGACATAAGCCTGTGTTACTAGCCGCTTCAGTGCTTTTTATAATTGCTGCTACAGGCGGGTGGTTGTTTTTCGAAATGAATAAATCCGGAAACCAACGTGAATTTGCTTCTGCCATTGAAAAGGAAAACACCACGGCCGGAACCGCCTTACCCGCTGATCCGGCTGATTCAGCCGAATCGCTGCCTGCCCCCGCTTCGTCCGTGATCATTCAGGATAAGCAACTTCAGTCCATAGGAATACCACAGCCGGAACCAACCGATGCCATTGAAATTGTCAGCGATAATATCGAAATTGATACAGAGATACCAGCTTCCGAAGAAGAATATATTACTACCGGGCGAATGCCTCCGCTGGATGTTAAAAAACTTCAGGAGCCTTCCATACATAAAAGCGAGGGATATACAGTTGCAGAGCAACTGGCAGTTCAGGACACAGAAACGGTTTATATTCAAGGTGTTCAGCTTTCGGAAAATAAAAGTAAGAGGATGAAAGGAAAAACCGCCGTGGAAGAAGAGGTCGCGGAAGCAGAAATTTTTATGGTTGTGGAGGAAGCGCCTGTTTATCCCGGGGGCGATGAAGAAAGATCAAAGTTCTTTTCGGAGAATCTCCGATACCCGCACGAAGCCCGCGAAGCATCGGTTGAGGGGACGGTTTATGTAACTTTTGTTATTGAACGCGACGGGTCGCTCAGCGATATTAAAATTCTCAGGGGATTAGGATTCGGCCTCGATGACGAAGTGCTCAGGGTGATGCGTCTTATGCCCCGCTGGATTCCCGGTAAACAAAGGGGAAAACCGGTAAGGGTTCAGTATAATATGCCTGTAAAATTCACCCTGACCGGCTACTTAATGCCAGAAAAATAGACTGAATGTATTTAAAATGTGTTAAAAAATCAGGGAATTGGTTTATTATACCTTATTTTTGCAACGGGACATGTTTTGCACATTGCAGGGGCTTGGAATTTTCCAGATAAGTATATAATTATCAGGCTATATCTCTGAAACAGTGGAATGGCCTTTCACATTTCTGTATGTGCAATCCGGAATAAAACATTTGGTAATGAAGATTTTAAAATTCTCTGGCATCCTGATCGCGGTTTGCTGCTTTTTTCCAACAAATTATCTTTTCAGTCAGGACGTACCTGCCACAGCCGATACCAGTCAATCGGCCTTTGAATTTATAAAAGATGATTTTATTGCTGCATCGCTCGACAGTCTTGCCGGCCTGAAGTACTTTGAGGGATTTGAATGCCCCACCGATGAAACCCTCAAAAACGTCTTTGGCTTTACCCCGGGATTTGTCCCGGTTTATGCGGATTCTGTCTATTACAACCGCCTTAGAAAACTTGATGCCGCTTCTCCGATCAGCCTTACCTATAACCAGTATGTAAAGGATTATATTGAGCTTTATGCAATAAAGAAACGCGGGCTGACCGAACGGGTGATGGGCCTGGCTCAGATCTATTTTCCCATGTTTGAGGAACACCTCGACCGCTTCAATATGCCCCTGGAACTCAAATACCTTGCAATTGTCGAATCAGCGCTGAACCCGGTAGCCAAGTCAAGGGTCGGTGCGACAGGTTTGTGGCAGTTTATGTATGGAACGGGGAAAGCATACAATCTGAAGGTTACTTCGCTGGTTGACGACCGCCGCGACCCTTTGAAGTCGACCATTGCGGCCTGTGAACATATGAACGACCTTTACAGAATGTACGGTGACTGGTTGCTGGTGCTGGCCGCCTACAATTCTGGCGCCGGAAATGTAAACAAGGCCATACGCCGCTCAGGAGGTAAAATGGATTTCT
>CAZDBX010000287.1:0-3540 GCA_964503805.1 uncultured Lentimicrobium sp. | reverse complement strand
TGGAAGCAGGTTTTCCTCTGCGTCAATATAAAGGAGGTCGTTTGCCGGATTCGGATATAGCCTGATCTTTTCATGCAGGCGTTCGCCGGTTGACTGGATCACAATATTAACGGTGAAATCCCTGGTGTCGGCACCGTATTCATTCCAGGCGGTAAGTGATCCCTGAAACGCTCCTGAATGGGGGTAAGTATGGACGGGGTTCTCATCGGCGGAGGTGGCGCCATCTCCGAATTCCCACAAAAACTGCGATGCGCAGCCTGAGCGGTTGGTAAACTGAACCTCAAACTGATTCACGGTAAAAGTCAGCCGGGCCGCCGGCAATGAATCGGTCATGGCGATGTACAGGGAATCTACTATCCCGCTGTCAGTGTGGTTAAGGTAAACCATCACATCGCCACCGGGATAAACAACCGGTCTGCTGCCGCCGGAAGGAAACAGGCCGGAGGGTGTCCAGAAGTACTGCTCAAATTCCTCCATACAAAGGTCGAGGCAGAGGGAATCTGCGCAGCTTATTCTTACGGTATCGGTTATCAGGTCGAGGCAGATTTCGTTGGCGCCTATGCTCGGGATGTCCTGTCGTTCAGTGCTGTCAATATCTAAGTTGTAAAGAGGAAATAATCCGGAGGCCTTCCGGATAAGGGCCGGGTTTGTTGCATGAAGATCGTTTGATTCGTCAATATAGGCCGGATCATAAAAGCTGGGATTTTTGCCCGCAAAAGAGACTGAGTCAGGGTTTCCGCATACAAAGTTGTTGTTATAGAGCTGGTCATAGGAGGGGTAAAGGATATAGAGTTTACCGAGATTATTATTGTATATGGTTGCATCCGCATACAAAAGGTCAAGGGTGGAATTCCTGTGAAAATTGTTGTGGGCGATCCAGTGGCCGCCCCCGTGGGTAAACAGCACGCTTGAATAGAAGAAGTTATTCCATATTCTGTAATTGTCTGCATTGATTCTGCAGGACCCGAAGAAGTTGTTTCCGGCCAGATGGGCGGAATGAGAAAAAATAGTTTGAAATTCTTTCTTAAATGTGTTTCTAAAAATCCGCACAGGGATGGTGACCTGAGAGCTTACGAAATTCTCATTAAATATATTGTTATGGATAAGCCATGAATCACAATCAACATTGCAGTTGAAAGTGTTGCCTGTAAGCTCACCATCTATAAACAAGGCATAAGGAACATTTACCGTACTTACCACAGAGCCGTTCATTGCTGTAATGACGTCCAGTAAATCATCCTGATTGAATGTAAGATTGCATTGGTTGAAGATTATATTGATATAGGAAATGGTCAGGGAACTGATCTGGCCATAGATGCTGCAATTGTTGAAATACAGATTGGATTTCCGGCCTGTATGGTATATGGTTTTTTCCGGAGAATGTATCAGGCAATGACTGAATGTCAATTTTAACAATGTACCTTCCCAGGGGGCGGAAATTTTAATCATTGCCTCATCTGTGCCGTAGTTATCCCCTGAAGGATTGGAAATCTCGCAATGGCTTATCAGACAATGGTTGGTATTGATAAGCGATAGTTTTGCATAGGAAGCATTAACCTGATCAGCCAGGGTGAGTTTGTGCAGTTTCAAACGGTTCGTTCCGTTTAGAGTGATTCGTCCTTCAATGATGACAGACGAGGCAATTTCGTTTTCAGCCTGAATGGTAACCGTATCCTGGTTAGTTGCATTCATAAAGGTAAATACCGTAAATCCACCATAGTTGCCAGGCCTTACAAGGAATCTTACCGGACCGATTATTCCCTGATACTGAAGGATAGAGACGGCATGGCTGATATCAACGAAGTCGGGATTTTCCCCGCCAACCGTGTAATCTCCCTGCAGCTGTGCATTCAGCATGACCGGATATAATAAAAAGAATAACAGCAGTGAATGGAATCGGCGCTTCCACATAATGGTATTTGTAAGATTTGATGAAATAGCTGTCTTAAAAAAAACTCTATAAATAAACAATAATAATCTTGTACCAGGGATTGTTACGCAAACTTAGATGGTTTCGCAGATAATCACCACATAATTTTTCCCGTATTTCTTTGCGCATTTCGGGCAGGTGGTGTACCACATATACCATTTTTTAATTTCTACACCCCTTTCTTTTGCCGCGGCCTTAAAATCTTCCGTCCATTTGCCGGTATCCCTGAACGGACCTTCATACACTCTGCTGAAGTACTTTCCGCTCAGGCGGGTATTCTCAGCACCCGGAATTTCCTTGTCCACGGCAAGGTAAAGGTCCATATTCCATTTTGAAGTATGATCGGAAAGACAGAGCCAGTCAGGAATATCGGCCCCGGCTTTCCCGACAAGGGCATTCATCTTCCGCATCGCCCCGCCAAAATTCAGGGGCATAAACATAAAGGTACAAACCCTGCCTTTGATGAATCTCTTTTTGTCCCATTCAATTACCTGGTTTTCCCAGGGTGCCGGGTCGAACCGGGGGCAGCATTCCGGTTCATAAGGTTGATTTGTCATTTTTAATGTTTTAAATCTATTGTAAAGTTACAGAATGTTTAATCAGTTTGCAATTGGCGAGTGATTAGTTTAAACAAAAAAAACCGCATGAACAGAAAATCATGTTTTTGTGCTGATTTACAAATAAAAAGCTTGCATGTAAATAATAATGTCTACCTTTGCCGCCATCAACAAATAACAATTACATCACCATGAGTAAAGGAACAGTAAAATTCTTCAACGATCAGAAGGGATTCGGATTCATTAAGGACAATGATTCGAATAACGAGTATTTCGTACACGTGTCAGGCCTTATTGACGAAATAAGGGAAAATGACGAGGTTACCTTCGATCTGAAAGAAGGCAGAAAAGGATTAAATGCAGTGAATGTTAAAGTGATTTAATATATCATCCAAGGTAATTCTTTAAGCCCGGTGTTCCCGGGCTTTTTTTATGCCCATAAAAAAAGCCACTCCTGAATGGAATGGCTTTCTGTGTTTTATACTGCCCGTTTATTTGAGGCCGAGTTTTTTCTTCACCAGCGGCATAATGTCATCGGCCGGTTCGGTGTAAAGCACCAATCCTTCGGTTGAGTTAAGGATGAAACTGTATCCGTTTTCTTTGGCGACATCTTTAACGGCATTTCTTGCCTTTTCGATAATGGGCGTTGTCAGTTCCGTTTCCTTAGCCTGAAGATCTTCCTGTGCTGTCTGCTGAAATTCCTGAATGCGGCGCTGCAGGTCTACAATTTCCTTTTCTTTTGTTTGCTTGATGATGTTCGACATGGTAGCCTGGTTGGCCTGATAATCATTAAGCTTGGTTTCATACTCAGTCTGCATTGCCTGGAACTGGCCGGATAGCTGTTCCTGATAGGCGGTGAAAGCTGCGCGGATTGAGTCCTGCCCGGGCATCATTTCGTATAGCTGGGCAAAATTAATATGGCCTAATTTCTGGGTTTTTTGTGCACTTACCTGCATTGCCGAAATTGCTATCGCCAGCACAATGAAGATTTTCAGGATGTTTTTCATGTATTCGGTTGGTTTTAAGTTTTATTGCCGGGCAAATTTAGGAAAA
>CAZDBX010000286.1:0-3543 GCA_964503805.1 uncultured Lentimicrobium sp. | reverse complement strand
TTAATGAAAAACTCTCCGGGGTAAATAAGATTTTAATCTCCGGTTTTGGGGTAGGTTTATCGTTGGGAACTGCCATTTTGACTATTGACAATCCCTGGTTGGGTAAAATTTCTGAAATTTAGAAATAATGGAAAATCCTTTCAGCCTTATCGGGAAAAATGTTGTCATAACAGGCGCTTCTTCCGGTATTGGCCGGCAAACTGCGATAATCTGCAGCCAGATGGGAGCAAGAGTGGTTCTCATTGCACGAAATAATGAACGGTTGAAAGAAACCCTGTCGTTGATGCAATCGCGTGAAAATCACCTGGTTTATTCTATCGATCTGGCTGAGATGTCCGGCATTGAATCAGCCATTAAAGAGGCAGTTGAGAAAATGGGTAAACTGCATGGTTTGGTGAATGCAGCTGGTATTTCTACCACACTTCCTTTAAAACTTATATCCAACGATAAGTTGGATGAGTTTTTCAGAACAAACGTCTATTCATCCATACAGATGTCCAGATTGTTTACAAAGCAAGCGAATGTCAGCAATGAAGGCGGCAGTGTTGTTATGTTATCATCAGTGATGGGTATTGTGGGCGAGACGGGGAAAACTTTGTACAGCCTTACGAAAGGCGCCCTGATTTCGGCTGCAAAATCAATGGCATTGGAATTCGCATCAAAAAAAATCCGGTTTAATGCGATCTCGCCAGGCGTAGTTGTAACACCGATGTCGCAAAAGGCTGTTTACAGCCAGGATGAAGAGTCCTTAAAAAAAATAACAGCCCTGCATCCACTCGGGCTCGGAATGCCCGATGATATAGCAAATGCCTGTGTTTATCTTTTGTCAGATGCTTCACGTTGGGTAACAGGCAGCAACCTCGTGGTTGATGGTGGCTATACTGCCAGGTAGGGCATCTTTTTACGACAAGTTTCCGGTTGAAGTTCAATCATTTTTACGTATAAGATCTGAAAACAAATGAAGAAAATAATCATAGTCGGTTCAGGCGGGCATGGCGCAGAACTAAACGACTATATTCTTTTTAATGAACGAACAACGGGAATTAAGGAATTCGAAATTATCGGATACCTCGACGATAATCCCCTGAACTATGCCAATTATAAGTTTGGTGCTCCGCTGATCGGAGGCGTCAGGGATCACAAAGTCAGAACTGATGTGGAATATCTGATGGGGATCGCAAATCTCACTTACCGGAAACTTTTCGTTGACCAATACACTGCTGCCGGAGCTTCATTTATTTCATTAATTCATCGTACAGCTTATATTTCTGATAGTGCCTCCCTTGGGCAAGGAGTCGTTATTGGTCCGATGGTAAATCTTGGCCCTAATGCAAAAGTCGGTGATTTTACAATGCTGAATTCCAGATGCAGTTTAGGGCATGATACAAAGGTCGGGGCATTTAATTTCATAAGTCCCAATGTTTGCTTTTCAGGATTCACCGAAATTGGCAATGGAAATCTTTTCGGAATAAACAGTGCCACAATCCCGGGAATTAAGGTTGGAAACAATAATAAAATTATGGCCGGGATGGTACTCGATAAAAATATTGGCAACGATGAAGTGGTATTTTACCGGTTTAAAGAGAAGGTAATCGCGGTGCCAAAATAGCCATGATATTCATTTAAGTTTAAATGATACATTCCCGGGCAATGGATTCGCTTATGTCTGTTCAATATTTAAATTAAAATATTCTAAATGATAGAAGTTAATCAGTTAGAAGTAGAGTCTGAACTGCTGAACAGACAAGTGCTCAGTCTCGGGGATAACCTTTCAGCAATCGATTATACAGAAGCCGAAGAGGAAATTATTAAAAAGTACAATCCCGGATATATACAGATCATGCTCAATTCTGATGACTTGGAGAATATCAACAGGTATGAGGATTCAGGTTTCAGGTTTGCGGAATTCAGGCTTTTCAGATATCTGAGGACTGCAAATCTTTTTGTTTCGTCCAAATCATATTATCCTTATAAAATTGAATTGATTAATGGAGAGGAACGTATCGAGGATGCACTGAATATTTTGAATCAATGCAAGAGAGACGACCGGTTTTCAATTGATCCTAATATTCCGGAAGGATTTGCAAAAAAACGACTGGAGCTTTACATCAGAAAATCATTTATGAGTTTTCCGGAAGAGTTTGCTTTAGGACTTATTAATAATAACACCGGTGAATTGGTGGCATTCAAAACCGGAAAGTACATCAGTAAATCTCATGTTTTTTATTTCTATAGTTATATTGCAGAGAACAGAGAATTTCAGAAGTTCAGTGTTATGCTGGAAAATGGTGTTCTGGAGTTTCTTATAAATCAGAAAGTTAATTATATTGAAGCCGTTACAAGTTGCCTGAATGTTGCGGAGTTAAATGAATCTTTGAAAGAATCAGGTTATTCAGTTAACAAAACAATGGTTCTTTTAAGGAAAATTCTCTCCTGATTTATTCATGAAGATGGCTGGGGTTAAACGTAGACATAAGTTTTTTTTGTTCTTTGTTTTAATTGTGGTAGGTGTAGTTCTTATGTTACTGGAGGCAGGTAGTTTTTTGGTAAAGAAAGATAAACTGTTCCGGGCTGATGCAATTGTTTTATTGATGGGCTCCATTCCCGACAGGGTTTTGCAGACAGAACTCATATACAAACAGGGTTTGGGCAGGCGGATTATTCTTGTTGAAGAAAATATGGAGGGCTTTCATGACCTCAGGAAACGTGGATCTCCGATAGTCAGTAATACAGATCAGTGTTATAATGCCCTGGTGTATTTAGGCATCAATGAAGAATTTATTAATGCATTGCCAGGTTCCGCCCGAAGTACAATTCAGGAGGCGTTGATAATCAAAGATTTCATAAAATCCAATCCTTCCGTCGATACATTGATTTTAGTTTCTTCACCTTCCCATACCAGGCGTGCATCAATGATATTCAGTAAAATATTGAAGCATTATGAAGTTCCTGCGGTAATTTATACAAGTCCAGGTGAAAAGTCAACTTTTAATGCTGCCAGATGGTGGAAAAGTCGGGAAGATATTCAGTATGTTCTTACAGAGTATGTCAAGATACTGAGTTTTTTGTTTATTGATCAGTTTAAAATCTGATATTCATTTTTTTATTGAATGTCAATCATTAACCTTATCTGCTGAAAAATGGTTTTGAAACGTTTGTTTGACATTTTTGCTTCCCTGTTTGGATTAGTGGTATTCATGCCATTATTTATCTTAATTGCGTTACTGATTAAAATTGGAATGCCGGGGCCTGTATTCTTTCAACAGATGCGGGTCGGCAAAGATGCGGTGTTGTTCAGAATGATCAAATTCAGAACCATGACGGTTGGACATGGTGGAAGCACAATTTCAGTCAAAGGGGAATCCCGGATAACGCCCTTGGGAGCTATGCTCCGAAAATATAAACTGGATGAATTGCCTGAATTGTGGAATATTCTTAAGGGTGACATGAGTTTTGTTGGGCCCCGCCCGGATGTGCCCGGCTACGCTGATAAACTGGAAGGGGAGAACAGGCTTTTGCTTAGTATCAGGCCGGGCCTTACCG
>CAZDBX010000285.1:1679-3550 GCA_964503805.1 uncultured Lentimicrobium sp. | reverse complement strand
CTGGTCAATGATGCAGATATATATGAAATCAGCCGCTCGGCGGGCATGATCTATTTTGCCTGGGTGGATACCGGTCTGCCTTTCCCTGCCATTGATGCAGATGAGGTGAGGCTGCCGGCGCATTCGTTAACGGAGCTTGATAAACTGAAACAGGAGATTGTTGCAGAAGAGGCCGGACTGAATGCCCGCCTGGATGAAATTGCGGCCGGCAATCTTGACGCGCTGAAAACATACAGGCAACAGTTGCTGCAGGACGCTGAGCTGGAAAAAGCGTTTTCAACCTCTACCTCGGAGGCCGGCGATAAACTCCGCATTCTTGAAGGCTGGATCCCTGCCGGAACCGCTGATGTACTCAACCGCTTCCTGGATCAGGAAGGCGTTTACTACCTGAGCGAATCGCCGGTGCCCGGAGATTCGGTTCCTATCCTGCTGAAAAACAAAGGCTTTGCCAGCAAATTCGAGATGCTGGGTGAACTTTATGCACTGCCGGGTTACAAGGAAATTGACCTTACCCCGTTTTTTGCCCCCTTTTATACCATTTTCTTCGGATTCTGCCTGGGTGACGCCGGTTACGGAGTGCTGATCACCATTGCCGCCCTGATTGCCAGGGCAAGGGTTGGTAAACAATTGAAACCGATCGCCTCCCTGGTCTCATACCTCGGGATATCGACCATCGTATTCGGTCTGATCAGCGGAACGGCCTTCGGGATTAACCTTTACGAAACCGGTTTGCCGGGCTACCGTCAGCTGCAGCAGCTTTTTACTGAAAAGGGAACGGATATCAACAGCCTGCTCTTTACCCTGTCGCTGATTCTGGGAGGGATTCAGATTATTTTCGGAATGGGACTGAAGGCTGCCAACGAAACCGTGCAGTTTGGATTCAGATACGCGTTGGGTACCATCGGCTGGATCATTCTCCTGGTAGGTCTGGCTGCCGTTTTCGGTCTCAGCAAATATGCCGGTATTCCGATGGAGACGCTTAAGCCGGTGATGTATGCGGTGCTTGCCGCGGGTGGAATTCTTGTGTTGTTTATGAATTCGCCCGGAAAAAACCTGCTGATGAATTTCGGAATCGGTTTATGGAACAGCTATAATATGGTGACCGGTGTGTTGGGAGACCTGCTTTCATACATTCGTTTGTTTGCCCTGGGTATTTCAAGTGCCATCCTGGGCTTTGTGTTCAACAGTCTGGCTTTGTCGGTCGGAACCAGCATTATCGGAATAGTTTTTATGGTCATCATCCTGGTGATCGGCCACAGCATCAACATCTTCATGGCCGGGTTGGGTTCCTTTGTGCATCCCATGCGTCTGACCTTTGTGGAGTTCTACAAAAATGCGGGATTCTCGGGCGGAGGCCGTAAATATCAACCTTTCAGAAAATTAACCTAAGTCAAATCAATACCTTAATCAATTAACTATGGAACCGATTATTTTAGCTTACATTGGCGTTGGACTGATGATTGGACTGGCCGGCATCGGCAGTGCAATTGGTGTAACCATCGGGGGCAATGCCTCTCTGGGCGCGCTGAAGAAAACCCCGGATGCCTTCGGTAACTTTCTTGTGCTGAGCGCATTGCCCGGGACTCAGGGGCTCTATGGATTTATGGGATATTTTATCCTGCAGGGATTCCTGACTCCGGCGATTACGCTGGCTCAGGCTGCCGCCGTTTTTGGTGCCGGACTCGCGCTCGGATTTGTGCCTTGTTATCTGCCATTAAACAGGGTCAGGTATGCGCCAATGGTATTGCCGCCATCGGTGCCGGACACAATGTGTTTGGTAATACGCTGATCCTTGCCGTATTCCCAGAACTTTACGCCATCATCGCGTTTGCAGCTACCTTCCTGATCAGCGCCAGCCTGTAAGCGCGCTG
>CAZDBX010000285.1:0-1579 GCA_964503805.1 uncultured Lentimicrobium sp. | reverse complement strand
ATGGAAGTTACCGGATTGAAAATGAATTAGCCACAACAAAATTATAATTCCAGGAAATGAACATCGAATTACAGAAGACCGGTGAACTGACCGCAACGGTTAAAATAGACCTGTCGCCAGCCGACTATGAGGAAAAAGTACTAAAAGTGCTGAAGGATTATCAGCGTAAAGCCCAGATGCCCGGCTTCCGCCCCGGTAAAGTCCCTTTCGGACTGACAAAGAAAATGTACGGTCAGGCTGTAACCGCCGATGAAATCAACAAACTGCTCGGAGAGTCTCTCGATGGTTTCATCAGGGAGCAGAACCTTGATCTTTTAGGCAACCCGCTTGCAAATACCGAGAAAACCCCGCAGATTGATTTCAGCGAACCTGCTGAAATGAGTTTCTATTTTGACCTGGGGCTGAGTCCTCAGTTTGAACTGAAGCTGGATGGCAAAAGCGGTGTGATATACCACAGGATCGAAGTTTCTGATGAGATTGCCCGTAAATATATGGATGACCTGCGCCGCCGCAACGGAACCCTTACGGATGTTGAGGTTTCGGTAAAAGGCGATCTACTGAAGGGCGACTTTGCCGAACTGGATGCCGATGGAAATGTAAAACCGGATGGTATCACCAGTAATGGTTCCGTGAATCCTGAGCTCTTTAAGGATGAAGCCATTCAGG
This sequence comes from uncultured Lentimicrobium sp., assembly GCA_964503805.1. GTDB lineage: Bacteria > Bacteroidota > Bacteroidia > Bacteroidales > Lentimicrobiaceae > Lentimicrobium. The sequence continues at coordinate 913 of CAZDBX010000285.1, read as the reverse complement.
CATTATTTGCCGGTGTGAAGAACGGAGATGTGGTGAAATTAAACCCAATGCAGGCATCCGGCAATGCCACCGATGTTGCCGCCATGCTCGGAATCAGCAAGGAACAGGCCGAAACCCTGAATACTGAGTTTAATTTCACGGTTACCGGGATCAGCCGGATGATTCCTGCCGAAATGAATGCTGAATTCTTCGAAAAGATTTATCCCGGAGTTGAGATTGCGGATGAATCTTCTTTGCTTGAGCAGATTAAAAAAGATGCCGCCGGTTCATTTGTCGGCGAAAGCGATAAAAAGTTCTTCAACGACGCCATCAAATACCTTATTGATAGTTCAGCCATTGAACTGCCCGATGAATTTCTGAAACGCTGGCTGGTAGATGTAAATCAGGACAAACTTACTGCCGAAGAGGTTGAAAAGAATTACGACGATTACGCCCGTTCCATGCGTTGGCAGCTGATTGAAAACCGCATGATCAGGGAACACAACATCCAGGTTTCGGAAGAGGAAATCCGCGGTGTATTCAGAAGCTATTTCCAAAGACCGGGCAGCGCCGAAATGGATGAGGATATGAAGATGCGCATCGATGGCATCGTGGATTCCTTTATGAAAAACAAGGAAGATGTCCGCAGGATCAACGATCAGCTGTTCGAGCAGAAAATCCTCGCTTTCCTGAAAGAGAAGATTCAGCCGGAGGAGCAAGCGATCTCTTATGAGGATTTTGCAAAATTGCAATAATCCCGAAGAGTGATCTGAAACATTTTACGCCCGGCAACGATCCGGGCGTTTTTCGTATAAATGGCTTAATTCGGAAATGATTCTTCGAACTTTTGGTTCAATTCTGTCAGGGTCTTTCTGAGTTCTTCATTCTCTGGTTGTAATGATTTTACTACTTTGATCAGGTAAGGGATCAGCCC
>CAZDBX010000284.1:0-3563 GCA_964503805.1 uncultured Lentimicrobium sp. | reverse complement strand
ATGACATTTCTGATTCCTCAGAAAGTGTTTCCGATGATTTATCCTGTTCTGCTGTTTTCTGCGGCATTTGTCACCGGTTGGCTGGGTCTTGCTGCCCCGGCTTTTTGTCGTCCCACTGCAGCGCCTGCAGTTGTTCCTGACGCGAAAAGCGAAAATCCTGTAAAGGAAAATGTAATTGCCCGACGGCCCGTTCAAGCGAATGGTGAAGCAGAGGATGCTTCAACCCAGGTGAACGGCCGCATGCCTTTCGGCGACAGCAAGAAAAAAGCCCTCTATGAACTTATGCTGAGATACATGAAAGAAAGTGAGGCCTATACCAATCCTAAACTTACATTGAAGCAACTGGCCTCGGACCTGGATACCAATACCCGCTACCTTTCGATGGTGATCAACGAGTTTGAAGGCTGTAACTTCAATCAGATGCTTAACAAGTACAGGGTGAACAAGGTAATTCAGCTGCTTGTGGATAACCAGGCGGAATCCTATTCTTACCTTGGCCTTGCGCAGAAGGCCGGATTTCACAGTAAATCGGTCTTTATTTCGGCATTTAAGGCGCAAACCGGTTCCACACCCACCGAATTCGCCGGTTCAATGAAGAAGCTGATTCAGAATTAAGCGTTTATTCAGCGCTGAGGGTCAATTTCTTAAAGCCGGTTTCAAAACCTGAACCAGGGTCTTTCAGGCCCCATAATGCCAACCGGTATCATCAGCAAAATAATAAGCAGGGCAATGCCCGACCATATCAGCGTTTTCCGGTGCTTGAGACGGGAATCGGCGGTTCTTTTAATGAGAATGCTGCCCACCTGCGCGAGCGCGACCGCGATGATGTTTAGCAAGGAATGTTCCACGGCCCAGTAGCGCAGGGTGCTGTCTTTCATGGCGGCGCCGAAATCGTTCATGGCCTGCTGGGTGAACGGACTCAGGATAAAGTAAAGCAAAAGGCCCAGCAGGAGCTGAAGATGCAGGCTGCTGATAAACAGCAGGGAAAGATTTCTGTTGGCGCCCGAATAAGCGGTTTTTTCACGCAGTCCTTTTAAGGCCATTGCGATCGAAAGTAATCCGGCAATCAGGATAATCCAGCGGTTCCATGAATGGAGGTAAAGGGAGAAGGTATAGAGTGAGCCCATCGTTACATTTGTTTTGGCAGTTAAACACTCCGGCCGGCAACATGTTCAATAAAAGGCCGGAACAACTGTTTTTTATTGCCGGATCAGACTGAATCCGCGGTCTTGCGGAAAATCCCGAATGGATCTACCGCTAAATTTCCGGCAGGATTTAGTTTTTGGTATGTTACTGAGGAAGATCCGTCGCAATACAAAATGCATACCCGGGACAGATTATCCCGGGTTATCCGGTATTGTTTGAAGTAAGGGGATCGGGCGATCTTTCAGGTTAACGCATGTCAATCTCTTCAACGCCCGGATGTTCAGCGGCTTTGTAAACAAACATACTGTCGGTAAAGGGAAGGTCCGTTTCAAACTTATTGACCGTGTAGGTATAAGTGCTTCCGTTTTTATCAAAAATCGTGATACTGCTCACAATTTTCCGCGCGCGTTCAATGGTAACCCTGACTTTGTTGAAGTTTTTCTTCTGCACGGGAATCAGTTCGATGACCTGTTGTTTGCTGTTTTCTTCCAGTAGTTTGGCTTTGAAGTTCTCATTATACGAACTGAGCAGATTGTTCGGGGTGAAACTGTCGTCTTCCTTGCTTACGTTGTTAATCTGCACTTCATTCGCATCTTTCAGATAAGTCCATACGGTTTTGCCGTTGCTGAAAATTTCCTGTCCCGAGAAACTCAGTTTGTAGTTTTCGCCTTTGGAAATCAGTACCCCTTTAAAGCTGTCGTTGATATTCTGGGCTTTATTCTCCATCGTGTAGGTAAATTCAATGCGGATGGTTTTATAAGCCTTGGTTTTGGCTGAAACTTCGTCGAGAATGGTGCGGGCCTTCTTGTCAGTCTGTGCGTATACCGGCAGCATAAATAACAGGCTGAGTGCGGCTAAGATAATTTTTTTCATTTCAATTTAATTAATAGTCGTTTGGATTGGCTTCCGGTCTGAGGTCCTTCAAATATTGTTCCAAAGCCATTTCATTGGCAACTTTTACTTCGCGGGCTTTGCTGCCTTCAAAGGGGCCGACAATTCCGGCGGCCTCGAGCTGATCGATAATGCGGCCGGCCCGGTTATAGCCGAGCTTTAGCTTCCGTTGCAGCAGCGAAGTGCTTCCCTGCTGGGTTTGTACGATAATCCTGGCGGCATCTTCGAAAAGCTCGTCACGCTGGGCCGGATCAAATTCCACCTCTTTTTCATCCTGCTCGTCGGCATATTCGGGCAGGTGATAGGCGTCGGGATATGCCCGCTGTGAGCCGATGAATTCGGTAATGCGTTCAACCTCGGGGGTGTCCACAAATGCGCATTGCAACCGGATAAGGTCGCTGCCTGTGGAAAGCAGCATGTCGCCCCGGCCAACCAGCTGATCGGCGCCCCCCGTGTCGAGAATGGTACGCGAATCAATTTTCGAGATCACCCTGAAGGCGATGCGGGCCGGGAAGTTGGCTTTGATGGTTCCGGTGATGATATTTACCGATGGCCGCTGGGTTGCGATCACCAGATGGATGCCGATGGCGCGGGCAAGCTGGGCAAGCCGGGTGAGCGGGGTCTCAATTTCCTTACCGGCGGTCATAATCAGGTCGGCAAATTCATCGATGACCACAATGATGTAAGGCAGGAAGCGATGTCCGTGAAGGGGATTCAGCCGGCGGTCAACAAATTTAACATTGTATTCCTTGATGTTACGAACCTGCGCGTCTTTCAGCAGGTCGTAACGGTTGTCCATTTCGATATTGAGCGAATTGAGCGTCCTGACCACCTTTCGCGTATCCGTGATAATGGCCTCTTCCGAGTCGGGAAGTTTGGCCAGAAAATGTCGTTCAATTTTCGAAAACAGCGTCAGTTCAACCTTTTTGGGGTCAATCATCACAAATTTTACCTGGGATGGATGCTTCTTATAGAGAATTGAAGCAATGATCGCGTTCAGTCCTACGGATTTACCCTGCCCGGTAGCGCCTGCCATCAGAATATGGGGCATTCGCGTAAGGTCGGCAATATATGGCTCATTCTGTATGGTTTTGCCCATGCCGAACGGAAGCTCAAACTTGGAATTCTGGAAGCGCTCATTTCCCATGATGGATTTCATCGAAACAATTTCCGGCTTCAGGTTCGGAACTTCAATTCCTATGGTACCTTTTCCCGGAATCGGCGCGATAATCCGGATGCCCATGGCCGCCAGGCTCAGCGCGATGTCGTCCTCCAGGTTCTTGATCTTCGAAATCCTTACGCCAGGCGCAGGAATGATCTCATACAGGGTAACGGTAGGGCCGATGGTGGCTTTTATTTTGTCAATCTGTATGCTGTAATTCGCCAGTGTTTCTACAATACGGTTCTTGTTGGCTTCGAGCTCCTCTTTTTGAACGGAGATGCTGGCCGTGCTCCCGTAATCATCCAGCAGTTCAAGGGTTGGAAACTGATAATGCGGCAACTCCAGGGTCGGATCAAATTCTGTA
>CAZDBX010000283.1:0-3567 GCA_964503805.1 uncultured Lentimicrobium sp. | reverse complement strand
AGCAATCCGCTTTCAAAGGCCGGGCGTGCCGGACGTTCTTTCGGCTTTTCGGTTGCTTCCTCTTCCTGAGCCATTACAACCGTAAAGAGTTGCATGATTATGACGGCTGCCAGCGTAAATATCCTGATGCTGTTTTTCATGGTCTGTTTTTGAAGGCTTGATGAATCAGTGATTAGTTATTTTTAGCTCCCTGCTGTATCCATGCCAGTATCAGTTTGGCCTGATCAGCATTGGAGAATGATTTCATGCTCCCGGTCGTGATACTTACATATAATATACTGCTTGAAGGGTTTTCAGTATTTATCTGGTTCAGCTGGATCAGGCTGTTATAGGCGCCGGCCGGTGATAAATCCGGTGGAACAGCCCCGGCGGCATGACAACCGGAAAAATTGCAGCTGGTGTTGAAGATCGGTACGATGTCGGTTGCGAAACTGACCTCAGTGGTTATCGGGGTGCGGTCAGGTTCCACAAATTCATATTCGCAACTGCTTATAAAGACCGAAAATGCCGGTATCAGCAGTAAAATTGACAGGTTGATCAGTGACCTTTTTTTCATCATTTCATCAGTTAAATTGACAAATCAAAGAAACTACTTATGTAATTATGATCTGCTGTTTGGAAAATGATATTTTTGTATGCAAACTATTGTTTATATTTGTTGATCGGTTGATTTATATCATCGGCTGTAATGATCTGAAATCATCAATACGAAGGAAGGATGGTTATCCTTCTATCAATTAGGAATTTAGGTACTTTAAAATTCATTTATGGCGAATTCTGTTGAAGCGAATTGTATGCTTTGTCTGCAGCGTTCAGATATTTTCAGGAATCTGAATGATAATGAATTGCACTCAGTTAACAGTTGCCGGATCAGTATAAAATATCATCAGGGCGAGATACTTTTTAAACAGGGATCTCCCTGCCATGATTTTGTCTGCATTACTTCCGGACTGGTAAAACTCTACCTTGAGAGTGACAGTGATAAGAGGATCATTATTGGTTTTGCCAAACCTGTGGACTATATATTTGTTCCCGGAGCTTTTACCGATAAGCGGCATCACTTTACGGCTGTAGCCTGCGACGAAACAACGGCCTGCCTGGTGGGTGCCGATGTGTTTCAGCAGATATTAGAGAAGAATAGTTCTTTCTCAACTGCATTTCTTACTAAAATCAGTGAGCAGGCGATCAGGATGTTTGACCAGCTTTCAAGCTTAACGCACAAGCAGATGCCCGGTCGAATTGCTGATGTGCTGCTTTGCCTTTCCCAGAGGATATACAATGCCAATCCCTTCGTTACTTCTCTGTCGCGACAGGATATTGCCGACATGTCGGGAATGACCAAGGAAAGTGCCATCCGGATTATGAAAACATTCAAGGATGATCACCTTATCAGAACAGAAGGGGATTTGATTGAACTGCTGAATATCCCTATGCTGGAAACCATCAGCCGCAATGGGTGATCTCACTTGTCAGGTTCACATTCAGAAATAGCTCAGTACGAGAAGAGGTTTACATTACTGGTCCCTCCGGGTAGGATGGTGAAGGTATTTTCAATGCTGTACATAGCCCTTTCAGCATTCTTCGACCGGTAAACCACCCGGTATTTACCAGGTTGCAATACCAGGGTTTCCTGAAGCACATGCTCGCGCAGGTCGTAGATCCATTCGAGTACTTTGTTGCGTTCTACATAAAGGCTTCCGAAGCCGTTTACACTCTTCCGGATCACTGCGATGCCGGGCAGGGGGATGTCGATGGTTGTAGTTTCGCTTTGCCGGATCCTGACATCATTCATGTAAATTCTGGGAAGGGTAAGGATTTCCAGATCATAACTGCCGCACAGGTATTTTTTGGTGTCACCGAAGTTCTGTACATTGATGGTGTTTGTTTTTCCGTGCTGCCTTACAATGGCAAACAGGTTCTTCACAATACGGTCGTTTGTGCCCATCCTCAGGTCAAGGTAACCCTGTGGAGCGCTGAGGGTGGCTGTAAGATGGGTTTGTTGCTTCAGGCTGATGTTCTCGAGGGCCAGGGGTGGGACGGTGTGAACAACCAGGTCGTAGGTAATCAGCGGGTCAACCACCAGGGTGTCGGGTAAACCCTTGTTATTCAATGTGTGAATGAAATTGTATTTCAACTTTCCTGAAGTGCGGTCATAAAATGACATATTTACATTGGTCTCTGTCGGTTTGTTTTGGCTGTCGAGGAGGTTTACCTGCATGGTAGTGGATTTGAGCGCCTGAAGGATTACCGTATTCAGCGCTTTCTGAAAAGCAGTTTCGCTCGAAGCGTCAAAATAGGTTCCCACACAGTTGAACGCTTCCTTAAAATCCCTGCCAATGCCTATGATAAAAGGCTTCATCGCGATCCCGTGCTTCTGAAGTTCGGCTGAAGCAGCGCAGGGATCGCCTCCGCACTCTTCGATGCCGTCGGTAATCAGGATAATGATATTCCGGCAATCGTCGCATGGCGGAAAATCGTTCACTACCTGCTGCAGTGAATAGGCTATGGGTGTTGTTCCCCGGGGAGTCAGTCCCAGAATTTTATTCTTGATACTGGGGATATTACCCGGGGCAAAAGGGACTTCAAGTTTTGTGTCGTAACAGTCGGGGGGAGGATAATTCTTCTGGTGTCCGTAAACCCTTAGTGCAAGTTCAAGGTTTTTGAATCCTGAGAGGCTGTCGAGAAGGTTTACCATCAGCTTCTTCGCAATATTGATTTTCATATCGCTCTGCCAGCGGGCATACATGCTTTGAGAAGCATCAAATACAAAAAGTATCCTGCTCAGCGGTTCAGGCTTTGTTGGCTTATCGGCTTTTTGCGCCTCAAGGGCAAGCGGTAAAATCAGTAAAAGAAGCAACAGCTTTTTGATCATTGGCGCTTCAGGTAAAAGATATAAGCGGTTCCTTTTCAGAAAATATTGCCTGATCTGACAAATATATTTTCTGTTGATGCGAAAATAACCCTTTTTGGATATTACCACACCCCCGTGTAAAAAAAATGAGAAATTATTTGGTATAAAGAGCGTACTTTTGGCGTAATCAAAGCGTTTTAATGACTTATAGCAAAAATTGTCGAACCTGATTCTGATCTTTTCCATGTTCACGAAATATAGATACACGCTGCTTTTACCTCTTTTTGTTTTTGTTATTTCCATAAATGCTGTTGCACAGCCCAGGATGAAAGAACAATGGGCCGATTCAGTGATGAATAGCCTTACGCCCGATGAGCGCATAGCCCAGTTACTGATGATAAGGGCCTATTCAAACAGGGATGAAAAATATTATAGTGAGTTGACAGCCCTCGTCAGTGATAAAAATATCGGAGGGGTTTGCTTTTTTCAGGGTGGTCCGGTGCGTCAGGCCATGGTGACAAACCGGCTGCAAAATGCCGTTAAAACGCCTTTGTTTGTAGCTCTTGACGCGGAATGGGGACCGGGCATGCGGCTCGATAGTGTTTTCAATTTTCCCAAACAAATGACCCTGGGTGCGATTGCCGATAGCAGCCTGATTTATGATATGGGGACGGAAATTGCCCGGCAATTAAAAAGGCTTGGTGTCCACATCAATT
>CAZDBX010000282.1:0-3595 GCA_964503805.1 uncultured Lentimicrobium sp. | reverse complement strand
TGCAAGTGTAAAAGATATAATGAATGTTCAGGTGGCTATGCCGCTGCCCGGAAGTCCGGTTTATGTTAAAGATGTGGCCAATGTAGTTGACGGTGTGAAGGAGGTAAGTTCCGTAAGCCGTTACAACGGCAAAAACGGGATAGGGCTTTTATTGAAAAAACAAGGGGATGCCAATGCCGTGGAAGTTTCAAAACTGGTTCGTGAAAAACTACAGCAGATCGAAGCGGCCAATACACAATATGGAGTGAAGTTTGCGGTTGCCGATGACTCAACCGATCTGACGATTGCAGCGGTAAATTCAGTGGTGTTCGACCTGATACTGGCGGTGATCCTGGTTTCGCTGGTTATGTTCCTGTTCTTGCGCAGCTACCGGAATTCTCTGATCGTACTGGTTGCCATTCCAACCTCTCTGATTACAGCCTTTGCGGTGATGTGGCTGATGGGTTTCACCTTAAATCTGATGACCCTACTGGCCATGTCGCTGATTATCGGGATTCTGGTGGATGATGCCATTGTGATTCTTGAAAACATTCAGCGTCACATCGACATGGGCAAGGACAAGGCAGCCGCGGCATTGGAAGGACGCATGGAGATTGGTTTTTCGGCTATTTCAATCACACTGGTCGATGTAGTGGTGTTTCTGCCTATTTTGTTTTTGCAGGTGTTTGTGGCCGATATGCTGAAACAGTTTTCCATTGTAGTAATCACTTCAACCCTTACCAGCTTGCTGGTCGGGTTTACGCTGGTCCCCTGGCTGGCCTCGCGAATCGGGAAAAAGGAAGATTTGCAACCCACCAACATCATTAACCGTTTCCTGCTCTGGTTCGAAAGGCAGTTATCAGCATTTACCAATTGGTATGGCCATCAGTTGGAATGGGTTCTTTCGCATAAACTGTTCTTTTCAGGAATTGTGATTTTTCTCCTGGTAATGACGGGCGTTATGATGCAGCAGGGTATCATAGGCAAGGAAATGATGTCAACGGGTGATCAGGGAAAATTCCGGCTGAACCTGGAATATGACAAAACTACCACCGTGCAGGAGAACAATATCCGGTCCCGGGAAATAGAGAATTTTATACTGCAACAGCCTGAGGTGTCAACACTTTTCAGTAATGTGGCCGGGCCTGGCACAGGGATCGGGAGTTCAGGCGTTGGCTCAGCCAATCTCTCGGAATTCACCATTCAGTTGAAGCCTGAAAAAGAAAGGGATATAAATACAGAAACTTTTATGAAATCGCTTCGTGAAGCGTTGAATAAAGAGTTTGCCGGCGTTAATTTTTCCATGGCTGTGTTAGGCTTACTTCCTAAGCAGGCACCCATAAAAATTACCCTGAGCGGCAACGATCCGGCCCTGGTAATGAAAACGGGCAATGAGATGAAAGCCGCGATAGAACAGATTCCGGGTGCCGATAATGTGCAGTTGTCGGTTAAAGAAGGAAGCCCCGAATACAAGGTGATCCCCGATAAGGACAAGATGCAGCGCCTCGGCTTGAATACTGCTTATGTTGGATTAAACTTAAGAACCGCTTTTACAGGAAACGATGATGCTTCTTTAACAGAAAACGGAACAGAATATCCTGTAAGGATATGGCTGGATGACTTTGACCGCAGGAACTTTGAGGATGTGCAGCGCCTTTCTGTGGTAAATCCGATGAATATTCCTGTTGAATTGTCGCAATTTGCAGAAGTGAAACAGGACAACTCGCCATCGTTTCTCGAACGACTTGACAGGCAGCCGTCGGTTACAATTACGTCGGAAGCGTTCGGGAGGCCTTCGGGAACCCTGGCGGATGATGTAATTGACTTTCTGGAGAAGAAACCTTTGCCCGAAGGCGTGAAACTGACCTGGGGCGCCGATATCAAAACACAGAATGAAAGTTTCGGGGCTTTGGGTTCGGTGCTGCTTATCTCATTTTTATTGATCTACCTGATTATGATTGCCCTTTATGACAGCTACATCTATCCGTTTGTGGCTTTGTTCGCCATCCCGATGGCCGCCATCGGGGCATTCCTGGCGTTAAACCTGTCGTTAAACGACCTTACCCTGTTTGCACAGTTGGGATTAATCATGCTTATGGGTCTGGTGACAAAAAATGCCATCCTGATTGTGGATTTTACCAATCAGTTAAAAGCGCAGGGCAGGCATTTCAAAGAAGCACTCATCATCGCCGGCAAAGAGCGCATGCGGCCGATTTTAATGACGACACTATCCATGGCAATCGGTATGTTGCCCATTGCTTTGGCTAAAGGTACCGCAAGCGAATGGAAAAACGGCCTTGCATGGGTTATTATCGGAGGATTGCTTTCATCTATGATTCTGACGGTGTATCTGGTCCCTATGATGTATTACATCGTAGATACGATAAAGGAAAAGCTGGCGGATAGAAAAGCAAGCCGTAAAGCCATAAAGGCAGGTCTGATGGTTGAGCATGAATTATGATTTCCCGGAGGTGAAGCGGCTGATGCAAATGCCGGAAAATATCCGGCCTCTCTCATCAGCCCTCGCCCCATGCTTTCGAAAAATTACACCCGGTAATCATGAGGTGCTTTTTCATCATTAAAAACCCCTGAAATGGACAGGACTTTCAGAATTATCGAACTCATTGTACTCAGTTTTCTCCTTACTTCATTTAACAATCAGAATCAGGAAACCTGCGATTTAACAATTAATGTAAATGTATTGCGCAATTCAAACGGTTCTGTGGTTTTTGCCCTTTACAACAGGGAAGATGCATTTCCTGATGAGCATTATAAAAAATACTTAAGAAAAATGACCGGTGAAATCGTAAACAGGAGTTCAACCGTAACATTCGAAAATCTTCCGGCAGGGAGATACGCGGTTAATATTCTGCACGATGAAAACAAGGATGGCAGGATTAACAGAGGCCTTTTAATGCCAAAAGAAGGGATTGGGTTTTCGAATTTTCAGTCTGTTGGATTTTCAAACAGGCCCTCATTTCTGAAGGCTTCATTTGATTTGCTGAGTGATAAGCATGTTATGGCTAAAATTATTTACATGTAATCTGCATGATGAAAATGCTGCTGGTTTTTATGGTCATTGCTTCGTTGTTCAGCCTGCCGGTAACGGCACAGGTCAGGGATTCTCTCACCCGTGCCGGACTTTCGGAAATATCGCAGGTAAACCAGGGTAACAGTTATGTGACTTTTCCGGCGGACATTGGAAACATTGAGCCGCTTTGGTTTGAAGCAAATATAATTCCCAATTTCTATATACGCCAAAGCAAAAATTCCAGGCTGATAGGCGTATTGACCCCACAGATCATGTTGCGTATGTATCAGGAGGAGTCTTTCCCGGTTCGGACACCAGGTTATTTACCTCAGATTACCATGTATTATCTTTTGAAGGAAAAGGAAGATGCCGGCCAGCTGAGTATTTTCGGGCGCTTTGCGCACCATTCCAACGGACAGGATGGAAGTTTCTTTGATGATGATGGCAGGATTAACCTGGAATCAGGTAATTTTTCCACAAACTTCCTTGAATTTGGTTTTATCGCCACAAATATAAATACCCGTTTGAATGCGGTTCAGTTTTTTAAGTCATCATTTGAGTTCCATCCGCAAGCATGGAATGTGG
>CAZDBX010000281.1:0-3607 GCA_964503805.1 uncultured Lentimicrobium sp. | reverse complement strand
GCGCCGGTTTCCGTTTCAAGCGCCGCGGCCAGACGATCCATAAATTTATCAATCTCCTTGTCGGTCAGCGTTTTGGTTTCATCCTGAAGGATAAAACTGATGGCGTATGACTTTTTGCCGGCCTCTATTTTATCGCCCTCGTAAACATCAAAGAGGTTAACTTTTTTTAGCAACTGCTTACCTGTCCTGAAAGCAACAGCCTCCAGATCAGCATATTTCACTGATTTATCAAGCACGAGCGCCAGATCGCGTCGAACCTCGGGGAATCTGGATACCTCGCTGTAGCTGACCGAATGATTCCGGATAACTCCGATAAGGTTATCCCAGTGGATACCCGCATAAAACACAGGCTGACCAATCCCGAACTGCTTCAGTAATTTGTCATGAAGACGCCCGATACAATAAATGGCTTTCCCGTTCAGCGTATAAACATTCCCTGCTGTAAAAAAGGGCGGCAGGCTTTCAGCAACCTGAAGTCGCCGCTGATCGATGCCTGTTTTTGCCAGCAAAGCGGTGACGTATGAACGCAACTGATAAAAATCCGCTGAACTTTCGCTGTTGTACCAGCTTTCGGGCACCAACCGTCCTGTTACAAAAAGGGCAAGCAGTTTCTGCTCGCGGTAGCTCCTGACAACATCTCCCTTTACATTGGCACCGGTTTGCTCATATACAGTCCCGAATTCGTAAAATTTAAGATTCAGCTGCCTGCGGTTCAGGTTATAGGCTACCGATTCAAGGCCACTGAAAAGCAGGGTTTGCCGCATAACATCAAGTTCACGCGAAAGCGGATTAAGCATCTTCACACACTTTTCCGGGTCAAACCATGCACCGCCTTCATAGTAAGCCGAGCTGCTCAGCGAATTGGTCATGATCTCATTAAATCCATTACTACTCAGGTAATCTGCGACCAGGTTCTGCAACTTCTCCCTGTCAGGGCGCTGATGATACGAAATGCTCGAATTCAGTTTATCTCCGGCTTCAATTTTATTGTATCCGTATATGCGGAGGATTTCTTCAATGACATCTGCAATGCCGAAAACATCTACTTTAAACGGAGGAATGTCAAGTTCCAGCCCCCCGGCAGATTCTGAAACAATTCCGATCTCAAGTCCTTTGAGAATGACTTTGATGTCCGCTTCCGGAATTTCCTGTCCGGTAAACCGGTTTACATAGTCATAAGACAGGTTGATTCTGCGATGAATCACAGGTTCAGGATAGACATCAACCACCCCTGATGATATTTCACCCCCGCATATCTCCTTAATCAGCAATGCAGCCCTTTTCAAAGCTGTTACGGTGATTTCAGGGTCGGTACCCCGCTCAAACCTGAAGGAGGCATCGGTCTTCAGCATATGCAGTTTCGAGGTCTTCCTGACAGATACGGGATTGAAACAGGCACTCTCAAGAAAAACGGCAGTAGTTGAACCGCTCACGCCTGATCTGATGCCGCCAAAAACGCCTGCGATACACATTGGTTCCGAGGAACTGCAGATCATCAGATCTTCAGCGCCCAATTTACGTTCAACTTCATCAAGGGTAACAAACGGAGTGCCTTCAGGCATTTTCCTTACCACAACGGTATTGCCCGCTATCTGCGCAGCGTCGAAAGCATGCAGGGGCTGGCCATATTCAAACAAAACATAGTTGGTGACATCCACCACATTGTTGATCGGTCTTACGCCGATGGCTTTCAGACGGTCGGCAAGCCAGGCCGGCGATGGACCGACCTTTATCCCTGAAACGGTGATCCCCGAGTATCTGGGGCAGGCCATGGCATCTTCCACAATAACAGCAACCGGCAGATTGTTGTTATCGGGTTTAAATCCACTGACATCCGGTTTTCTGACTCCGGCGGTGCGATGTTCCGGATGCCTGGCGGTAAGGGCCGCAGCCAGATCCCTTGCCACGCCCAGGTGCGATGCGGCATCCGCCCTGTTGGGTGTCAGTCCGATCTCGAATACTACATCATTGGTCACCCCGAAATATTCTGCTGCAGGAATACCAATCTTTACATCAGATGGCAGAACCATGATTCCGTCGTGAGAATCACCAACGCCCAGTTCATCTTCGGCACATATCATTCCTTCGGATACCTCACCGCGTATTTTCGATTTCCTGATTTCAAAAGACTCATCCCCTTTATGGATGATTGTACCTGTTGTAGCAACCACCACCTTCTGACCGGCGGCCACATTGGGTGCTCCGCAAACAATATGAAGCAGATCGGCCCCTCCCACATCAACGGTCGTAACACTGAGCTTATCCGCGTTGGGATGACGCTCACAGGTAATCACTTCACCGGTTACTACCCCTTTCAATCCGCCTTTCAGCGATTCAAACGTCTCAACAGCCTCCACTTCAAGTCCGATATCGGTGAGCAGATGCGAAAGTTCTTCAATGGAAAGGTTTGTATCAAGGTAATCTCTGAGCCAGTTATATGAAATCTTCATAGAGCGGAATATTTTGAAGCGACAAAGGTAGGGAATTTTGGGCTGAAGCCGGAGGTTGAGGTTAAGGCTTGGGTTAAGGTTAAGAAGATAAATATGGTCATGTTTATCAAAAAAGTTTCTGGTCTATGCTTGTTTATGGCCTGGCGAGAGATCCCGGCTAAGAAATCCAATCCAAAATGGATTCCTCAAATAATCTTTAATCAGCTAATCCGCTAATCATCAAATCAACGAATCAACTAATCTTCCCCCAGTCAAATTCACTGCTTTGCAGGTGTTTCACCATTGGCTGGTTTTCAGGTCTTTCGAGCTTGGGATCCTCATCCAGGGTGCGGTAAGCAAGTTCCCTTGCCAGCCGGAGCAGTTTCTCATCTTTCACGAGACTGGCAAGTTTCAGTCCGACCAGCCCGCTTTGTTGTGTGCCCTGCAAATCACCGGGTCCGCGCAAATGAAGGTCTACCTCGGCGATCTCAAAGCCGTCAGTGGTGCGCACCATGGTTTCGAGGCGCTTCCTGCCGTCAACGGTAAGTTTATAACTGCTCATCAGGATACAGTGCGACTGATCGGCGCCCCGGCCGACGCGTCCGCGAAGCTGGTGGAGTTGGGAAAGCCCGAAGCGTTCTGCATTTTCTATAACCATCACCGATGCATTGGGCACATCTACCCCGACCTCAATCACAGTGGTGGCCACCATAATCTGGGTCTTTTTCTCCAGAAAGCGTTTCATCTCACTTTCTTTCTCTGCAGCCTTCAGTTGGCCATGAACAATACTGATCTGATATTCAGGCAGGGGGAAATACCTGGAAACGGTATCCATCCCATCCATAAGGTCCTGAAGCTCCAGTTTATCCGATTCGTTAATAATGGGGTAAACCACATATACCTGCCGGCCCTGGCTTATCTGTTCCTTCATAAACCGGAATACTTTCAGCCGGTCTTTTTCGTAGAAATGATAAGTCTTCACCGGTTTCCTGCCGGGGGGCAATTCATCAATAACCGAAACGTCCAGATCGCCGTAAAGGGTCATTGCCAGAGTTCGCGGAATGGGAGTGGCGGTCATTACCAGCACATGGGGCGGTATGGCACTTTTCTCCCACAGCCTGGCCCGCTGGGCGACTCCAAGTCGGTGCTGCTCATCAATCACGACCAGTCCAAGGTTA
>CAZDBX010000280.1:0-3621 GCA_964503805.1 uncultured Lentimicrobium sp. | reverse complement strand
TTTTATCGGGAGTGTCATTGACGATCTCAACAAATACAACTGTACCGGTTTTGCAGGGGTTCCAAGTCATTTTCAGATACTTCTCAGAAAGACAAGGGATTTCAAGAATACAAAATTCCACTCACTTCGTTACGTCACCCAGGCCGGCGGCAAATTACACACTGCATTTATCGGGGAATTTCTGGATGCCTTCCCGGATATAAAGTTTTATGTGATGTATGGCCAGACAGAAGCCACAGCAAGGCTTTCGTACCTCCCCCCGGAGATGTTGCGTCAGAAACTCGGTTCGCTCGGACGCGGCATCCCGGGAGTAACCCTTAAGGTCGTGAATGAGGATGGAGAACCGGTAAAACCCGGAGAAACCGGGGAAATTATTGCCAAAGGCGACAATGTGATGGCAGGATATTTCAAGGATCCGGAAACTACGGCCGCTACCATCCGGAATGGCTGGCTTTATACCGGCGATATGGCCACTGTTGACGATGAAGGATACATCTTTATGCAATCGAGGGCAAAAGAAATCATCAAAGTAAGGGGGATCCGGATCAGCCCGAAGGAAATTGAGGCTGTAATAGTTTCTTACCCAGGGGTGATTGATTGCACCATTACAGCCGAGCAGGACGATATTGCCGGGGAAGCCATCAAAGCTACCGTTGTGGTGAATGAATCCGATCTTGATAAGTTCACTGCCGATGAGATCAGGGAACACTGCGCAAAGAACCTTGCCTCATTCAAAGTGCCTCAGAAAGTAGTGTTTGACACCAAACTCTACTTCAACGCAGCCGGCAAGAAATCAAAGTACTGAGGAAATCTATTCACCAATAAGTCCGCCCCTTGCCCATAGCATGGTTACCATCGAATCCATGATCTCCGGCTGGGGATGGAAATAATCGATAAAATTTTCCCGTACTGATTTTATCTCCGACAGGCGGTCGAGATCATACGTTGTACCCAGCGACTGCATATCTGCTTTAAACCGTAGCTTTTGATCAAACAGTCCGATACTTTTCAGGTGCTCGTCCACCCCCTTATACACCGGAAGTATAATAAATTCCAGTTCGATTCCATGTGCTTCGCAATACGCTTTGATCCTCTTAAACTCCCTGTTATAATTCTGAGGGTATTCATATTTCTTAAAAAACAAATCAAGCCGGAATTGCGCAAGGAGCTGAAGTTCCTGCTGATTTAAAAACTAGTATGACCGGTTGATGACCTTGGGATTACGGGAGATAACCCAGACAAGATTCATAAATGAGTCAATGAAAATTTCCTTGGTGGTAAAATACTCCCATGGCCTGTCGAAATAGTCCTGCGCGAAGTGAAAAAGATCATATTCACGATGGGTGTTATAATTCATAAAAGCCACCTGAAAATAAACCTTTTCGGGCTTCACATGCTCAACGGCAAACCAGAATGTCTCGAACATGGTATTAAAACTTGCTCCGGGGAAACAAAAATTGTAGTATTCCTCCCCGGTCAGTTCCCCGATCAGATCAGTATTTATGTCCCTGCCCTGAGAATCCCCGATAATAAGGTTTTTAACAGGTTTACGCTTGAATTCTACGGTTTTCCAGAGGATATTTCCGCGCGGACTGCTTTCATCCGTGCGCTGTATCACCCTGAACTTGTCATCATTGCTGATAACGTGGGAAATATTCAGAAAGTTATAAGGGTCCACTACGATGATGATCAATACGTACAGGAGCAATGGAATGGAAAAGATCAGGCCTTTGAGCAGGTATTTATTCATAAAAATCCTCCTGGTTCAGAATTGAAGGTAAATAAATGCGTCACCAGCGCCGCTGTAATAAAAAACAAATGCCATCATCAGATAATAGCCCGTCCATCGCAAGCCACGCGGGAGTCCGTAGAAATATCCCGGCACATCCACTTTCGCCTCCTGCAGCGCTTCCTTGATATAAATCACCCCGAATGCAATTATTGCTACAAAAAAGCTTGCAGAATCGAAAATCAGTTTATTTCCGCTCAGGTTGAACCTGAAGTCGGAAAAAATATGTGAAAGGAAGTAGAAGGCATCATGGATATTCTGCGAATTGAAGAATACCAGTGTCAGGCTGAAGAACAGGTAAGTAAGGGTCCTGCTGATGAAAGTCACCAGTCCCTGTGGCAGCCTTGATGCAATCTGCAGACGCTTCCGTTTGGTTGCAAACTCATAACTGATGGCAATTCCCTGCAAAAGACCCACTGCCACAAAAGTCCAGTTTGCACCATGCCAGATACCAATAACATAAAAGGTTATGAAGATTCCGGCTATGGCCGCCTTGTTGCCATATTTGCGGTATTTAACGATGAATGGGGAAAAAATAAAGTCATTGCACCAGGATGAAAGCGAAATATGCCAGCGCCGCCAGAATTCCCCCACATTTCTGGCAAAAAACGGCCGGTTAAAATTGTCAACCAGTTTTATCCCGAAAATCCGGGCCACGCCAAGTGCCATATCAGTGTATCCGGAAAAATCAGCATACAGATGGATCGCCTGAAGAAAAAAGATGATCAGCAATGGCAAACCAGTGTAATTTTCAATATTGTTGTAAAGCTGGTAAACCGGATCAGCCAGATTGTTGCCGATGACCACCTTTTTAAACATGCCCCACAGGAACAGCCTCAATCCTGCAGTTACGTTATCTGACTGAAACAAAACCGGTTGGCTGATCTGTGGAAAAAAATGATTGGAACGCTCCACCGGCCCGGCCAGAAACTTCGGGAAAAAGATCAGGTAATTCGCAAAAGCCAGAAATGAAGTTTCGGCTTTCTCGGCCTTTCTGTTAATCCTGATTAGATATCCTAAAGCCTGGAAAGTATAGTATGAAATTCCCACAGGGATAATAAGATCAAGGAGCCCTATTCTTCCCTGAACATTAATAAACGACAAGAGCAGATTGACATTCTCAAAAAAGAAATTGATGTACTTAAAAAAGCTGAGAATGGCAATATTGGCAGCGATTGCAACCCAGAAAACTGTCACCCGGAACCTTGTTTCAGCCTTTTTCTGCAACCAAATGCCGAGAAAATAGTTTAATATAACGAAGATCAGGGTAAAAACGACTAATTTTGGAGAAAGAAAGGCAATGAAAAAAATACTTGCCGCAAACAGCACCAATTGCTGGAACTTGTATCCTATCCTGTAGTATAGCAGAAATGTTACTGCCAGGAAAACAAAAAAGTACAATGAGTCGAAATGCACCTGTTCAGGGATTGATTGATTGAATGAATTAAAATCTTATAAACTATTAAATCAAACGCTATGTTCAAGACAAATTTAAACTTTTTGCTTTTCACAGCAGCGCTTGTGTTCGTTTTTTTATTTAACGGTTGTAAAAACGAAAAAACAATGGTTCCCGGCGAAAACTCTTACAAAATAATGTTTCTTCACCACAGTACGGGACATGTGATCTGGAAAGGAGAAACCGGCGGGATAAAGGGATTGTTCGGGAAAAAAGAAGCTGTTCCTTCCTGGTTCGCAAATTATAACAAGGAAAACGGAACCGACTATTTCATCACTGAACAGAATTTCCCGAAAGCCCAGCCCTATGGATGGAACAACTATCCTTTTGACTATTACAACATCTGGGTAAAAAACGCCGGCGATGAAGCATATAT
>CAZDBX010000279.1:0-3663 GCA_964503805.1 uncultured Lentimicrobium sp. | reverse complement strand
GAGATATCCACAAGCGCTTCGGCGATTTCTTCCGGCACGTACAGTTCCATCCTGTGTCCCATATTGAAGACCTTATACATTTCCTGCCACGAGGTGCCTGATTGCTCCTGAATGATCCTGAAAAGCGGCGGAATCTCGAAAAGGTTATCCTTGATCACATGAAGGTTATCCACAAAATGCAACACCTTGGTTTGCGCACCACCCGAGCAGTGCACCATGCCGTGTATCTGACCATGATATTGATCAAGTATCTGTTTGATAACCGGGGCATAGGTGCGGGTGGGGGAGAGGACCAGTTTGCCCATGTCGATGCCCGGCACCGGCGAGGGCTCCGTAAGTTTTAGTTTGCCGCTGTAGGCAAGCGTTTCGGGAATCTCAGGATCGAAGCTTTCCGGGAAGAGCGAAGCATATACTTTATCAAAAACATCATGCCGGGCGGAAGTCAGCCCGTTGCTGCCCATGCCTCCGTTGTAATTACGTTCATATTTGGCTTGTCCAAAGGAAGCAAGTCCGACGATGACATCGCCCGCCTGGATGCGGTGGTTTGATATAACCCGGTTGCGCGGCATACGGGCCGTAACCGTTGAATCAACAATGATGGTTCTGACAAGATCGCCCACATCGGCCGTTTCACCGCCGGTTGACCAGATGCCGACGCCATAGCTGCGCATCTCTTCCAGGAATTCTTCCGTGCCATTGATGATGGCGGCAATCACCTCTCCGGGGATTTTATTTTTATTTCTTCCGATGGTGGAGGATAAAAGAATATTGTCGGTGGCGCCCACGCAGAGCAGGTCGTCGGTGTTCATCACAATGGCATCCTGTGCAATGCCTTTCCATACGCTGAGGTCGCCGGTCTCTTTCCAGTAAAGGTATGCCAGCGATGATTTGGTGCCTGCCCCGTCGGCATGCATAATGTTGCACCATTCAGGATCTCCGCCCAGAATATCAGGGATAACCTTACAAAATGCCCTTGGAAAAACACCCTTGTCAATATTGGCAATGGCATTGTGCACGTCTTCTTTCCCAGCTGAGACGCCTCTTTGGATATATCTCGATTCCTGCGACATAGTTGTAATATAAACCAAAGCAAACCGGCTGCCGAAGCAGCCGGTTTATATCATTAATTGAAAATCAGTTGTTTGTTTGCTTCATCAATTTTGAATCTTCCGAGCATATTGATGGTGCTTTCGCCCATAATAACCCCCTCGGTGAGCTTTGTCGAAACGCTGGCTTCGATATTAGACACGGTTTTCGGCCCGATCTTAAATTCCCTGATTTTAAACACAGCGCGGTCGGCAATGGATCCTTCGGCAAGGATCACATTGGCATCCCCGATGAAATCATCTTTGGTGATGGCTCCCGACTGCAGTAACTTCTGCGCTTCGGGCAGGGAGAAAATCAGTCCGCGGTCATCCCGGTCAAGCAAGATTTTTACGTTGTAACCGTTCACAATCACCGGTATGGTTACCGCATTGCCCCTGCCAACTTCGATGGCCACAATGTTGTCTTCGGGGTTGATCTTAATCTCGACTTTCTGGGTAATCTCCTTGTTTTTGGGCTTGGGAACAAAATCTTTGCTGAGCACCCTGAATTCCGTCCGGCGGTTGAGGGCATGGGCGGCCTCTTTTTCGGCAGTGGTGCTTAAGGAATCGATAAATGTTTCGGTAAGCCTGACGCCGGTTTTAAACAGAAAACCATCTTTACGAACATCTTTTGCCAGCACCCTGGGAACGCGTTCGCCATAGCCTTTGGCCACCAAACGCTCCGGGTCAATGCCCCTGTCGATCAGATAATTAACGACCGATTCTGCGCGGCGCTGCGAAAGGATATCGTTGCGTTCTTCGGTGTCGCGGGCATCGGTATGAGAGGCAAGCTCAACGACCACGGTTTCGTTTTCGAGCAGGGTTTTGATCAGTCCCTGCAATGAATCCTGGTATTGTGGTTTCAGGTCCCATTTTGCCAGGTCGTAAAGAATGTCGGGCAATACAACGGGCTTTTCAGGAATGGGTTCCAGCAGGAAGTCGATCACAAAATCCTTGTTTTTCTCCAGCCCAACGGTGGTTTCCCTGGCTTTTTTATTGAAATAATTGTCTTTCAGCACAGTAAGCTCATAGGTGACATTGGGCTTGATCTGTGATTTGCTGAATGAATAGAATCCTTTGGGATCGGTTTTGGCATCCACGGAAGACCCATCGGAGCCAACCAGCCTGACAGTGGCCAGGGGGACAAACTGAAGGGTGCGGTCATCTTTCACGGTTCCCTGCAGGGTAAAGACCAGCGGTGGATTGATAAATGAATAGATATCATCTCCCCCGCGTCCGCCCTTGCGGTTGGAGGTCAGGAATCCCTGCTCTTCGCCCGGCTGGAAGACCATGGCAAAGTCATCAGCGCTTGAATTTACTGGAACCTCCATATTTACCGGGATTGTCCATTCGTCTCCGCGTCTGACGCTCTTGAAAATATCAAGCCCCCCGAGTCCGGGATGGCCATTGGAGGCAAAATAGAGTACTGTGTCATTTTTCAGAAAGGGAAAAACTTCATCCCCCGGCGTATTCACGACAGCTCCAAGGTTAAGCGGTTTGTTAAATTCATCGGAGGTGCTTTTCCTGGTGGCAATCCACAGGTCTTTTCCGCCCTGTCCGCCTTTGCGGTCGCTGGAGAAAATAAGTGTAAGCTCATCCGAACTGATGGCCGGGTGACCGTTGGTAACCGCCGTATCTTTGCCGAGGTTCAGCACCTGCGGTTCCCCCCAGCCCCTGCCGGATCTTTTCACAACAAGAATCTGGCAGTTTGAGGCTGAATCTTCTGAATTTCCGCAACGGGTATAATAAAGCGTGGTAAAGTTGGCATTAAAGGCCGGTGCCCCTTCGTTGCCGGAGGTATTAATTCGGCCTTCGGCATCGGCAAGTGCCGGCTCACTCCATTCGCCTTTCCTGTCCTGGCGGGTAAGAAACAAATCACTGAAGTTTTGTCCCGTCCAGTCATCCAGCCCTTTGCCGGTACTTCCCTCTCTGGTAGAAGTGAAAATCAGCGCGTTGAAAAATTTATCGGCAAAAGTGGCCGCAAAATCATCACTCTTTGAGTTGATCTTTTTTACGTTGGTAACCGTAAATTTGGTAGGATTTTCGATCCATTCCGATGCCAGCTCGCAGGACCTCAGGCCATTGGTGCCCCGTGGGTCATCCGGTACATTTTCGATATACAGGCTGTAATAGTCCTTTGCATCTTCGTATTTTTCATTGGCCCTCAGCATATTGGCATAATGCAGGTATGTTACGGGATTCCGTCTGGCAAAATCACTTTTGATGATCCTGCGGTAGGTGACTTCGGCCCGCTTGGTATTGTTCATCATGCGGTAACACTCAGCCATCTGAAAAGAGATCCTGTCCTTTTCGGGCCTGCTTTTGGTTTTGGAATAGGCTTTTTTGTAACGGTTAACCGCGACATTGTACTGGAAGTTGTTGAAAGCTTCTTCTGCTGCTGCTATCCTTCTGCTCTGGCCATAGCTGACCGATGGATTGACAAAAGCAACTATTATAAAAATTCCCAGGCTCAGCAGGGTGCCGGAAATGGAATACTTTCTGGATGTTTCAGGAAAAACCATTGTTTTGATGCTGATTTGACTGCTAAATTATACAATTTTCGCTTTTGCTCCTGTAT
>CAZDBX010000278.1:0-3676 GCA_964503805.1 uncultured Lentimicrobium sp. | reverse complement strand
ATAATTTTCATAAAAGCAGAAAAGGAGGCTTACAGCCTCCCTTTCTGCTTAAAGATCATTCCAGATTATTCAACAACAACCTGCTCAACAACTGTAGTGTCAGCAGCAAGAGCAGCGTTGATTGAATCCTGAATACGAGCTGCTTCAGCTTCTACGAGAGCGATTGAATCAGCGATACGGATTGAATCGAGGCGAGCCTGCTCAGCCAACTGTTCTGCACTGGGACCGCAAGCAACTAAAGTTGCAAGACCGGCAACTACTAAAATCTGTGATAAAGTTTTCATGTTCTGTTTTGGGTTTTAAAACGTGACAAAGATAGATAAATACCGTATTAAAAAGCAAGTTTTTTACAAAAAAATTTAATTTATTTTTAATGAATATTAAATGCTGTATATCAGCCATTTATATTGTTATGACATTAACAAGTGTTAAAATAATATTAAAATGGGCTTAAATCTGATCGAAACTTTATGCTATTTTTAGCAAAAACTGAAATATTCCTTTAATATGGGGTCAATTTGAAGGAACTCCTGGCCAATTTTTCTCTGACAATGTACAAAGCCCTATCTTTGTGTGCGACAATTTAAATTTTCCCTGATGACTAATCTTCCTCCACTGGCCGAACAGCTTCGTCCTGTTGATTTTGATGATTTTGTTGGTCAGCAGCACCTGACAGGCAGTGAGGGTATTCTCAGAAAAGCGGTAGAATCGGGCACTCTTCCATCCATAATTTTCTGGGGGCCTCCCGGTGTGGGCAAAACTACACTGGCCTTTATTATTTCCAGAAAACTGAAGAAACCTTTTTTCACACTAAGTGCCATCAACTCAGGCGTTAAGGACATCAGGGAAGTAATTGAGAATGCCAGAAGTTCCGGGCAAAATGCTTTATTGTTTATTGATGAGATTCACCGCTTCAGCAAATCGCAGCAGGATTCACTATTGGGTGCTGTTGAAAAAGGTATCGTTACGCTGATTGGCGCCACTACTGAAAATCCTTCATTTGAAGTGATCTCTCCGCTACTTTCAAGATGCCAGGTTTATATTCTTAAACCATTGGATGAAAACGATCTTAGAATTATTACAACTAAAGCGCTGGCTAAAATAAAAGTTCTGACGGGCCTTGATATCAAAATCAGGGAAGATGAAGCCCTGCTCAGGATATCGGGAGGAGATGCACGAAAATTGCTGAATGCCCTGGAAATAATTGCCGGAGTTCAAAACCGGCAGGATGACATTATTGAAATAGACAACAGGACCACCCTGCAGATCATACAGCAAAATCTTGCCATGTATGACAAAAAAGGCGAAATGCACTACGATATCATTTCTGCATTTATCAAATCGATGCGCGGAAGTGACCCAAATGCAGCGGTTTACTGGCTGGCCAGAATGATAGAATCGGGAGAAGATCCGAAATTCATTGCGCGGCGGATGTTGATTCTGGCCTCAGAAGATATCGGAAATGCAAATCCGAATGCCCTCCTGCTTGCCAATGCCTGTTTTGATGCAGTGCATAAAACCGGATATCCCGAGTGCAGGATCATCCTCTCGCAATGTGCTGTTTATCTGGCTTGTTCTCCCAAAAGCAATGCCACCTATATGGCCATTGAGGAAGCGCTGTCCGTTGTAAGAAGTAAAGGAGATTTGCCTGTTCCCCTGCCAATAAGAAATGCTCCCACCGGTTTAATGAAAAACCTGGGATATGGAACCGATTATCGCTATGCCCACAGCTATGAAGGTAACTTCGCAGAAATGGAATTCCTTCCGTCAAAAATATCCGGAACCAGATTCTATGACCCGGGCAAAAATCCGAGAGAGGAAGAAACCAGAAAATACCTGAAGAATCTCTGGAAAAACAAATACCAGTATTAAAAAATTAAACCATGACTATAAAAACAACTCCCGACATACCTGGCATCAGGCAATATACTAACGGTAACTTTTTTCTGATTGCCGGTCCATGCGTGGTTGAAAACCATGAAATGCCCCTTGAAATCGCTTTGGTGATCAAGGAAATTACTGACAGGCTTAAAATACCGTTTATTTTTAAAGCTTCCTACCGAAAAGCCAACCGGTCGAGGCAGGATTCCTTTAGCGGTATCGGCGATATTGCAGCCCTTGAAAGCATTGCCAGGGTAAAAAATCAGTTGGATTTGCCGGTAATCACAGATATTCATTCAGCGCAAGAAGCAGAAGTCGCAGCCCGTTATGTTGATATACTGCAAATCCCGGCATTCTTATGCCGGCAGACCGACCTGCTGGAAGCGGCAGCACAAACCGGCAAATGGGTCAACATTAAAAAGGGGCAGTTCCTGGCACCGGAATCAATGAAATTCGCTGTGGAAAAGGTCACCGGAACCGGCAACAACAAAGTAATGATCACTGATCGCGGAAGCATGTTCGGATACCAGGATCTGGTGATTGACATGCGCGGAATTCCGGTAATGCAGGAGTTCGGACACCCTGTTATTCTGGATATCACCCATTCCCTTCAACAGCCAAACCAGCCGGGTGGTATCAGCGGGGGCAAACCGGCAATGATATCCACAATTGCCAGAGCAGGCATGGCGGCAGGTGTGGATGGCATTTTTCTTGAAACACATCCTGACCCGTCCAATGCTAAATCAGATGGCGCAAACATGCTGAATATCAACTTACTGGAAAAGCTATTAAGCGATCTGGTTATTATACGCCAGGCTTATCTTTGCACCCAATAAAAGTAAAATTAAACTCCGTTAAAGCCTGTGAATATCAATGATGACAGGTATCCGAACAATCTGGTAAAAATAAATAACAACCCCAGGGTAACAATCATATAAATCATTGAAAATGAAAGCCTCCTGGTTTTAGGAGTAGAAAGCATCTGCTGACAACCGGTCCAGAAGAGGTATATCGCATAAACTCCGGGCAAAAGGACAATTAACAAAACCTGGTGCAAGTTTGCTATAATAAAAACAATCAAAACAGGAGTGTAAGAAAAAGCAAAAAGTTTAACCGCTTTAATCAGGTTCTTTTCAGACTGGAACCTGAAAGCAATCCCCCTGATGAAAAGTGAACCAACAATGATTACCAATAGCTGGACAGCAACATAAATTAAGGCCTGTACCAGCGGAAATGAAAATCTGTAGGCATCTATATCGAGCACATTCCTTACATAGAAAAAACTCCCGGCAAACTGGGCTATACCGCCAGCCAGGATCAAACGCCATAAATACGATGAAAAAACGTCGCCGAGGGCCCTCCTTTCAAGGCTGATCACCTTCCATTCGTAACCAGGAAAAAGCAACAGGTTCTTTAACCTCTCAAAAAATGCATTCCGGTTCATCTGTCAGACCAATGGTATTACTCAGAAGAGATAAGTTCAATGCCCCCTGTCAACGGGTTCATTTTAATGTAAGAAAATATCCCTGCAGGAAGAAATGTGACCGTACCCAACTGACTGATCATCGCTTCTTTCTGATCTAAAACCCGGTTACCGGACTTCAGGCTGATCCGGGCTTTCTCCGGTATCCTGTAATACAGCCCCCGTTTCACTTTAGAAGGCGCTTCCCTTTGAGTGATAAATTCTCTTATTGAAGATATCTGATTCATCGACTCAATCAACAGGCTTACCGACTCAGCCCCGGGAGTATTACGTGCAGTAATTCCTTCTGATCCTGAAAAACCGCAAATGGTT
>CAZDBX010000277.1:0-3688 GCA_964503805.1 uncultured Lentimicrobium sp. | reverse complement strand
AATCAGATCCCTTCTGTTTTTGCAGGAAATGATCTGACCATCTGTGAAGGCCCGCATAACTTGACCGGAGCAGTTGCCACCAATTACAGCGCGTTGATGTGGACCAGCAACGGAGATGGGGTTTTCATCAATCCCACTTCACTTACTCCGATTTACACACCCGGCCCCGGCGATCTTATCAACGGAATGGTAACACTAACGCTTTCAGCAACATCGCTGCCACCATGTACGGATATCGTTTCTGATGACGTTATCCTGACGATTCGTCCGCTGCCGCAGGTTTTTGCCGGGCCAAACGCCAATGTTTGTGAAGGCAGCACTTACGAGCTGATCAACGCAACAGCCTCAAATTACACTTCATTAACCTGGAGCACCAGCGGTTCGGGCAATTTCAACAACATCAACACCCTGAATCCGGTTTACACCCCAAGCCTTGCCGATATCGCCAATGGCGCCATCACCTTAACACTCACTGCCACCAATCCTCCATGTCAGCCTCAAACCAGTGATATGACGCTGAATATCAGGCGCAATCCTGAAGCCAATGCCGGAACCGATGCGCCCATCTGTGTAGGAGACAGCTATACTGTGAACAATGCCACTGCAACCAACTCCTCATCGGTCATGTGGACCAGTACCGGCAGCGGCACTTTGCTTAATCCCACCACCCTCACCCCAACGTATATACCTTCAGCCGCTGATATCATGATCGGCTCGGTACAACTTACCATGACCGCCTATGCGGTTGCTCCTTGTATTGTAACCGATTCAGATGTCATGGAAATCACCATCACCGATGCTCCCACTGCATTTGCCGGAAACGATGCCACCATCTGTGCCAACCAGTCACACACCATTGTTGGAAGCACAGCCAGCAACTATTCTTCACTGGCCTGGTCAACTTCGGGAGATGGTATTTTACTTGCTGCCAACACCCTGTATCCTACCTATATTCCCGGAATTATTGATGAATCGCTGGGTTTTGCCATACTTACCCTTACTTCATACGGTGTGAATCCCTGTACAGGAAATGCTACCGATCAGATGATGCTCACAGTGGTAAGCGAACCTTTGGTAGACGCCGGGCCCGATATTCAGATCTGCGTAGGCTCAAACGTTCCGCTTACAGGAGCTAACGCTCAGAGTGTATCATCGGTTTACTGGACAACATCAGGGAGCGGAAGTTTCTCAGATCCTACCTTAGTTAATCCTGTTTATACCCCCAGTCCTCAGGACATCACCAATGGCAGCGTAATTCTTATGATTACCGGCCAGGGTGTCGCTCCATGCAGTGGTTCCACCTTTGATATAATGACCCTGCAGATCAGCCAGCCTCCGGTAGTTGATGCCGGAAGTGACGGAGAAATCTGCGAAACCGGATCATATTATATTTTTGATGCTTCCGCAATAGATTACTCGGCCATTACCTGGACAACCATGGGCGATGGTGCTTTCTCAAATCACAACTCCATCAATCCGACCTATACTCCCGGTCCCGCCGATATTGCTGCCGGATCGGTGCTTCTTTACCTGAATGCTACCAGCTTATTGCCTTGCAGCGGGTCGGTGAGCGATGCCATGCTGCTCACCATTCATCCTATGCCTGTCATTGATGCCGGTGCTGATGCCGCCACCTGCGAGGGTGAAACTTACCTTTTGTCAAGCGCCACAGCGCTGGGTTACAGCAGCCTGCAGTGGACAACCTCGGGATCGGGCTGGTTCTCAAACAATGCCGCATTGAATCCCATTTATACTCCGAGTGCAACCGATATCATCAACGGAAGTGTGACATTGACCCTCACTGCCACCGGCTTGCTTCCCTGCACCGGACAGGTTATTGATCAGATGGTGCTTACCATTGAACCTCAAGCTATTGTCAATGCCGGAGCCGATGAAACCATTTGTGTGGGCACATTCACCATCACAACTGCTTCCGCAGCAAATTACAGCACTTTGCAATGGATTTCAAGCGGAACTTCGGGCACTTTGCTGAATGCAAATACCATAACTCCCACCTACATGCCAAGTCCGGCTGATATTGCCAACGGATCGGTGGTTCTTACCCTTACAGCCAATCCCAACACGCCTTGTGCAGCACCTGCTGTTGATCAGATGATTATAACCATTCGCCCTTTGGTTGTTGTAAATGCAGGAGCCAATGAAACCATTTGTGAAACATCAACATTTACCCCGAACACTGCTTCAGCAACCAATTACAACAATATACTCTGGACTTCCTCGGGTACGGGCTCATTCATCAATGCCAACACACTCACTCCAACATATACCCCAAGTCCTGCCGATATAGCTTTGGGCTGGGTTACCCTTACCATCAGCGGAACCAGCATTGCTCCCTGCAATCAGACCGTAAGCGATAACATGACGCTTACCATCCGCAGACAGGCTGTTGTTGACGCCGGCGTAAGCACAACCATTTGCGAAACAGCCACCTATCAGACTTCATCGGCCTCAGCAATAAACCACACCTCATTAATGTGGACTAGCAACGGAACCGGTGTATTTGCCGATCCGACGATTTTGGTTACTACCTACACCCCAAGTGCTGCAGATATTGCCAACGGAAGTGTTCAGCTTACCCTCACAGCCACCAGCATGGCCCCATGTACCGCTCCCATCAGCGACTTTATGGTGCTTACCATTCAGGAAGGTCCTCAGGCAGATGCCGGCATTGATGCCGCTATTTGTGAGGATGAATCTTACAATGTAACCACTGCAACTGCCAGCGGTTACTCAAGCTTATTGTGGACCACCAGCGGAAACGGAACTTTTGTTGACGGAACCACGCTTACTCCGACCTACACTCCGGGCACAGCTGATATCGCTGCCGGAAGTGTGGTACTTACGCTCAGCGCCAATTCAACTTCTCCTTGCACCGGTCAGGCCACCGACTCATTTATTCTGACTGTAACCAGAGCAGCCACAGCCAATGCCGGTGCTGATGCATCAGTTTGCGAAGGCACCGGATTAATTATTCTGGATGCAACAGCCGCCAATTATTCCACCATAAACTGGTCAACTTCAGGAACTGGTTCCTTCAGCAACGGAAGCACTATGAGCCCTACCTATTTCCCGAGTCCCGAAGATGTAACCAACGGAACAGTAATTCTTACCCTTACCGCTGCAAGTGCAGCTCCCTGTACTTTGCCGGCTGCTGATACAAAAGTGGTAACCGTAGTTCCCATGCCCGAAGTAAATGCCGGACCCGATGGCATTTCCTGCGGAATGGCATTGTACAACATTACAGGTGCTACTGCTTCTGATTATGCTTCACTGTTGTGGACAACTTCCGGAAGTGGTGTTTTCACCAACGCAACCGCATTAAATCCTTCCTATCAGCCCAGTGCTGCCGATGTTGCTGCAGGAAGCGTAACACTTACTCTTACTGCTATCAGTACCTCACCTTGCCCGACAAATCCTTCAGATTCGTTTGTGCTTACACTCAACAGAGAAGCAACTGCCAATGCCGGTGCTGATGCTTCGGTATGTGAAGGTGATACCTATATGGTATTTGATGCAACCGCATCCAACTATTCAGCCATTAACTGGACCCACAACGGGTCGGGAGTGCTGGTTGGTGGCAACACCCTTACCCCATCTTACACCCCTTCAGCAGCTGATGCTTTGGCCGGATCGGTTACCCTTCAGCTTACTGCCATCGGAAACGCAC
>CAZDBX010000276.1:3139-3732 GCA_964503805.1 uncultured Lentimicrobium sp. | reverse complement strand
TGCGATTGGTTTATAAAGAAAAGACGGTGGGGAGCGCGAAGGTGGTGAAGTGATTCAAAGATTCAAGGATTCAAAAATTCAAGGATTAGCTTCGCTGAGCTCACTTCGGTCGGTTCAAGAATTCAAAGATTCAAGGATTCAAAAATTCAATAATTTAAGAAGAAGCAGATCCTGTAAATCCTGTCTGACAATATGAGAAAGAGAGGTTTCAATGAATAGCGCGAAGGTGGTGAGGTGATTCAAGGATTCAAAGATTCAAGAATTCAAAGATTAGCTTCGCTTATCTCCCTTCGACCGGTTCAATAGATTCCAGGCCGCTCGCATTGGTATAGGATTCTAAAAAAAATCTGTGGCTTTTTGTGTTTCTGTGTTTTTGTGGCAAAAAACATTCGTGCATTCGTGGCAGAAAAAATTCAAAGATTAGCTTCGCTGAGCTCTCCCGAAGGCTATAGGGATCGGTTCAAAAATTCAAAAATTCAAGGATTCAAGAATTCAAAAATTCAAAGAAAAAGCAGATCCTGTCAATCCTGTCTGACAATCAGAGAAAGAGAGGTTTCAATGAATAGCTCGAACCCGCTGAGGTGATTCTGAGA
>CAZDBX010000276.1:0-3129 GCA_964503805.1 uncultured Lentimicrobium sp. | reverse complement strand
TGAGAGGTTCAATATCCACAACCTGGCATACCTGCATTCATTCATGCCCTGCAGATAAGCAGGGAACATTTACCGTTTGAATACAGGATGTAATTCTGTTTTTCCCTTTCAGGAATAAATCTCCCTGTTATAGGCTTTCAGGGTGTTCAGCAGCAGACTGACAATGGTCATCAGTCCCACACCGCCGGGCACAGGCGTGATGTAGGATGATTTCGGCGCTACGCTCTTAAAATCAACATCGCCGGTGATATGATAGCCCTTTTCGCTGTTATCCTCAATGCGGTGTATACCGACATCCACCACCACCACGCCTTCCTTCACCATATCGCCGGTAACAAAGCCCGGCTGTCCGATGGCAGCAATCAGGATATCGGCCTGACGGGTAATTTCAGCAAGGTTCGTGGTTTTGCTGTGGCAGAGCGTAACCGTGCAATTCCCGGGAACGGCTTTGCGCGACATCAGCAGACTGACCGGGGTGCCTACGATATTGCTCCGGCCAAGCACCACGCAATGCTTCCCTTCGGTTTCTATGCCGTACTTTTCGAGCAGCAACACAATACCGGCGGGGGTAGCTGGTACATAGGACGGAAGTCCCAGCGCCAGCCGGCCGACATTCACCGGATGGAAACCGTCCACATCCTTGACGGGATTGATCCTTTCAATCACTTTATTGGCATCAATGTGCCGGGGCAACGGCAACTGCACGATAAACCCGTGGACTTCCTCATCGTTGTTCAAAAAATCTACAGCTTCGAGCAACTGCTGCTCGCTGATTTCAGCAGGGTAACGGTAAACGCTTGAAGTAAATCCTACCGCGCGGCAGGCTTTCTCCTTGCTGGCAATATAAGTTTCGCTTGCCGGATCATTCCCCACCAGTATGGCTGCCAGATGCGGGGGCGTTTGCTCGGCATCAATAATTTCCGCCGCCTTGCGGGCGATTTCTTTCTTTATCTCTTCCGCGATCTTCTTGCCGTCAATCAATTCCATAATCTGATTATTTGATGGTTACGTGTTTATCTCTTCCTCCCTGACGACATCTTTTTCATATTCCGCATGGCATTCAGGGCATTTTTGCCCCCTCCGCCGGAAACAAGTTTCATCATTTTGCGGGTATCCTCAAACTGTTTGATCAGTCGGTTCACCTCGGCTATTTCAACCCCCGAACCCATGGCGATTCGTTTGCGGCGGCTGCCGTTCAACACCGATGGATTTTCCCTTTCAAACGGTGTCATGGAACCGATAATGGCTTCGATGCCTTTAAACGCATCATCGTCAATATCAACATCCTTCAGGGCTTTTCCCATCCCCGGGATCATGCCGAGCAGGTCTTTCACATTGCCCATTTTCTTGATCTGTTTGATCTGGGCGACGAAATCGTTGAAATTGAACTGGTCTTTCGCAAGTTTCTGCTGCAGCTTGCGGGCCTCCACCTCGTCGAACTGCTCCTGGGCGCGCTCAACCAGCGATACGATATCGCCCATCCCCAGGATACGGTCGGCCATACGCGAAGGATAGAACACATCAATGGCGTCCATTTTCTCGCCCAGACCGACAAATTTCACCGGCTTATCCACCACCGAACGTATGGTAAGGGCCGCACCCCCGCGGGTATCGCCGTCGAGTTTGGTAAGTACCACCCCGTCATAGTCAAGCCGGTCGTTAAAGGCTTTTGCAGTATTCACGGCATCCTGTCCCGTCATGGAATCCACCACAAACAGGGTTTCGTGAGGGTTAACGGCCTGCTTAACGGCAGCTATTTCATTCATCATCTGCTCATCGATGGCAAGGCGGCCGGCCGTATCGATGATAACTGTATTGATGTCAAATTCTTTGGCATGCGCGATGGCCTTTCGGGCGATATTGACCGGATTTTTGTCCTCGTCAATGGTGAATACCTTCACGCCGATCTGTTCGCCAAGCACTTTCAGCTGCTCGATGGCGGCAGGACGGTAAACGTCGCCGGCAACCAGTAAAACCTTGCGGTTCTTTTTGGTTTTGAGATAATTAGCCAGTTTTGCCGAAAAGGTGGTTTTACCCGACCCCTGCAGTCCGGCAATCAGGATAACCGCGGGAGCGCCTTTCAGGTTGATTTCGGCCTGCTCCGCACCCATCAGGGCAGCAAGCTCGTCATGAACAATCTTCACCATCAGCTGTCCGGGCGAAACCGCCGTAAGTACCTGTTGCCCGAGGGCTTTTTCCTTTACCGTATCGGTAAATGACTTGGCAACCTTATAGCTGACGTCTGCATCGAGGAGGGCCTTGCGCACATCCTTCAGGGTTTCCGCAACATTGATTTCGGTAATATGTCCCTGGCCTTTCAGGGTCTTGAACGCCCGTTCGAGCTTTTCACTTAAATTTTCAAACATATCGGAATAACGAAAAATTACACTTTTTAAGCGGTGCAAAATTAACAAAATAGGTGATTGAACCGGAATTTTGGCTGCTTCGTTATTTCAATGGTCCGCTAAATTTAAGAATCACGCAAGGGCGCAAAGACGCAACGACCCCGCAAAAGTGGCGGGGCAGGCAGCAATGACTTGATTATGAATGATTTGTTATCTTTATACAAGTTTTCATAATTCGCTGTAAGTCAATTCATTAAAATTTCTCAACGGAGTATAGTTATTTAATTTGGCCAAAAGTAATGTATAATTGGGTAATTCGTTATTTGATATACCGGTGTTAAAGATGCATCAGGTAACTTGCATGGTAAAACTGTGTATTAGTTTCACAGAGATGCACAGAGAAGCCACAGAGGGTCACAGAGATTTAAATTTTCTCTGTGTTACTCCGCGAAGCCTCGGTGTGCTCTGTGTAACTTTTTTTTTCACAGAGATTCACAGAGAAGTCACAGAGGGTCACAGAGTTTAAGATACTTCTCCGTGTTACTCCGCGAAGCCTCGGTGTGCTCTGTGTTACTTTTATTGTTTCACAGAGATTCACAGAGTAGTCGCAGAGGGTCACAGAGATTCAAATTCTTCTCTGTGTTGCTCCGTGAAACCTCAGTGTTCTCTGTGTTACTTTTTTCGTTTCACAGAGATTCACAGAGTAGTCACAGAGGGTCACAGAGATTTAAATTCTTCTCTGTGTTGCTCCGTGAAACCTCAGTGTTCTCTGTGTTACTTTTTT
>CAZDBX010000275.1:0-3735 GCA_964503805.1 uncultured Lentimicrobium sp. | reverse complement strand
TTTCAGCAACATCAACCACAGGGGCGTCAGTTGATCCGTGGAATACAAGTACGTCAGAATTAGAGGGTGAAGTAGCAACTTCACGACCCATGCCGTAAACGTAGATGTCAAAAGGTGTTGCAGGGTTGTAACCTGTGGGGGCCACAATGCCATTGGCAACAAGTACATATTTTGAACCTCCGTTGAGGTTGTAAGTGAATCTTGCCAGGGCATTGGTGGTATCGGTCGAATTGGCCGGCTGGATAACCACATCAAAATCAACACCTGCAGGTGCGTCAATAAAAGGAGAGGCAGTGCGGAATGCAAAGTTGTCAATCAGCAACTGATCATTGAGCCATACGTCAACCTCGGCTGCTGCGGCATCGGCTGAATTGTGGATTACCTGAATACGTGCAGTAGAAATCGAAACAGAAGGCAGCGCGACAAGGTTGCCTCCGGTTGGCAGGGCAACATATAAGCCAAAGGTAGGGCCATTATTATTATTGGATGGATTCAGGAAGCCGGAAGCAACCACTACTGCGGCAGCACCGTCAAGACCTAAAGTGGATAAAGGTGCGTCAAACTGGGCAACGGTTGTGGTGCCTGATTCATCGCGGATCTGGATACTGAAATCAAGGGTGGGGAGTTCGAGATATCCGTCGAATTCACCGTAAGCCAGGTTGTCAACGATGATTCCTGCTCCGACTCCTACTTCCACAACATCAACCACGGGTGCGTCGGTTGACCCATGGAAAACCAGGAGATCAGTGTTGGTGGATGAAGTGGCAGATTCCCTGCCCAAAGGGTAAACATAAATATCAAAAGGAGTAGCCGGATTGTAACCGGTTGGAACAACTATGCCATTGGCAACAAGCACATAAGTTTCGCCATCGGTAAGGTTGTAGGTGAACCTTGCGAGGGCATTGGTAGTGTCGGTAGAATTTGAGGGCTGAATCACCACGTCAAAATCAACGCCGGAGGGTGCGTCAATAAAAGGAGAGGCTGTGCGGAAGGCGAAATTGTCGATGAGCAACTGGTCATTCAACCAGACATCGACTACGCTTGCTGCCGCATCGGCCGAGTTGTGAATTACCTGCAATCTTGCCTGGCTGAAGGCAAACACAGGTAATAGCATCAACACCAACAATAAGGAACGGAGTGTAGAGCTGAAAAATTTCATGGTTTTTAGGTTTAGGTTAATGTGAATTGATTTGTAACGGTAATTAACAGGGTTTTTGGACTAATGTTCAATGAAAGATAATAAAAATTAAACAAAAAAATGTTAAAATATTACTTTATCATGCTAAAAAATAGTGTAAAAGACACATAATCAATTAAATAAACTCATATTTTCCCCGGTGTTGGTTTATGGATTTCAAAAAATAATGTTTAATCATAAAATTTATATGCTAAACACTGTCTTATAATTCTTCATGTTTAAACAAAGTGGCCTGACCTTTGTTTTTCTGGCAAACTAACTTTACTATGTGGAAACAACTCTCAGAAAAAGACCGGCGCATCACGAACTGGATGGCCTCAAAGGGAATTCTATTACTAAGAATCAGTGTTGGATTGATTTTTATCTGGTTTGGTGTTCTGAAATTTTTTCCCACTTTAAGTCCGGCCGAAACCCTGGCTTCAGATACAATATCACTGCTGACTTTCGGTCTTATTTCCGGAGGAACGGCCATGATAATCCTGGCTGCCTGGGAAACACTGATCGGATTGGGACTGATTTCCGGAATATTGTTACGCGAGACTTTACTCTTGCTATTCCTTCAAATGGCCGGTACTTTGACGCCGTTAGTGTTATTTCCGGGTCTTGCTTTCAGCGTATTTCCATTTGTGCCTACCCTTGAAGGACAATATATTATTAAGAATCTCATCATTATTGCTGCCGGAATTGTAATCGGAGCAACAGTAAGGGGCGGCCGGCTGACTGATGAGCCCTGATTGTTTACAATTAAATATTCTTAATATGCCTGTATTTCAAACAACTCAACTGGTAAAGACAGATGTTCTGACCTGTTGGAATTTTTTTTCCGATCCCTCGAACCTTGCCAGGATAACGCCTCCGGAGATGGGCTTCAGAATACTGTTTCCTCAGCCTGTTCCCGCAATGTATCCCGGAATGATTATACGTTACACGGTAAGGCCGTTTCCGATGTTCCCGGTAACATGGATTACCGAAATAACCCAGGTTGACCGGTTGCGCTATTTTATCGATAATCAGGTGTCAGGCCCCTATCGTTTGTGGCATCACCAGCATATTTTTGAAGAGGTTCCGGAAGGTGTGATGATGACGGATATTGTCAACTATGAATTGCCGATGGGAAGGCTTGGAAGTGCGCTGGCCGGCAAACTGGTCAGGCAAAAGATCGGTAAGATTTTTGAATACCGAAGCAGCGTCATCGGTCGGTTTTTTCCCTGAACGGAAAAAAGGGCTCACCCTTATCCGGAAAACATTTCCCGGATTTTCATAGCTTTGCGCAGACTTATCACCTAATCACCTTTGTCTGATGACAAAATCCGGTAAATCCCTGGTTTTTGGCTCGCTTGCTGTCTGCATTTCCGCATCGCTCTGGGGCCTTGATGGTATTTTGCTAACCCCGCAACTATACAATCTGAACATCGTTTTTGTCGTTTTTATTCTTCATGCGCTCCCCTTTTTACTGATGAATTTTTTTCTTTTCAGGGAATACAAACTGTTTGGCAGGCTGACTAAAAGAGAAATTATATATCTGGCGCTCATTGCATTAACCGGTGGTGCGCTGGGTACAATGGCCATAGTAAAGGCGCTTTTCCTTGTAGAATTTAAAGATCTATCCATTGTCGTTTTATTGCAAAAACTTCAGCCCGTCTTTGCCATCGCCCTGGCAGCCGTTTTATTGCGCGAAAAACTGAACAGAAGCTTTGTTTTCTGGGCATCGATGGCAATCATTGCAGGATACTTCCTGACTTTTGGGTTTAATCTTCCTGACTTCAATACCGGCTCAAAAACCATGATTGCAGCGGGTTATTCATTGATTGCCGCATTTTGTTTCGGGGCTGCCACTGTGCTTGGAAAAGGCGTTTTACATAATCTCTCTTTTCAGGCTGCGACATTTTACAGATACGGTTTTACCTCCCTGATTATGCTCATTTTTGTTGTGGTTACAGGCAATATGAGCGGTTTTGTCATGGCAACCCCGGCCAATTGGCTCATTATTGTGATCATCTCGCTCACCGTCGGATCCGGGGCTATCTTTTTGTATTATTTCGGATTGAAGAAGGTAACAGCAATGCTCGCTGCCATCTGCGAGTTATGTTTCCCGCTTTCAGCCATTGTTTTTGATTATCTCTTCCATGATAAAGTACTCAGCCCGGTTCAGTGGGCAAGCGTTGCGCTGATGTTGCTTGCCATAATACGTTTGAGCACACAGCGTCGCGGTGCAGCTTAATTTTCAGCTACGGTGTAAGACTCAGCTTAAATCCACAAACTTCACGTAAACTGACAAGCCCTTATTCCGGGCATGTTCTCAGGCTTTGTTCTTCAGCAGCAGCAATGCGTAACAGCTGAATAAAAGCGTAGTTAACAACTGGATCCAAATGGGGGTGGAAATCAGCCCCGGGCCGATAAGTGCTAACGAAATAAATATCGCTTTAAAGCCATAATAGGCTGCTTTACTGATGATTATTGCCGAGACCATGGCTGCAAAAATATTTTTCATCCGGTTGCGGAACGTATAGAACAGCCAGACATTGAACAACAGTTCA
>CAZDBX010000274.1:0-3740 GCA_964503805.1 uncultured Lentimicrobium sp. | reverse complement strand
CAGGTTCTCCGCCCGATAGTTTGATAATATCCATGGTTGCCATAGCCAATCCGGCTCCATTCACCATGCATCCTACATTCCCGCTGAGTTTAACATAATTCAGGTGATGCGCCCCTGCTTCAACTTCGGCTGGATCTTCTTCTGCAAGATCGCGCATGGCAAGCAGATCAGGGTGGCGAAACAGTGCATTCTGGTCAAGGCGCATTTTACAATCGGCCGCCATGATCAGATTGTCGGATGTTTTGAATACCGGATTTATTTCAAGCAAGGCTGCATCACTGCCCATGTACGCATCATACAGACTTTTTACAAATTTCTGCATGTTCTTATGGGCAGCACCTTCAAGTTTGAAGTTATAGGCAATTTTGCGGCACTGAAAATCCTGCAGGCCAACCTTGGGATCAACTTCTTCGGTAAAGATCAGGTGAGGGGTCTTTTCGGCAACCTCCTCAATATCCATGCCTCCTTCGGTAGAGTACATAATCATGACCCTTCCGCTGGCACGGTTCAGCAACATACTCATATAAAATTCCCTGGGTTCACTTTCGCCCGGATAGAAAATATTCTGCTCAACAAGCACTTTACTCACCAACTTTCCACCAGGACCTGTCTGAGGAGTGACCAGCGTCATCCCGATAATCTGAGACGATTTTTCCCAGACTTCATGCAGCGATTGGGCAATCTTAACGCCTCCGCCTTTGCCTCTGCCTCCGGCATGTATCTGCGCTTTTACCGCCCACCGGTCAGAGTCGGTAATCTGCTGGATTTCTTCGGCCGCTTTTACTGCCAGTTCAGGGGTCTCGGCAACAATGCCAACAGGCACCGGAACGCCATAAGAACGAAGTACTTGTTTTGCCTGAAATTCGTGGAGGTTCATGATGATATGGTTAAACTGATTATTTGGTATGTTGAATTAATTACTTTAAGTGCTAACCTTTGAGAAAATCCGGTATATTTGTCCGGAATCACTGGCTTAAACAAATTAGCCGGCTGTCAGTTCAAACAAATATAAAAAGTTTTTAATCTTAGTTACAATTTTAAGTTGACCAACAGTACTATTAACTAAAGAGAGTTGTTTTCATTTCTATTCTATTCCAACTACCATCGTCCCCTATGAGAACCTTTGTTCTTCTGACAATATATTTTATAAGCATGTTTACCTTTTCGTCAGCCGCATTGGCCGGCGTTCCTCCTTCAGCTGCAATAAACCGGACTGTCACAATTCCGCATATTGATGGCAGAATCTCAGAAGGAGAGTGGACAAATGCCACTGTACTCAGCGGATTCAGACAATTTGAACCTGTATCGGATGCCGAGCCCTCATTCGAAACAAAGGTTATGCTGATGTATAATGATGAGGCAGTTTATATTGCCGCCATCATGTATGACCGGGCGCCCGACAGCATCGCCCGGCAATTGGGTGAACGGGATAATGATGATCTGAATGCCGATTACTTCGGCATTGCCTTTGACACCTATAACAATCAGCAGGATGCATATTATTTCGCCGTTTCCGCTTCCGGAATACAGGTGGATGGCCGGATGCTTGATGAAACCTACAGTGCCGTCTGGTACAGTGAAGTTGACATCACCGACTCCGGATGGATTGCTGAAATCCGCATCCCTTACTCTGCAATCAGGTTTCCGGGGCTACCCACCCAGGACTGGGGTTTCCAGGCGATAAGAAAAATCAGAAGATACCGCGAACAAATCCACTGGGCCCTTGAGGAGAAAGGAGCCGGAAATATTCAGGTACACTGGGGCAAACTAACGGGATTTGAAAGCATAAGGCCTCCCCTGCGCCTGTCATTTACGCCATACCTTTCTGCCAACATGCAACACAACAGTGATCCTGCGTTCCGCAGCGATCCGTGGTCCTTTGCATACAACGGAGGCATGGACCTGAAATACGGCATCAACGAAAGTTTCACCCTTGATATGATTCTACTGCCCGATTTCAGCCAGGTGCAATCAGACAGAATCCAGAAAAACCTTACTGCACTTGAGTTAATTTACGACGAAAACCGGACATTTTTCAATGAAGGCACTGATCTCTTCAACAAGGGAGAACTCTTCTATTCGCGGCGCATAGGTCGCACACCACTGCGTCATTACATGGTCAATTCCATGCTTGACGAGACGGAAGTCCTGACCCACAATCCGGTAAGTGCTAGGCTGTTGAATGCGATGAAATTCAGTGGCAGAACAGGTTCGGGATTGGGGATAGGGGTTTTCAATGCAGTAACCGGCAATACCTGGGCTACCGCTAAAGATACGGTCAGTGGCCGGGAAAGGGAAATCCTTACTGATCCGGCGACCAACTATAACATTGTGGTGCTGGATCAGGCGCTGCCCAACAATTCTTCTGTCTATTTTATCAATACCAATGTCACCAGGCCCGGAGGCTGGGATGACTCCAATGTCACCGGAGCGGGCGCAACCCTCGGGAACAAAACAAAGACTTACTTTGCAGGATTGAGTTTTTCCGCATCCAAGTGGAATAAAGCGGGTGCAAATCCCGAATTTGCCTGGGGCGAAAATAAAACCGGATACAATTACGGTGCTTTTCTGATGAAAAGCCGGGGAAAATTCCAGTTTTCGGTTTATCAGAGTGCCCTGGACTCCAATTACAATATTAATGATCTGGGTATCAACCGCTACAGAAATCAGCAAAACCGGGGGATTTACGTCAGTTACAGACTTTATGAACCTTTCGGCATATTCCTCAATTTTTCACAAAGTCTGGGTCTCGATCAGATCAGGGCGCTGAACAATAAAACCAACATCAATACCTTGCTCACCTATAAGGGCAATACAACATTTAAGAATTACCTTACAATGTGGTGGGGAGTTTCTGTTTCTCCATCCGAAAGGTATGATTATTATGAACCCAGAATTCAAGGAAGATATTTCATTAAACCCGGATATACCCAGGGTTGGATAGGCTTTTCGAGCGATTACCGCAAAAAACTGGCAATAGATGGTGAGTTCTATTATACCGCCGAATATGACAGGAAACATTACACCTGGTTTGAAATAGGACCGGTGGTAAGGCTCAACGACCGCCTGTCATTCAGGCATACAACGGGGCTGGGCGACAACCCGGGAGATCTGGGATTTATCGGAGCATACAATAATACTGTGTGGTTTGGCAAAAGAGATGTAAAGACCCTGGAAAATTCTTTCTCCGGCAAGTATATGGTCAGCCGGCTGATTTCAACTTCACTATTGTTCAGGCATTTCTGGCAAACAGCAGATTATAGAGGTTATTACATTCTGAATGCAGACGGCAGCCTGACGCCTGATCCCGACCTGGTGTATGATGCAAATTTCAACTACAACTTTTTCAGCATTGACCTTGCTATCGGATGGGAATTTGCGCCGGGCAGCATGCTGAGCCTGGTATGGAAAAATAATATTGAGAGTGAAAACAAGGCTTATAATATTAAATACTTTAACAATCTTGATCAATTATTCAATGCTTCACAGTTGAACATGTTCAGCATCAAGGCATTGTATCATCTTGATTACCTGATGCTAAAACGAAAAAAGCACTGATTTTAAATATCCGGAAGGCTAAAACACCCCTGGCAGGATTTATGAAAATAGCTAGCAGCAATTCCGGTCTTCTTCATTGATCAATTATAAATCAAACTGATCACATATCAGGATATTATAAACCAAATCAGGTTACTTTTACTCCATAAAGTGATATATTACTATAACCCGGCCGGCATACC
>CAZDBX010000273.1:0-3749 GCA_964503805.1 uncultured Lentimicrobium sp. | reverse complement strand
AACTCAATCTCCTCGGTAACCATGCTTTTGGATTTCACCACATAGGCCGCATCATATTTCTTAACAATTTCAAGAATTTCCCTGATGGCATCCCCCGCATCCTGCGCCCAGATGATTTTTCCCCCGTTTTTTTCAAAGTTTACCTCAAATTCAACAAGAAACTTCTCCAGGTCACCGATTACTTTGTTTTTCAGATAAGCCGCCCGGCTCCGGGCAAGTTCAAGGTTGGCATATTGCTGCTTTCCGGCTTTTACGGCCAGATCATACCGGCTGATATTATAACTTATCTTCCGGCGATGCTCAGTGTCGGCAGCCTTTAAGGATGAATCCTTTCTGAATTTGTTGTAAACTTCAATCATCAGCAGAATCAGCCAATTTTATTGATTTTGTCCACCCTCGTTTTATGTCTTCCACCCTCAAAATCAGTATTGAGAAACAATTTCACCGCATTAATGGCATCATTAAAATCAATGAATCTTCCGGGCAAACATAACACATTCGCATCATTGTGCCGGC
This sequence comes from uncultured Lentimicrobium sp., assembly GCA_964503805.1. GTDB lineage: Bacteria > Bacteroidota > Bacteroidia > Bacteroidales > Lentimicrobiaceae > Lentimicrobium. The sequence continues at coordinate 3,233 of CAZDBX010000273.1, read as the reverse complement.
GGGTGAGTTCCGCCTGTTCGCTGTTCCAGCAAAGTGCACCGCGAATACCCTCATATTTGTTCACAACCATGCATACGCCATTCCCGCTTCCGCAGATTACGATACCGCGCGTGTGCAGCCCGTCATGAACCGCTTTTGCCAGTTTATGCGCAAAATCAGGATAATCAACACTTTCTGTAGAAAAAGCCCCGTAATCCTGAAATTGATACCCTTCTTCCTTAAGTATTTTTATCAGAAATGACTTCAATTCGAACCCTGCATGATCGCTTGCCAATGCCAGTATTTGTGATTTATCCCACATTGTTAATAATTTTAATCACAAAATTAATCATTAATTGAGGTTATCAGCAGAGCCTGTTAGAAATAAGATACTTAAAAATTCCGGTTAACCGCTTAGACAAAATATTAAGCTGATAATCAGTAAAATATAGTTTATTAACAAAATTCTGTTAATTTCCGTTTAACATTGTTATAAAATTCTGAAAAATGACCGGATCCGTTCAGAATTTTCCGGATAGCATGCATTAAGAATGAAATTGGTCTTACTTGTCAAAAACAATTAACACGCAATCAACAGAAATAAACATCTTTCAGATACTTTTGTACCTGTTGGAATCAAATTATCAACAAACTGTTAATAGTTGGCTAAATATTTGTGATACAACATTAATCTGAACTTTTTCCGGTTAACTGGTTGTTGATAAACTACTGATAAGGAAAAAAACAAGAAGTAAAATCAACAATTTTCCAACAGTATTAACAGCAGTAATATTAATAATGATTTTTATTTAAAGATTTCATTATTAAAAACTGAAATGAACGATTTCTCACAAAAACACAGCGGAATGCAAACCAACGAAGAATTGCTGAGTCTGATTGATAAAATGCGAAAAGAAAAAAATGCGGTAATTCTGGCGCATTATTATCAGGTGCCGGAAATACAGGATATCGCCGATTTTGTCGGCGACAGCCTGCAACTTTCGCAAAAAGCAGCAGAGACCGATGCAGATATGATTGTTTTTGCCGGTGTGCATTTTATGGCCGAAACAGCAAAAATACTCAGTCCTGATAAAAAAGTACTGCTACCGGACCTTGAAGCCGGCTGTTCTTTGGCCGACAGCTGCCCTCCGGACGATTTTAAGCGCTTTATTGAGGCTCACCCGGGGCATAAGGTGGTTTCGTATATCAATTGCTCTGCTGCCGTTAAAACGATGTCAGACGTAATCTGTACTTCCAGCAACGCAAAAATGATCGTGGAATCTTTCCCCAAGGATGAAAAACTGATATTTGCCCCTGACAAAAACCTGGGTGCATACATCAACGGACAAACGGGACGCAATATGGTATTGTGGGACGGAAGCTGCCATGTGCATAATCAGCTGAGCGACGAAAAAGTGATACAGCTGAAGATGGAGAATCCGGATGCAAAACTGATCGCACATCCCGAATGTCGCGGACCGGTGCTTGCACTGGCCGAATTCATCGGATCCACGGCCGCATTGCTGGAATTTACCAGAAAGGATTCCCACAAACGGTATATTGTGGCAACCGAAGGCGGTATCATTCATCAGATGCAGAAAGCTTCTCCCGATAAGGAATTTATTGTTGTGCCATCGGACGAAACCTGTTCCTGTAACGATTGTCCTTATATGAAACTGAACACGGTACAGAAATTGTATCTCTGTCTGAAAAATGAATCTCCGGAAATTTTACTGGATGCCGCTGTTATAGAACGGGCCAAAGAACCGATTATCAGGATGCTGGAAATTTCAAAAGCGGCAAAACTGATCAGGTAGGAAAAATTCCGCTGATTTGCGTAATTTTACAAAATGCGAAAATCACTGCTGTTTCTGGTTTTTGTGATCTGTGCCTTTCTTCTGAAAGCGCAGGACAACACCGTTGTACCCAACGGATTCAACCGCTTTTTTCATCCCGATGGCAAAGTTTCCAGCGAAGGAATGATGCGCGACGGAAAACCGGATGGTTACTGGAAAACTTACTGGGAAAACGGCACCCTGAAATCGGAAGGAAACCGCAGGAATTTCGAGCTCGACAGCATCTGGAGTTTTTATGACGAAAACGGCAAAACCACCCTGCAGATTACCTATCTGAACGGAAAAAAGGAAGGCATCCGCCGCACCATCAGGGAAAACGAAATCATTGAAGAGAACTTTTCAAATGACGTGAAACACGGACTAACCGTGTATTATTATCCGGACGGGAAAGTGATGCGGACCATCAATTTCGAAAACGGCCTGGAAAACGGGTATGCGCGTGAATACGACCAGGAAGGAACGGTGATTACCATGATTGAATACCGGCGCGGATTTGTGGTAGACCGTGAAAACATCAATCGCCGCGACCGCAACAGACTGAAACAGGGTAAATGGAAATTTTTCTACCCCGACGGAAAGGTGAAAACCGAAGGCAATTTCCGCGACGATAAGCGCAACGGCTACTTCAAAGAGTATGACGAAAAAGGTATGCTCATTGATATTGCCAAATATGTGAATGATGTCAGGCAGGAAGAACCGCCCGAACTGGTTAAGCTGGATGTGCGCACCGATTATTATCCTGACGGAAAAGTAAAAACCAGGGCCAGCTACAAGGGCGATACCCCTGAAGGTATACGGCGGGAGTACGATGAAAAGGGTCAGGTGGTTGCCGCTTACACCTTTACCAACGGAGTGATTACGGCCGAAGGGATAATTGACGATGAAGGGGTAAAAGACGGGCCGTGGAAGGAGTTTTATGCAGACGGGACACTGAGGTCGGAAGGTGTATACCGGAATGGCAAACGCACCGGCAAATGGCGTTTCTACCATCAGAACGGAAACCTGGAACAGGAAGGCAATTACAACAACCAGGGAAATTCCGATGGTCTGTGGAAATGGTATTACGATGACGGACTGTTGCTGCGCGAAGAGAATTTCCTGAACGGAAAATCGGAAGGACTTTTTACCGAATACGATGAAAACGGAACTGTGATCATTCAGGGTGAATATGTCGACGGACTGGAGGAGGGATTCTGGAAATACCAGCACGGCGATCACCGTGAAGAAGGCACTTACCGCGGTGGAATGCGTAACGGTGACTGGAAATATTACTACGACGACGGGCAGTTGAGCTTTCAGGGCGCTTTTATCGACGACAATCCCAACGGGCGCCATAGCTGGTTCTGGCCAAACGGTAAAAAGAAAGACGAAGGCGAGTACCTGATGGGTATGAAAAAC
>CAZDBX010000272.1:0-3754 GCA_964503805.1 uncultured Lentimicrobium sp. | reverse complement strand
CTTCAACCATTATCGCCTATACGGTAAGGGAAGATTCGCTGCGCACAGACGAGCTATCGGCAAACCTTCTGGGTTATATGAATGACCCTGTTTTCGGGAATGTACTGGCATCAATTTATACGCAATTCCGTCTGCCGACAAACAACGTTACCTTTGGCGAAAATCCCGTTGCGGATTCCATTGTGCTTACCCTGAAATATTCAGGAATTTACGGCGATTCCCTGTCGCAACACACGGTAAGGGTTTTCGAGCTTGCCGACTCTATCAATGTTGACTCCGCTTATTACTCTCATAATACTGTTCCGGTGATTCCCCAGCAGATCGGCGAAGCTGTTTTTGTTCCCAATCTGGTAAAGGCAGATTCGGTCAATGGCGCCTTTGTTGCCCCCCACCTGCGGATCACGCTGACTCAGGAATTTGCTGAAAAGATAATGACTGCCGGCGAAGAAACCCTCTCCTCAAATGCTTATTTTCTGGAAGTTTTTAAAGGCCTGCACATCACCGTGGATCCATTCACCACCACCGCAACAGGCTCCATTCTCTCTTTCGATCTGGTGGATGATCTTTCCAGGATAACCATCCATTATCATAACGAAACCGACACAACCTCCATCAGGCTGCCCATCAACGCCTCCTGCGCCCGCTTCAACAACTACAATCATTTTAATTATACCGGTGCCGACCCTGAGCTACTTCAGCAGCTTGCCGGAGATACCACAGCAGGAGCTAACCGTATTTTTCTGCAGGCAATGGCCGGAACAAAAGTAAAACTGAGAATTCCTTACCTTAAAAATATTCCGGAAAACGCACGTATTGCAGTAAATGAAGCATTGCTGATATTTACCAATGACGATCCGGAATCCAGCCTGCCTCCGCCCACCCAACTTGCCATCAGGGCGCTGAGCAGCACCGGGGCGTATATTGTTTTACCCGACGAAAACATAGGTTCGGCCTATTTCGGGGGCAAGAATCTCAATAACAGAGAATATCGCTTCAGGCTCACAAAATATGTGCAGGAAAGAATGCGTTACCCCGATGCGGAAGATCACGGACTGATGATGGTGATTGCCGGTTCCTCCCTTTCCGCCAACCGGGCTGTTATCAAAGGGCCGGCCGGCAGCAACGGCCGGGTGAAACTCGTAATCTATTATACCCTCATCGAGTAATCCGCTACATTTTAAAATTTCTTAATTGCTCATTCGTATACAGATTTCAGAGCCGGTTTCTGAATTTGTTCTTTTTAAAGCAGTACCTTTGTATCTGCTTTTGTTAAACAGAAGCAAGCATCCCTGAACCCAGAAAAAAAGAAAGGCAAGGGTGTTCTTATTAAAACCTCAGGGATTAAACGCTGTTTATAAATGAAAAACCGGCGAAAGTGATAACCTGATCCGGTCACTTTATGATCAATGTTTCAACAGATTACTTTCAATGAACAATTTGATTAAGTATCATTGACCTGGTCGTTATGATTTAATGAAATTAAAACAGAAATTATGTGTGGAATAGTTGCTTATATTGGCCCGAGGCAGGCATATCCGATTCTGATCAAGGGATTACACCGGCTGGAATACCGCGGATACGACAGTGCCGGGGTTGCTGTGCTCAACAGTGATCTTAAGTTATATAAGTGTAAAGGTAAAGTAGCGGCTTTGGAAGAGGCAGTTATAGGTAAAGACCTTTCGGGAAATATAGGTATCGCCCATACCCGCTGGGCGACACACGGAGAGCCGAACGACGTGAATGCCCATCCCCATTTTTCCTATTCCAAGAATCTGGCCATCATTCACAATGGAATTATAGAAAACTATGCCCCGCTTAAAAATGAACTGGTCAACAGGGGATTCCGTTTCGAAAGTGAAACAGACACCGAAGTGCTGATTCACCTGATAGAAGACATTGAAATCAATGAAAAAGTAAGTCTGGCCGAAGCTGTTCAGATCGCGCTTAACCAGGTAGTGGGCGCTTATGCCATTGTAATCATTGATAAAAATGACCCTGATACGCTGATCGCCGCCCGCAAGGGAAGCCCGCTGGTTGTCGGTATCGGTGAAAATGAATTTTTTGTTGCTTCGGATGCCACGCCTATTGTGGAATATACCCGCGAGGTGGTTTACCTGAACGACGAAGAGATTGCCATTCTTCACCGCAATCAGGAGATCAAAATCAAGACCATCACCAATATTGAGAAAACCCCCTATATCCAGACCCTGGAAATCAACCTCAGCGCGCTGGAGAAAGAAGGGTTTGATCATTTTATGCTGAAGGAAATCTACGAACAGCCCCGGTCGATCCGTGACAGCATGCGGGGCCGCCTGAAAGCCCGCGAAGGCATTGTGCTGCTGGGAGGGATCATCGACTATCAGCAAAAGCTGGTGAATGCCAAACGCATCATTATTATTGCCTGCGGCACCTCGTGGCATGCCGGACTGGTCGGGGAATACCTTTTTGAGGAGTTGGCACGCATCCCCGTTGAGGTAGAATATGCTTCGGAGTTCAGATACCGGAATCCGGTTATTTATGAAGACGACGTTGTGATTGCCATTTCACAGTCAGGTGAAACCGCCGACACCCTTGCCGCCATCGAACTGGCAAAATCGAAGGGAGCAACCATCATCGGCGTCTGCAATGTGGTCGGATCATCCATAGCCAGGGCCACACATGCCGGATCGTATACCCATGCCGGCCCTGAAATCGGCGTTGCCTCGACAAAGGCATTCACCGCACAGGTTACCCTGCTTACGCTGATGGCGCTGATGCTTGCCGACAGCAAGGGGACAATCTCCAAATCGAGGTTCAACCAGCTTCTCCATGAACTGGATGATATTCCCGGCAAGGTAGAGGAAACCCTGAAGGTAAACGATAAAATCATCGAGATAGCAAGGGTATTCAAGGATGTAAGAAACGCCCTTTACCTGGGCCGGGGCTATAACTTCCCTGTTGCCATGGAGGGTGCGCTCAAACTGAAAGAGATCTCCTATATCCATGCCGAAGGTTATCCGGCCGCTGAGATGAAACATGGCCCCATCGCGCTGATCGACGAAGAGATGCCGGTGGTTGTGGTTGCCACCAATAAAGGAACCTACGAGAAAGTGGTGTCGAACATTCAGGAAGTGAAGGCCAGGAAAGGTAAAATCATTGCCATTGTCACCGAAGGCGACGAAACCGTGAAAGCCCTGGCAGACCACATTATTGAAGTTCCTGAAACCGAGGAGATGCTGGTTCCCCTGATCGCGACCATTCCGCTTCAGCTGTTGTCGTACCACATAGCGGTGATGCGCGGATGCAACGTGGATCAACCCCGGAACCTCGCCAAAAGCGTTACCGTAGAGTAATTGCGGCTGAAGTCATCTGCTGAAAATCATTCAGCAAAGACGATTTTTTCTGAACTGAAATCATTTTCTCCCGGAAAAGTCATGCCCCGGGTCGCGACCGACGTTACTGTTGTTGTTTCCTGATCTCTTCAACCGCTTTGTGGTAGGTTTTATCCGTACGCAGATAAACGGGATAGAATCCCTTTTCATCAAAAAGATTTCGCGCAATCAGCGCCTTCATCAGGTTCTCCAGTTCTTCACGGACAAAGGCAATGCCCTTTTGATCAGGTTCAACACCTTTTTCTGAAGCAAATCTTATCATTCTGTTAAAAAGATCCGGAGTAATGTTAAAATTCCGGTCAAACTCCTCAAAAGTCCTGAATTTCTTTAATCCCGGCCTGTTATTATCGGTATAATCAAAGGTGAACTGGTAAACCAGCCCT
>CAZDBX010000271.1:0-3758 GCA_964503805.1 uncultured Lentimicrobium sp. | reverse complement strand
GCAATGATGGATGCCACAACATCAATCATCCGCTTAAGCGATTGTTGCCAGGCCGGCATCAGATCCGGGGAGATCTGAAGCAGGGGCGTGTGAAAAATGGAGGTTGATTTCAGGGTTCCCAAAAGGTAGTCCTGCATATCAGGAATTACTTTGATCACCACATTGGTATCTTCTACCTCCGTGATAATCTGCTCAATGGTCTTTACCTCCGAGCGCTCAATGGCTATCACAACTTCTTCCACGCTGTAGTCTTTTATCACCTGTTTCAAATCACTGATCTGGCCGAGATGCTTCAGAAATTTCTCAAGCTTATAATCTTTGTAAGGAGCTGCATTCACAAAACCCACAAAGCGGTTTCCGCTTGATTTTTCCTGATTTTCAATCTCGTTATAAATTGATATGGCATTCCCGTTGCTTCCGACAATGATGGTGTTGAATCCGATAAGTTTATGATGGATTTTATAGGCGGTTATTGAGGTGAGTATCAGGCGCAGCAGGTAGGTAGGGACAAAGTGCAGGGCAAAAAGCACCAGCACCGACTGATAGTAATTCTTATATGAAACGATGGTATCGTCAAGAATCAGGGCAAAAAACAGGATCATCACGCCGATAACGGTGATCAGCAGGGTTTGTCCGAGTTCTCTCAAACGGGATTTCCTGTATATCCGCCGGTAGGTTCCCATCATCACATACAGGCACAACCAGAAGAGGGGAATAAAGAGCAGTCCGTACAAGAGGTTGGCATCCTGGTAGATAACTTCCGGATATTCAAATACATTGGGGTCAGCAGCATACTTACGGTAAACAAAAAAAGCTCCCCAGGCCAGCAAGGCTGAAATGAAATCTGCTATGACGTAACGAGCGACCTGTAGTTTTCTATTCATTTCGAAGTATTAAAATATATCAGTTTCAGGTTATCAAGATAAATATTGGCCTGTTCCGAACCTTCATCCGTCTGTGCCCCGAAGAATATCCTGAAGTCTGTTGCATTCGGGGTATCATACTTGGGTACCGTCAGGTTAACATAAACTTTATTCCAGTTTTCACTTTTATTGAGAATCAGCAAAGGGCGCTGCACCTGCATCGATGAAGAAAGGTAAAAAACGCCGACAACCAGTGCGTTATCGGTTTTATAGTTCATCTCCAGAAATACTTCGGAGCCGGCAGCAGGAAAGTCGTAGGCCTCTTTGGTTACAGCCTCAAAAATGGAGGTATCTGCCGGCATGCGCACAAATCCTGAGTATTCACCGGCCTCTCCGGCCATGGTGAAACGCAGTGCCGGATCATTGGTCCGCTGCAACCTCACCGTACTCTTTGCGGTTGTGTCGAGCGTCATGCTGCTCAGTTCAAAAGTCTCCATCCATGGGAACATTACCCCCTGACGGTATGAAGTAATCGTATCTTTGAGTTGGATTACACTGTCCCTGATCAGGACGATATCTTTAACGATCGGGGCAAAATAAGGATAAATGGCCCTTGTGTTTGAAATGCCGTTCAGCTTGATTCCGGGCCTGATGGTGACCTTCTTCAGGCCTTCCGTCAGGATGGGGATGGTAGCCGGCAGTTCAAAAGCGCCGATCAGGGTTTCGTCCACATACACCCAGGCATCCGTGATCTTATGCGAAGCGGTGCCCTGCTCATACTGCGTATTTAAACCGATTTTCTCAATATAGAGATAGGATGGCACCAGCGAAGCATCATCTTTCTTTTCGCAACTCCCTGAGAGAATGGCCATAAAAACAAACAGAAATAATAACCTGGCTATTGGTAATTTTCCCCTCATAAATTCCCGGTTTTCGCTGGCTTTGCCTTATGCAGGAATGAACGCTGATGGCATACAATTATTGCCTGCATTGTTGATTTTAAAAAAAATATTTTTCTGAATTTAAAATCCCTTCCGGATCAGATGAGGTTTGCTGCACTGTTCATCTTGCCGATGATCCTGTATGCAAGGTCCAGCGCGGCATAGCCATCGTTGATGGTAACCGGCGGCGGGGTGTTGTTATTGATGGCATCGGCAAAGCTTTCCAGTTCGGTCTGTATGGCATTCAGCGGCTTCACTTCGGGCTGGTCGAACAGTATCTGTTTGGGCAGTTTGCCGGGGCCCAGATCAAGGATCATGGCCAGGGGATCGGCGGTGGCCGGATCCACCCCGCGCATACGGATGATCTCGGTCTTTTTATCCAGAAAATCAACGGCAATGTAAGCATCGCGCTGAAAGAACCTGGTTTTCCGCATATTCTTCATGGATATCCTGCTGGCGGTCAGATTCGCCACGCAGCCATTGTCGAATTCAATGCGTGCATTGGCAATGTCCGGCGTATCGCTCACCACCGCCACACCGCTGGCGCTCACTTTACGGATGTTTGCCTTCACAATGCTCAGCACGATGTCCAGGTCATGAATCATCAGGTCAAGGATTACCGGCACATCGGTGCCCCGCGGATTAAACTGGGCCAGTCGGTGGGTCTCTATAAACATGGGATTGTCGATATACGGGGTTGCCGCGATAAAGGCAGGATTAAACCTTTCCACATGTCCTACCTGCACCTTTACACCGGCCTCCTCCGCCAGGTCAATCAACAGGCGCGCCTCCTCAGGGGTGGTAACCACCGGCTTTTCAATAAACACATGCCTGAATTTTTTCAGCGCTTTTGAAGCGCAATCGAAATGCGACAGGGTTGGTGTAACGATGTCTACCACATCTACCTGGTCGATCAGTTCATCGATGCTACTGAATGACTTCACCGATAAATCAGTTTCCACCTTGCAGGCGTTCTCCGCATCGGCATCGTAAAAACCGACAAGTTCATACCTGTCCGTCTGCTTGATACATTTCAGGTGAATTTTTCCCAGGTGCCCTGCACCCAACACGCCGATTTTAAGCATATTCAGAAGTTGAGAATGATGAATTAGTAAAACCCTGCGAAATTAGTAATTTTGGCCACAATTTATCAAAAGCGGGGCAATTCGATGAGCGGGAATAAATTTACCGACACATTCCGTCATAAAGGACTGAGAAAGAAACTGACAGAGACTGTAAGGCAAAAGGGAATATCCGATGAAAACGTACTCAGGGCAATGGAGGCTGTACCCCGCCACTGGTTTTTCGACAGCGGATTCCTGGAGTTTGCTTATGAGGACAAGGCCTTCCCGATAGCCGCAGGACAAACCATCTCACAACCCTTTACCGTTGCTTTTCAAACCCAGCTGCTGCAGGTTAAGAAAGGGGATAAAATTCTGGAAGTCGGCACCGGTTCGGGCTATCAGGCCAGTATTCTTTACCAGATGGGCGCCAAGGTTTTCTCGGTAGAAAGGCAGCGTGCCCTGTATTCAAAAGCAAAAGAGATGCTTCCGGCTGCCGGTTACCTGGTCAAAACATTCTTCGGCGACGGCTACAAAGGCCTGCCCGCTTTTGCTCCCTTCGATAGAATAATCGTGACTGCCGGCGCCCCCTATATCCCCGAAGCCCTGAAAGATCAGCTGAAGCCGGGCGGTATCCTCGTTATCCCGGTGGATGATGACGACTACCAGGTTATGACCACCATTAAAAGAAATCCCGATGGCACCTTCGAAACCATGCAACACGGCAGGTTCAGGTTTGTTCCCCTGCTGGGGGATAAGGCGCATGATTAGGATTTGAGAATGTGAGAATGTGGAAATGTGGAAATGCAATAAATCTGTTAACGGCAAAATGGGCGGGGCAAGCTTTGCCTGTTGTGGTTTTTTCATTCACTAAGCCAGGCCCGTGGCACGTC
>CAZDBX010000270.1:0-3772 GCA_964503805.1 uncultured Lentimicrobium sp. | reverse complement strand
TTTTTGGGTGATGTTCGTGATAAGGACAGGTTGATTCGTGCTTTTCATGATGTTGATTATGTTGTACATGCGGCGGCCTTAAAACAGGTTCCCGCTGCTGAGTATAATCCGGCCGAATTCATCAAAACAAACATTATGGGGGCGATGAATATTATTGATGCCGCTCTTGCCACTAATGTTAAGAAAGTTATAGCGTTGTCTACAGACAAGGCCTGCAATCCGATCAATTTGTACGGGGCGACAAAGCTTTGCTCCGATAAATTATTTGTAGCGGCCAATGTTTATCGCAGCCTGCCGTTGGATAAGCTTTTTTCCGTCGTGCGTTACGGTAATGTCGTAGGCAGCCGTGGTTCCGTCGTTCCTTTTTTTAAAGAACGGGTTAAAACAGGTGTGCTTCCGATAACTGACGAGAGGATGACCAGGTTTTGGATTACTCTTGATCAGGCGGTGCACTTTGTTCTGAAGGTTTTTGAACTGGCCAAAGGCGGAGAAATTTTCGTTCCTAAAATTCCTTCCATGAAAATTACCGATTTAGCCACAGCCATAGGACCAAACTGCAAGCAGGAAGTTATTGGTATCAGACCGGGTGAAAAAATTCATGAAACATTGATTGGTGAGGACGAGGGCCGTTACACAATCGAATATAATGAATGCTATGTAATCAGACAGAATTTTTCGGTAAAAGAAGCTGACATGAATGCAGGAAACGGCGGCGCCCCCTGTCCGGAAGGTTTTACCTATGACTCCAAAAATAATCAAGAATTAATAAGTATTGAGGCTCTACGAGAGTTAATAGATAAAATAGCTGATGACTATGCGATAGAAACAACACGCTGGTCAATGGATGATATCCCTTGAATAAAGCATGAGACAGATGAACGCAACTGCAGATTTTCCGAGAATGAAAAAAACCAGGAAAAAAATGTTAATCACCGGCTTCAGCGGTCTTCTGGGAGGGAATTTAGCCTATTATTTCCGTGATAAATATGAAGTCATTGGTTGCTACAATAGTCATCCTGTATACATCAATGGTGTTGCCGGCCGGCAGATCGATTTGACTGATAAATCAGAAGTTGTCAAGCTGGTTATGATGCATGATCCAGATGTAATTATTCATTGTGCTTCGCTGACTAATGTTGACCAATGCGAAGAAGACAGAGAACTTGCCAACACCGTTAATGTTTTGTCCACGCGCCATCTTGTTGAGGCGGCGGCTTCAAAAACAAGATTTGTTTATATATCTACTGATGCTGTTTATAATGGTGAAAAAGGGAAATTTACTGAAGATGATTCCATTGAGCCCCGGAATTACTACGGACAATCAAAATATGAGGGCGAAACTGCAGTCCGGCAAAAAGAAAATACGTTGATTTTAAGGACGAATTTGTTTGGATGGAACATTCAGGAGAAACAGAGTCTTGGTGAATGGATAATTAATGAGTTAATCTCGGCTCGGCAGATTAAGGGGTTTCAAGATGCCGTGTTTTCAACTATTTACACTTTTCAGCTGGCAAAGGTCATTGATATTGCACTGACAGCCGGGATATATGGTGTCTTTAATTGCGGCGGCAGTGACTATTGCTCCAAGTATGAATTTGCTCTCAAGATTGCCGACAAATTTGGTTTTGATAAAAAATTAATTATTCCTTCATTATTGGGTGAATATAGATTTAAAGCACAAAGAGGCAGAAATCTTTCCCTCAACGTGTCCAGACTGGAAAGGGCTTTAAACTACAGACTGCCGACAATTGATCAGTCAATTGATGAGTTCTACCGCGATTACAAATGTGGTTTGCCCCAATTGATCAAAACACAATTGCCGGAAGAACAAAAAAAATGGTCTCTTATTCCTTACGGGCGACAATGGATAGATGCAGACGACATTGAAGCAGTAACAAAGGTTTTAACGGAAGAGCGTATTACTCAAGGCCCGCAGGTGGAGACATTCGAAAAGAAACTGGCAAAATACTGCCGCGCCAGGTACGCCGTTGCAGTAAATTCCGGAACGGCGGCCTTGCATCTAGCTTGTTTGGCGGCAGGTGTCGGAGCGGAAGATGAAATAATTACCTCACCCATTACCTTTGTTGCTTCCGCCAATTGTGCACTTTACTGTAATGCTAAGCCTGTCTTCGCCGATATTGATCCCCGAACTTATAATATCAATCCGGCGGAAATTGAAAAAAGAATTACTGCCCGGACAAAGGTGATTCTTCCAGTCCACTTTGCAGGGCAGAGTTGCGACATGGAGACTATTAAACAGATTGCAGCAAATGCGGAGAAAAAGCATGGCCATAAAATTTATGTTGTCGAAGATGCATGCCATGCAATGGGTTCGCTGTATAAAAACACGAAAGTCGGCTCATGCTCCTTTTCCGATATGACTGTAACCAGCTTTCATCCGGTAAAACATATTACTACGGGTGAAGGTGGAGCAATCTTAACCAACGACGAGCGATTATACAAAAGCCTGAAAATATTGCGCTCTCATGGAATTACCGGCGAAGCAGCCGATTTCGTGAACACCGATTTAGCCTTTTCCGCTAAATCTCATAACAATCAACGGCAATTAAACCCCTGGTATTATGAACAGGTAATGCTGGGCTATAATTACCGCATAACCGATATACAGTGTGCTCTGGGAATCTCACAATTGGCGAAGTTGGAAACGTTCGCTCAGCGAAGAAAGCAGATTGTGAGTTGCTACAATGTTGCCTTCGGGAAAATTGATTCCCTGGTCATTCCCTACGAAGACAAAAACTGCTCTACAAATTTTCATCTTTACGTTCTTTTGATAAATTATAGTGAAATCGGTATGGACAGAGCTCAGTTCATAATGGAGTTACGCAAACAGAAAATACAGACGCAGGTACATTATATTCCAGTGCATCTGCAGCCTTACTATCAAAAAATGTTGAAGACAAAGCGGGGTGATTATCCTCAAGCAGAAGCATATTATCAGAAATGTCTTTCCATTCCACTGTATCCGGCTATGAGCGATTCGGAAGTTACTTACGTCATCGAAATAATAAAATCCATCGTCGATAAATAAATTGCGGGCTTTGTCCATATAGTTAGTATGTGAGAGATAAAACTGTTGTTAGCTGGCCAAATTTCCAAAGAAATTGATGCATTACGAGGGTTTGCCGTTTTGAGTGTTCTTTGGGGGCACTCGATGTATTCCCTGAACATGCCGGTTGAATTAAACGGGGCTTTCGGGGTGTGGATTTTTTTCTCTTTAAGCGGCTTTTTTATTGGAAAATCATTTTTTTGCGGACACTACGGTTTATCCGCTGAGAGTTATTTTTCCTTTCTTTGGAATAGAGCGTTACGAATACTGCCGCTTTATTACACTGCGTTATGTGCCGGTTTAATATTTGAACTTATAATAATACCAGATGAAATTGCTGCACCCGCCGTAATCCGGCAATTTTTGTTCATCAGTCCTTTGAATTCCATAACTCTTTCCGGCCCTTTATGGGCCCTTGCCGTCAGTGCAAAATTTTATGTAATTTCTATTTTCTTCATCTGGATTATAATAAAAGTAAACCGGGAAAGAAGGATTACTCTTCTTTTATTCTTATTGGCATTATCCGGCATAATATCCTGGTTGTACATAAAAGCTTGCGGAGATATTTATATACAACCGAGAACTCTTTTGGGTAATTTACATTTTTTTATGTGGGGGATTTTATTGGCTGTCGTCAATTGGGAGCGATTGCCTGCCATTTCATCTATTAATAAATTCGGTGCCATTTTTATTTTCTGCAATTGG
>CAZDBX010000269.1:0-3787 GCA_964503805.1 uncultured Lentimicrobium sp. | reverse complement strand
CTCGTCATTTTCGTCATTCATTTTCGCAATCAGCGGATGGTTGCTGTTGACCACAAGGTTGAACGAATCCGGGAAATTACCCATATAGGATGAACCGCCGAGCATCGACATGTCTTTCATCCTGCGCATAAATTCGGGGCGTGTGATCTGAACCGGCATCTCGGTTTCGCTCATACTCTCGAATACCACGGTATATTGCTCTTTGCCGGCAACATCCTCAAAAACGGGCTTCAGTTTGTTCTTCTCTTCTTCGTTCAGCTTCGATGGCAATGCCTCTTCCTTTTTGATGAGGTTGTCAATGACATCGGCGTCTACCCTGACAAACGAGGAGTTCTCGAATTTCTGCTCCAGGGTGTTGATGAAGTGGTTGTCAAGCGGGCCGTCCATCATCAGCACGTCGTAACCCCTGCCGGTGGCTGCATCGATAAAGCCATGCTGTTCATCCGCATCGGAGGTGTAGAGATAGACCAGTTTCTTGTCCTTGTCGGTCTGGGCGGCCGTAATGTGATTTTTGTATTCCTCAAAGGTGAAATATTTGCCCTGCGTATTCTTGAAAAGGCAGAATTTTTCAGCCCTCTCGTAGAATTTTGGCTCCGTGATGATGCCGTATTCGATAAAGACCCTGATATCGTCCCATTTTTTCTCGAATTCCTCGCGGTTATTTTTGAAGATATCCTCCAGTTTGTCTGCCACCTTCTTCATGATGTGGTTGGATATCTTCTTCACGTTGGCGTCACTCTGCAGGTAGGAGCGTGATACGTTCAGCGGGATATCCGGTGAGTCAAGCACCCCGTGCATCAGGGTAAGGAAATCCGGTACGATGCCTTCCACGGAGTCGGTGACGAATACCTGGTTGGAATAAAGCTGGATTTTTTCCTTCTGAACTTCAATATTCCGTTTGACTTTCGGGAAATAGAGGATTCCGGTGAGGTTAAAGGGATAATCCACATTCAGGTGGATGTTGAAAAGCGGCTCTTCGAAAGTGGAAGGGTAAAGCTCATGGTAAAAACTGTTGTAGTCTTCGTCGGTCAGTTCAACCGGCTTGCGTTTCCAGGCGGGATTGGTATTGTTGATAAACCTTGGCTTCTCAATTTCATTGTATTTATCGTTGCCTTTCTCATCTTTTTCGCCTTCAACTTTCTCCCAGGTTTTTTCATTGCCAAACCGGATAGGGACAGGCAGGAACTTGCAGTATTTCTTCAGCAGACTGAGGATCCTGGATTCCTCAAGAAACTCTTTGGAGTCTTCGGCAATATGCAGTACAATATCGGTACCCCGGCCGGCTTTCTCGGTTTCGGTGAGGGTGTATTCCGGACTGCCGTCGCACTCCCATTTAACGGCCTTTGAACCAGGCCCTTTTTTATAGGTTTTGGTAAAGATTTCAACTTTCGATGAAACCATAAACGATGAGTAAAATCCAAGTCCGAAATGGCCGATCAGCTGGGCGGTATCCGCTTCGGATTTTCCTTTGTACTTTTTAACGAACTCTTCGGCGCCGGAGAATGCGATCTGATTGATATATTTATCCACCTCTTCGGCTGTCATCCCGATTCCGTTGTCCCTGACAGTCAGGGTGCCTTTTTCTTTATCAAGGATAACTTCAATGGTGAGATCGCCCAGATCTTCTTTTATGTTTCCCATTGATGAGAGAGCCCGGAGCTTTTGCGTGGCATCTACGGCGTTGGATATCAGTTCCCTGAGGAAAATCTCGTGATCGGAATACAGGAATTTCTTAATGATCGGAAAAATGTTTTCCGTTTGAACGTTAATTTTTCCCGTTTGCATGGCTTGATATTTTAAGTTAGATTTTTTTTGATCTCTGCAATATCAAAGCATGTGCCATGCGGGAAAGGCTGACAAAATGTCCTTACTTTCCGCCCTGCAATGAGTGGTGCAGGTTGATAGGAACTTTTCCGCAAAGGCCGGAAATAACCCGATGAATACCCGCAGAACGGGGCATCAGGGTAGTGGAGCCGGGTGGAATAATGAAAACCTGAATTATCCGGGAATTTCAACCATAAAGGTTGTTCCCGAGGAGGGGGTGCTGGTGAAGTAAATTTTTCCCTTCAGGTATTTTTCAGTCAGCAGTTTCATGCTGTAGGTGCCCAGTCCCCTGTCGTTGCCCTTTGTCGAGAAAGAACGGTTGAATACCTGAAGCTGGATGTCTTCATTCATATACGAGGGGTTGTGTACCCAGAGCATGGCTCCCTTTTCGCGCAGGGGGATGATTCCGGTGGTTACCGGGCCATGATCGTTTTCTGCTTCAAAGGCATTTTTGATCATATTGGTGATCACCCTTTTGAGAATAACTTTTTGGGTGGAAAAGTTAAAATCCTCGCTTCTTTTGTCCAGCACCAGATCGTATTGCCCGGTGGTGTAGGGCTTGAATTCAGCGAACATCTCATCAATGAACTGCATGGAATTGACCGGCTCCGGTGGGTTGATCTGCTCGATAAACTGGTCATACGAAATCAGGCGGTGGGTATTGATTTCATCAATCAGCCTGGAGGAGGATTTCAGCAGCATGCCAAGAAATTCTTCCCTGCTGTCTTCAAAATCGCCCGAGGCGAGCAATTCGACCATGCCGCTGATGTTATGGGCGGTGTTCAGGATATCGTGGTAGAAGATTCTTTCCAGCAGCAGGCGTTTTTTCTCACTGCTGATATCCTGCAGGCTCATCAGGATAAACTCCCGGTTGTTGATGATTATTTTTTCCGTGTCAACCTGTAAATTCAGCGTCCCGTTCTGTGTGTTGAAGATCCCCTCTTCCGCGCCGGCTCCTGTTTCAATGGCTGACCTGATCGATTTAAGCGCGGCGCATACCTTGCATTTGTCTGTAGTGCCGCATCCGTTATTGGCTGTTTTAAGATTCTGGCAGCCCATCAGATCGCCTGGTTTAAATCCCAGGAATTGTCTGATATCAAGGATTTCATAGAGTTTCAGGAAAGCGCTGTTGGCGAAAACAAGTTCCCGTTCCGGATTCAGGATAATGGTGCCGGTGGGGATGCCATTCAGAATAGAAACTGCCAGGGAGTTAGCGCTGATTAATTTGTAGTCTTCGAGTAGTTTTTTATCCGGCTTGAAATCAGCAAGTAAGGTATTAGTATGGTTGCTCATAAGGTTGCAGTTCCGGTTTTACACTCCAAAAGTAAAGTAAAATATCAAAGATTATATTTCCTTTATTTAATTTAGAATGAAAAGTAATAATCAGTTAGTCTATTATGTTGATATTTAGATAGATTCTATTATGTTAAATTATTGTTATCATATTGATTCTGTAGTAATATCAATCGTCTGCGGCTTATGGAATCGCAAAAGTTAAAACCGGAGATAGTGGTTTCGGCTGGTGATAGTAAGAAGCACGGACGAGGACGTCCGCGCCAACTGGATCGCGCGCGTCTTTCCCGCCAGGAGGCGGGACGTGCCACGGGCATTGACAGAATCAACCCAGCATTACGCACCCCACGCAAAGACGCCAAGACGCAAGGATTATTTTGCGAACCCGTTACTCCTGACCTCCCCACAGGGCCTGGCTGTAATAATCAATGAACTATTGACCTAACAAGTCTTCTTCCGACTTGTCAGGTCTTCCTTTTTACCAGCTAGCGCGCGTCTTCAGACGCGTGCCACGGGCCTTTCAATGGTGAATCACGGGCCTTTCGATGGTGAATCTGTCCCGGTGGCCGAGCGATTCCGATTGCCATCGGAACGAGACCAGCCGGGATAACATTTCCCACGCAAAGACGCCAAGACGCAAGGATTATTTTGCGAACCCGTTACTCCTGAC
>CAZDBX010000268.1:0-3792 GCA_964503805.1 uncultured Lentimicrobium sp. | reverse complement strand
TTAACCCCTAATAAAGCAACTATGCAAACAAAGCTAAATCTGAGAAAGATGCTGGCAGCAATGGTAGTCTTAATGCCGTTGCTCCTGCCGGGCCAGGCGCTGCAATGGTCTTACAATTACGGAGGAAGCAATACTGACTTTCTGTCGCGCATCATTACAAGTAAAGAAGGCGGATTCATGGCTGCCGGGCATTCCATGTCGTCAGACCATGATCTTCCGGCAAACTCGGGTTTGTTTGATACCTGGATCATAAAATCCGATGATAACGGACATAAGGATTTTGTAACCGTGATGGGGGGCTCTGAAAATGAGTTTGTGGCAGATCTGTTTCAGCGGGAGGATTCGCTTTACCTGGTGCTCATCAATTCAACTTCCGCCGACGGGGATTTTCCAGCCAATGCCGGTTCAACGGATATCTGGCTCAAGGGGATGGATATATCTGGAACTTTCAGCGCAGGCCTGCGGTTTGGAGGAAGCGGCAACGATGAGGCCAACCGTATTGTCCAAAACCTGAACGGAGGCTACCTGATCGTGGGCAAAACCAACAGCGCCGATGGTACCTTTTCAGGAACCCTGGGCGGCGATGATGCATTCTGCATCAGGCTGGATCCGCAGTTTCAGGTGGTCTGGGCCAGGAAATACGGTACGAAAGACCACGACGGTTTCGTGGATGCCCTGGCGCTCCCCGACGGCAGCCTGCTGTTTTACGGAAGCAAGTTTATCGGATCGGCCAATACCGGCTGGCTGCTGAAAACCAACCCTCAGGGTGATGTGATTGATGAAGCTGATATCGAAAAGTTTACCGGCTTCTACCCTGTATGTATGCAACACCATGACGGGAAGTTCTACCTGGCCGCGAACACCGATAATATGATTGACCGTGTAACTGATCAGCATATCATGGTGTATGTCTATGACGAAAACCTCGATTACGCTTTTATGATGGAATCGGGTGGCGGTGCCATTGGAACGGATGCCATCGTGGACATGAAGCATTACGATGACGATCATCTGCTTTGCCTGGTGGCCTCCGGCACCAATTCCGGACTTTTTACAGGGAGCCACGGGGGATATGACCTTTTTACCCTGCTGATTTCGGATGATTTATTTAATTTCTACAGCCGGCCTTTCGGCGGATCGGCCAACGAGGGTTGGGCGCTGAAAACAGCGGGCTTTTGTCTGGACGGCACCATGGCTGTTGTAGCGGGCAATTCCTATTCATCTGACGGGGACCTGCCTTCACATTATGGGATGGGTGACGGCTGGATTTTCAAAGCGGACCCTTTATATTCCCTTGGTTTGCCGGATAAAGGGTTTGCTGCAGTTGCCGGAATACAGGTATCCCCCAACCCGGCTGAGGATGAAATCCTTGTTTCGGGGATCCCGGATGACGCGGCTTTCATCACCATCACCGACCTCGCCGGCCGTCAGGTGTTCCGGACAGACGTTGACAAATCATCGGTAAATATTCCGCTTTCCGGCCTTCCGTCCGGGATGTATCTGGTAAGGGCCGGAGCAAAAGACAGGGTTCTGCCGCCGGTGAAGTTTGTCAGGCGCTGATTATTATGTTGTATTATGCCTCAGCACTCCCGGATGCGGCAGTATCCGGATAATCCTGAATCAGATCCGCTTGCGGCTATACCCTCATTTTGGTTTGTTCGATGAAAAGGAAGATCTGACGGCAGATTCTGTATATTTGTTGTTTATTGTTCATGCTGTCCGGACAATTATAATATGATTCCCTTTATACATTTAAAATGGAATTTTTATGCTCGCTATCCCGAATTTAAAAAGAATGTTGCTGGCTTGGTATGTGATTTCTTTGCCGGTGATTGCATCCGGTCAGGCAGTGCAATGGTCGTTTAATTATGGCGGAAGTAATACGGATTATCTTACGCGCGTTGTTAAAGGCCGCGAGGGAGGCTTTCTTGCTGCAGGACACACCTTTTCATCAGATACAGACATTCCCTTCAATACTGGTTTATCCGACGCCTGGATTATCAGCACGGATGATGAAGGCAATAAAGACTATGTTGCAGTGCTTGGCGGCTCAGGTGATGAACTTGTAAAGGATCTCATTCAGCGGGAGGATTCGGTTTATCTGGTACTCATCAATTCTAATTCATCCGACGGGGACTTTCCGGTAAACAACGGATCGTTTGATGTCTGGGTTAAGTGCATGACTTCCGGTGGAGTTAGCACTGAAGGATTTTATTTCGGAGGCAGCGGCAACGATGAGGCTTTTCGGATAGTCCCCACCCATGACAACGGTTACCTTATTGTCGGGCGAACCGGCAGTTTCGACGGCACTTTCTCAAATTCAATCTCAATGGGAGGCGACGACGCTTTTTGCATCAGGCTGGACGCTCAGTTTCAGGTAATCTGGGCCAGGAAATACGGCAGTGAAGACAACGATGGCTTTGTGCATGCGGTGGTGCTTCCTGACAGCAACCTGATGTTCTATGGAAGTCAGCATATCGGAATAACAGATAAGCTGTGGCTCATGAAAACAAATCCGGAGGGGGAAGTGATTGATGAAGAATGCCCGTCGCATTTAACCGGTACCTATCCGGTATGCATGTTGTATCATGCTGACAGATATTATCTGGCTCGAAATACGGATAACACTATCAATAATGCTCCGGGGCAACATGCTGATATTATTGTTTTTGATGAATTTGTTGGCGATACACTTGAACAACGGATGGGAATCACAATGGGAGGGATCACAGGATCTGATATTATTGCGGACATGAAAATTTATAATGATGAATATCTGCTTTGCCTGATTGTTTCCAATTCCAATTCAGGAATGTTCCCGGCCAATCACGGGGGTTATGATATTTACACTTTATTGATGACAAGCGGTTTTGTTAATTGGGGGGAAATTTTGAGTACGTGGCCCCTGGGAGGTTCTGACAATGAAGGTTGGGCGTTGAAATCAGCAAGCCTCTGTGTTGATGAGGATATGGCTGTAATTGCCAGTAACTCCTATTCGTCCGATTGGGACCTGCCTGCACATTATGGGCAGGGCGATGGATGGATGCTAAGGACAAATCCGCTCCTGGGTGTTGGCCTGAAGGGTAGTGGTTTTCCGGATGCGCGGCCGGCAATGGTTGTATCCCCCAACCCGGCAGAGGATGAAATCCTTGTTTCGGGGATCCCGGATGACGCGGCGTTCATCACCATCACCGATCTCACCGGCCGTCAGGTGTTCCGGACAGGCGTTGACAGGTCACAGGTAAATATTCCGCTCTCCGGCCTTCCGTCAGGGATGTATCTGGTAAGGGCCACAGCAAAAGCCAGGGTTCTGCCGCCGGTGAAGTTTGTCATACGCTGAGAGAGACCACTGTAAAACGCAGCTTTACCAGAGCGCGGCGTAAAGCACGGTCAGTATCAGCATAATCACATAAGCCGCGATATTGAAGTTCCTGCCGGTTTTAAAGGTTTCGCGCGGCAGGGGAATGGCTTTCGGATCCTCGTCGGTTTTTGCCGTACTCAGGCTTACCATCACGATAATGGCAATGGTAATCAGACAGGTGTACATCATCTGATCGAGGAAGGGCATCTCAAGCGGCAGCAACTTCAGCAGCAGCGCAACCGGAATGGAGCTTAAAACCCCTGTTATGGCAGCCCGCGTGGTTGCCCGTTTCCAGAATAATCCCATCAGGAAAACGGCCAGGATGCCCGGACTCACCACCCCGGTATATTCCTGGATGTACTGAAACATCTGGGGCATGGTATTCAGCGCCGGAGCTACAAAAACCGCGATGGCCAGGGCTGCGATAACGG